>JAHFTY010000359.1 GCA_023265365.1 Acidobacteriota bacterium
TCCTGATCATTATTAACGATCCACCATACGGAACTGAGCGCCTCTATAACGCCCTCAGATTGGCCGGTTCGCTCGTCAGGCAGAATGGCGTCGAGCTTCGGGTCTTCTTAATTGGCGATGCCGTGGCTGGAGCGAAAGCCGGGCAAAAGGTGCCGCAGGGATACTACAACGTGCAGACGATGCTCGGTGCCGTGGTGCGCCAGGCAGCGCAGATTGGCGTCTGCGGCACCTGCATGGATGCTCGCGGCATGTCGGAACAGGATCTGCTGGAAGGAGCCAAGCGCAGCTCCATGGAAGAACTGACGCGTTGGACCTTGGAAGCCGACAAGGTCATTCCCTTTTAGGAGGGCCATTATGGGTAAAACAATTCTGATCCTGGGCGGGGGTGTCGGCGGCCTGGTCGTCGCCAATGAGTTGCGTGCGAAACTGAAACCGGAGCACCGGATTATTCTGGTGGACCGGGAGGCTTCATTTGTCTTTTCTCCGTCTCTCCTCTGGCTCATGACCGGGAATCGAACCGCGGAGAAAATCTCTCGGCCCTTATCACGGCTCCAGAAAAAGGGTATCGAGGTAGTCACAGGCGAGGTTGGTCACATTGATCCAGCGGCACGAAGCGTCCTCGTGCAGGATCGAACGATCGTCGCGGATTACATCGTGATCGCTCTCGGCGCGGAGCTTGCGCCGGAAGCAATTCCGGGTTTGGCGGAGGCGGGACACAACTTCTACGCGTTGCCTGGGGCCAGATCGTTTGCGGAATCCCTTGCGATGTTCCGCGGCGGGCGGCTGGTGGTACTCACTGCCGCGCCAGCATACAAGTGTCCTGCCGCTCCCTATGAGGCGGCCATGCTCCTGGAGTACGCCTGCCGGAAGCGAGGGATACGTAAGGAAACAAATATTGCGCTGTATGCGGCTGAGCCTGGCCCGATGGGCGTCGCCGGTCCTGACGTATCCAAAGCCGTGAGGCAAATGGTCGAAGCGAAAGGAGTCGAGTACCATCCGGAGCATCAGATAGCCTCAGCAGATCCGGCAAAGCGAAGGTTGAAGTTTTCCAATGGCACGGAGACGAAATACGATCTCCTCGCTTACGTGCCTCCGCACCGCGCGCCTCAAGTCGTGCGCTCCGCCGGAATGCTCTCGGAAACCGGATGGCTCCCCGTCCATCGGAACACCCTTGAAACAAGATTTCCCGGAGTATATGCCCTGGGAGACGTCACCGGGATACCGCTGACCTTGGGCAAGCCTCTGCCAAAAGCGGGTGTTTTCGCGCACGCCCAAGGTCTCGTCATCGCACGCAATATTGCCCGCGAGATCACCGGCAAGGGGAAACCTGCACAGTTCAGTGGCGAGGGCGAGTGCTTTATCGAAACCGGTGACGGCAAGGCCGGTTTCGGCGCCGGAAATTTCTATGGGGAGCCGGTCCCGCAAGTGAAAGTGCATCCTCCCGCGCGCCGCTGGCACGCCGCGAAGGTGCTGTTCGAGAAGGACTGGCTTCGGCGCTGGTTCTGAGTGAACCTTCTCCCAACCGGGAAAACAGAGGAGGCAAAATGCAAAACACAACTGCAGTTCTCGTCATCGTTCTCGTCGTTCTACTCGCGGTCCTGCTCCTTGGAGGGTTCGGGATGATGGGATTCGGAACGATGGGGCCTGGGATGATGGGACCCGGGATGATGGGCGGTTATGGCTACGGCTTTAATCCGTTCCGCGCGGTTTTGTCGCTCGCGTTCTGGGCGCTCATCATCGGCGGCGTCACGCTGTTAGCGGTCTATTTCGTCCGCAACGCCAAATTTCCTTCCGCGTCGAACGAATCGCCGCTCGATATTCTGAAGGCGCGGTACGCGCGAGGCGAAATCACAAAGGAACAATTCGACGCGATCAAGGGCGACCTGGGGGCGTGAGATGAAACGTCCCGTGTTGATTCTCGCGATCGTTCTCATCGCCGTTGGCGTCCTCGGTCTCCTCGTGCTGAACGCGTGGCAAGCCGGTTTTTTTTACTCGAACAACGCACAGCCCTGGGGCACGTACGGAATGATGGGTCCTGGCATGATGAACGGCATGATGGGTTACGGCGGCTACGGCGCGGCCCCCGGCATCGCGCCGATTACGCTCGACCAGGCCGTGGTCCACGCGCAAACGTACATCGCGTCGTTCAACAATCCCGATCTCGCCGTTGCCGAAGCGATGGAGTTCTCGAACAATTTTCACATCCGCGTGAAGGAAAGATCCACGGGCGTGAACGCGTTCGAGATTCTACTGAGTCGCAACGGCGGCATTTCGCCCGAGCCAGGACCGAACATGATGTGGAACGCCAAGTACAGTCCCATGGCGAACATGATGGGCGGCTGGTTTGTGTCGGGCGCGCAAAACTCGCTGACCCCTGCGCAGACGAAAGAGAAAGCGCAACGGTATCTCGACACATACCTGAACGGTGCCACAGTCGCGGCCGACGCCGACGCTTTCCACGGCTACTACACGATTGACGTCTTGCGCGATGGCAGGCCATTCGGCATGTTGAGCGTGCACGGAACGACAGGCGCGGTGTGGTACCACACGTGGCATGGCAGTTTCATAACTGAAAAGGAAATCCAG
>JAHFTY010000073.1 GCA_023265365.1 Acidobacteriota bacterium
CTTTGTGCAGCAAGAGAAGGACCAATGAGAAATTGCGGAATTCCGATTCCGGAATGGACTACGGCCGGAACGCAGGACGCTTCCGATGGAAGTCGGTTTCCTTCTGGAAGACCAGCGCCACATCGAGTGCGGACTGATCGTCCCACGCTTTGGAAACAATCTGGAGTCCCAGCGGCATTCCTTCTCCGTCAAATCCGCATGGAATTCCAACTCCCGGCAGCCCCGCGAGGTTTCCAATCCGCGTCAGGGCGGCGGCCGGCCCTCGCTGTGCCGCGCCCCCGCCGCGCTGGCCGCGTTCAGGATTCGGATTGGCCGGGGGGTCGATGAGGCCGGCGCCGGTTGCGCTATTGGGTGCGACGAGCGCCGCGTATTTTGCGGCGAGTTCGTCGGACTCCGCGGTGATCATCGCGCGAATCCGCTGCGCGGTCAGATAGTCCGACGCGGGAAGCATGCTCGCGGCCATCCAGTCGGCCCGGCGGGTGGCGTCATACATCCCTTCGATACGCTTGTCGTTGAACGCCGCTTTGAAGAATGTTCCGCCTTCGGTGTTGCTGATCAGGTTGTACACCTCCGCGTATGGGCGGTCGGGCAGAACGACGTCTTCGAAAACGTAGCCCGCCTGTTTCAGAACGTCGAGGGCCTTGTTGAACACCGCCTGATTGGCCGCGGGCGCGAGATCGAATTCGTGACGGACGATGCCGATCTTTTTGCCCGTCACTTTTCCCGGGTCCGGCCGGAACTTAAAAGTGGAAGCGCCGGCCGTGAAGTCCCGAGAATCCGGACCGGATATCGTTTCGAGGATGACTCCCAGATCCTGCGCCGACCGCGCGAGAGGTCCGATTTTGTCGAGGCTCCACGCCAGCGTCATGCACCCGAAACGGCTGACGCGGCTGTAGGTCGGCCGCATGCCGCATGTTCCGTTTGATGCCGAAGGTCCGAGAATGGAGCCTCCGGTTTCCGTTCCCAGGGCGAAACCAACCATCGCCGCCGCCGTGGACGCTCCGGACCCGCTGGACGAACCCGACGTCGACCGGTCGAGCTTCCATGGATTATGTGGAAAGGGCACCAGGTTCGAACGCGTGGATCCTCCCGCGAACTCGGACATCGTCAGCTTGGCCATCAGTATCGCGCCGGCGTTGTTCAGCTTTTCCACGCAGGTGGCGTCCCGGTCCGGAACCCGATCCTTGAAAATGATCGAGCCCCATGTGGTCCTCACTCCCTTCGTGTCGAAGAGGTCCTTCAGTCCGTAGGGGATTCCATGCAGCGGCCCGCGGACCTTCCCGCCCCGGATCTCCTTTTCCGTTTCCGCGGCGCGTCTCAACGCCTGGTCCTTCGTGAGAGTGATCACGGTTTTCAGCTTGTCGTTCACGGATTCCGCGCGCTCGATGTAAGCCCGGGTGAGTTCGACGGGCGAGAGTTTTTTCGATGCGATCAGCTTCGATAATTCGGCGATGGTCTGATAGCAGAGATCTTCCGAAGCCATGTTTACCTCCTGAAGTACGTTAGCGGTTGTACGTCTTCAGGGACCTTGAAGGCGCGAATGATTTTGTGATCTCGAAACTTCCGGCCCAGTGCGGCGCGAAGTTCGTCGAGGTGTTTGGGATCGTCGAAGATGCCGCGCTCGCCCTGCGCATCCAGCAGCGCCAGCGCGATGTCGGCGGACACTTCGCCGGTCTGTTCGAACTCCGCTTCCGCCTTTGCCCACAACCCCGGCAGGGCGGCGGCGCCCAGCATGGCGGCAAACTCACGTCTCGTCGGCATAAACTCCTCCTGGCGGTTTCGCGGATTATATGTGCAATCCGTGCCTGTTTGCACCGCTCTAACGCTCGTATACTGCATCGATGCGCTACTTTATCCTCGACGTCTTCACCGATGAGAAATTCAGGGGAAATCCGCTTGCCGTTGTACTCGGCGCAGACGAGCTTTCCCCGGAAACGATGCAGGCCATCGCGAGAGAATTCAACCTCTCCGAAACGACATTCGTGATGAAACCCACGGCTCTGGAAGCGGAGCGCCGCGTCCGCATTTTTACGCCCGCGTTCGAAATGCCGCTGGCGGGACATCCCGTCATCGGGACGTGGCATCTGCTTGCGGCCGAAAAGCTCGTCGCAACCCGGGACGGATGGAACACGTTTCTGCAGGAGGTCGGCGCCGGCATTCTTCCCGTCGAGATACTGATTCAGGAAGGCCGGGTGTCGCAGGTCCGGATGACACAGGCCGCTCCCGAGTTCTTCGAAATCGTGAGCGACGACCGGATCCTTCACGCGCTCGGGCTGACGTTCGCCGACGTGAATGATGCGTTGCCGGCACAGTTCGTCTCGACCGGCGTCAAACAATTGATGCTGCCGTTGCGATCCCGCGACGGACTGGCGCGGATTCGACCCATCGGAGCGGAACTCGCGCGCCTGCTTGCGGATCGCGACTCGCACCTCGTCTACGCTTTTGCCGAGGACAGCGGACTGTTCTATGCGCGCAGTTTCTTCTGCGCGGGTCCGGTCTCATTTGAAGACCCAGCGACCGGTTCCGCCGCCGGCGGCCTTGGCGCCTACCTCTGGAAACACCGCGAATTCGCAATGCCGTTTCAGATCCGGCAAGGGTTGGAAATGGGCCGCGGATCGACGATCAATGTCGAAGTCAGCGGCGGCGGCAGGGTCGTAAAAGCCGGTGGCACGGCGGTCATCGTGGCTCGTGGAGACCTTCTCTAAGATCTTAAATGGGACGGGTTTGTTGTCCCAGTCGAGGTAGCGGGGCTCGATTTTGCCGGGCTGTGGCATCGTAAGCACCGGCGAAAGACGGGTTGCAAATATGTACGGCCCTTGACTATATTTCGTGGGGCATGATCAAGGCACCCAAAGAAAACAAACAGAACATCCGCTATCTCGGCTTCGAAACCAAACAGGACGGCGGCCGCCGATTCGACTTTGCGATTACCGCGGCAGGTCAACCGTCAACCCGGATCACGCTGGATATTCCGGCGCCGGCCTTCGCCGGAGAAAACCGGATCAGCTACCAGGAGAGCGCCAAGATCTGTTACGAGAAGATTCGTGTTCTGCTGGAGACTTCGGTTCCGTTCAACTCTCCGCTGCACATCGACATCACGCGTGAAGACATTGCCCGCTTCCGCCACGTCCCGCGGGGCCGCGCCCGCCCACAGGTTGAGTGAGCCTCGGCATGCTCCATCTGGGACGTCCGGAGCGCGCCATGTCCGAAGCGCATCGTGTCCTTCGCAGGGGCCGCCTGATTCGCGTTCACCGTCTGGGATCGGCATCGTTCTTAACGCAATTCGGAAACACAGCGACCTGAATGTGACCATCCCGCCCGGCCGGTTTCGACGAGATACGAACCACAACGGTTCACCAGACGTGGCGCCTTCCGGCGCCTGGCACTCTGTTCGACATCATGATGAGCACGGCGGGCATCGGCAGGTCGAAACCGTCGCTGGAGCCCCACTCCTCAACGAGGCACTGCGGGTCCCAGTTTTCTCGCTTAGGGAATGTTGGATACCGGGCGGCGGCGCATTACGCGCAACAGTCTCTTTCAGTCGCGACCGAACTCAACAATCCCAACTGGATTCGAGCGGCGTACATCCGGATCGGTAATGCCCAGGTGGCCGCCGGGACACTGGATGCCGCGGAAGCGTTCTATCGCCGGGTCATTGACAACGACCGCGTGCCGCTTTCACGATCCCTGGCCCTGACGGGCCTTGGCAAAGCCTATGTGGCCGGCGGCCGCCTGGAAGAGGCGGTGGAGTGCTTTGAAGAATCCATCGCCAATCTCGACATCATCCTCGGGCTGCGCAAGGTAGAGGAAGACCGTCTGTCGCTCGTTCACCTGATGATCGAGCCGCACAAGCTTGCCGTGGAGACACTGCTTCGACTTCACTTCCGGTCGGGGGGCGCCAGCAAGGACTTCGCGCACCGGGCTTTCGAAGCAAACGAGCGGATACGCAACCGCACCTTTGTCGAACATCTTCTTGCGGCGCGGAATCGGATCGTCGACCCGGTGTTTGATCTCGATCCGCGGCTTCGCAAGATCGAACGGCAGATGACCGAGATCTCCAAAACTCTCGTGAACAACCATCTCGCGCCTGCCGAAAGCCTGAGCTGCGCGAGGATCTGAAGATGCTGGAGATGGAGCAGTCCATCATCCGCCATGACATCGCCAGCAGGTCCGATGCGCCTCTGCGCCCCGTGGGTGTCGTCTTCGGCCGTCTCGATGATAAGATTCGTGTCGTGTCCGCTGCGAAACCCAGATCCAAAGGCTGGTCCATTCTGCTCGCGTTCATTGCCGCCGGTGCGCTGATCTACCGCTTTCGCCCGGAGCCCGTTCCCATTTCACCCGACGCCGTTCGCCTGCCGGTCCTGGCGGTGCTGATCTTCGACAATCTGAACGAGAAGCCGGAAATGGATTTTCTGGCAAACGCCTTCACGCGCGAGACGATTGCCAAGATCGGACAGATCTCATCCGGCGCTTTCGATGTGATTGCGTACAACTCCGTCGAAACCTATCGAAAAACCCGGAAAACGTTGCACCAGATCGGCCGTGAACTCGGCGTCGACTACGTGCTGGAAGGAGGTGCGCGAAGGGAAGGCGACGAGTTGCAGCTCACCGTCCATCTGATCCGGGTCAGCGACCAGTCCAGGCTCTGGGAAGAAACCTACGTCCGGTCTCTGGCGGATGGTTTTCAGATTCAGAATCAGATGATCGAAAAGCTCGCGCCGACCTTCAACCTGCAGGTCACCCCGGCGGATCTCGAAGCCTTGAATCGAGGAGGCACGAACAGCGCGCGGGCAAGAGAAATGTACTTCGTCGCCGTGGACTTGTGCGACAAGGGAGCGGAGACCCTCAAGAAATGCGTTGGCTCCCTCGAAGCGGCGCTCAAAGCGGATCCGAAATATCCGCGGGCCCACGCGGCGTTGGCCGCCGCGCTGCTGCGGCCGGGAGGCGATCCGAAGGCCGCCGAAAAACACGTCCGTCAGGCGCTTGCGGTCACGGATGCGATTCCTCAGGCCCATATCGTCCTGGGCCTGCTGACCGGTGACGAAACGGAATTCAGGAAGGCCATCGCCTTAAACCGGAGCGAGGCCGACGCGTTTCTGGAATACGCTCGTTTTCTGCTCGAGAAAAACCGCCTGGCCGAAGCCACAGCCCAGGTGCAGCGCGCGCTGGACCTGGACCCCTTCTCCGTCGATGCCACCGTGATGTTCGCCCGTATCTCCATCGCCGCCAAGTTATACGATCGCGGGATCGCGCAACTGGAGAAAGCGGTGGGCATGGACCGCAATAATCCGGACATCCGGTTCTATCTGGGAGCCGCCTATTTAGCCCGCGACAAATACGACGACGCCATCCGCGAGTTTCAACGGGCGATCTCCTTTGGTCCGGATGTGCCCGAGTACCTGGCCGCGCTTGGCGAAGCCTACGCCGCCGCGAGCCGTTTCGATGAGGCGAAAGCTCAACTGGTCCAGCTCCAGCAACTGTCAAAGAAGCGCTATGTGAATCCGGCGCTGATCGAAAAGCTCGCCAAAAACATCAATCGTCCATGATCCCCGGCCTGAAACGGGGCCCCTCATTCGCAGGGGCGGCCCAGCGTCTGCGGCGCGCGCTCGACCTCGGGGGTGAGCGGGAATCCGCAGCTCAGCCGGATGAAGTGACCTGCGGTGACTTTGTTGGCCCGCGACATTCCGTAGCTGTGGTATCCCGATTTGCTGTTGTGCGTGAGGAAAGGTCAGACCAGTTTGACGGAGTTTTCGACGGGAACGCCTTCGAGGTCCAGAACCGAAAGGATGTCCAGCGTGACTTCTTCCGCAGGGCGCATTCCGTACACGTTGCGAAGCACTCCCAGGCGCAGGAAGTACGATCGCAGCGGAAGGGTCAGGTCCCGGTAAGCGCGGAACCGTTCGCGGATGACTTCCTCGTGGTCGTCGGCGCGCCGCGACAGTTCCGAGCTGCACTTGTCACAAACGCCTTCCCTCAGCGGTTTGACGGATGCCGTGTTGTACACCGATCCACAGCCGGCGCAGGTCAGGCGCGATGTCATGCGTTCGATGACCAGCTCGGGTTCGACGTCGATTTCGATCACAACGAATTTGTCACGCGGACGAAGCAGGCTTTGAAGCGCGACCGCTTGATTCAGCGTTCGAGGATAGCCATCCAGAATCCAGCCGTACCGGCAGTCGCCGTTGCGCACACGGTTGCCGAGCACGCGATTGACGATCTCGTCGCTGACGAGCTTGCCCTCGGATATCTGTTTTTCGGCCTCACAGCCGGTCTCGGTCTTCTGCTTGATTTCCGCGCGAAGAAGATTGCCGGTCGAGATTTGCGGGATTTCGAGGTAACGCATCAAAGCCTGCGCCTGTGTGCCTTTGCCTGCTCCCGGTCCGCCGAGAAGAACCAAAATGATTCTGGATTTATTCATAAAATCGCCGCACCCAACCTTACCGTATACAACTGTCCACCTGCGTATGTACAGACCTCCGTACGAATTTGTTGGCTTATCCGCTCATCATCAATCGCACTCACCGCACCGGTGACACAGGAAGTCTCCCGAGCCTGGAACCCATTGCCGTCCGAATGAGGCGAAATCACAAATCAAAGCGTCGCCGGCGCCCATTCAGTGAGTCGAGAATCTGATCGTGCAGCCTTCGATTTGATGAGGTCAGCAGGCTGGGCCGCCACACGATGCCTTCACGAACTCCATCCAGGTCGGTCACCACGCCTCCGGCCTCTTCCACGCAGGGAACGATGGCCGCGATATCCCATGGATGCATGATCAGATCGAGCGCCGCATCAATGCGCCCCTGCGCCACGAGCGCATGCTGCATGCAGTCCGTAATGAACCGGAATTTTCGAACGAGGGGGATGAGCGCACTCATTTTGTAGCAGGGTTGTTCGAGAGCGGGATGGATGTCCGACGGTCCCGCGCTGCATGCCGAGACGAATGCTTCACGGATTCCCTTCGCCGGCGCGACCTGAACCCGTTTGGGCGTTCCGCCCCGGAGTCTTGACCAGCAACCGAGGTTTTGTGCGGCAAACACGGTTTCTCCCATCGCCGGAAAATGAATGACGCCGGCGACCGGCTCTCCCTTTTCCAGGTAGCCAATCAGCGTTCCGAATAACGGAACACCGATGGCGAATGACGTCGTTCCGTCGATCGGATCGAGAACCCAGGCGGGTTGCCGCGGGTCGGGCCGGGCGCCGCCGAATTCTTCACCGAGAATGGCGTGATCCGGGAATCGTTTGCCGATGATTTCCCGCATTGCCTTTTCAGCGCTACGGTCCGCTTCCGTGACGTCCGAACCGTCGGATTTGAGCGTCACACTGCAGTTGCGGTAGACCGGCAGGATCTGGCGTTCGGCAAGATCCGCAAGCGAAAGCGCGAACTGGAGGATTTCCGCAATATACGAGTTTTCACGCATTTAGCGCCACCACCTCGGCGTCTGAGCCGGAATTATCGTCTTCGTCCACGGGCTGTCAGGCATGGTTTCCACAGTATGCGATATGATTTCGAGACCGTGACTGCAAGAAAGAAAAAGATCCTTATCGTCGATGACGACGCGGGAATCCGCGAATCGCTCGAAATCCTTCTGAACTCCTGGGGGTTCGAGGTCATGCAGGCGCCCGACGCCATGAAAGCCACGGAGCTCGTGGAAAAATACGATCCCGATATCGTCATCACCGACGTCGTTATGCCGGAGATCTCCGGTCTCGAACTGCTCCGAACCCTGAAGGCCGGCAATCCCCACCGGCCTGTGCTGCTCTTTACCGCTCAGGGGAGCATCGACATGGCGGTGGAGGCTATGAAGCAGGGGGCGCGCGACTTTCTCACCAAGCCCATTACCGACCTGCCCAAGCTCAAGGCGCTTCTGGACGACGCCGAAGAAGAGATCGAAATGCGCCGGAAATCCAAACGTCTTGCGGCGAAGGCCGAAGGCGAAGCCGGGTTCGGTTTCATCGGCGACAGCAAGCCGATGCGCGAAATTTTCGACATGATCGGCAATGTCGCCCGGCGCGACGTCTCGGTGATGATCACCGGCGAAAGCGGCACCGGCAAAGAGATGGTTGCGCGCAGCATTCACCGATTGAGCCGGCGCGAGAACAAGCCTTTCATTCCGCTCAACGCCGCCGCCATTCCCGAAACACTGATCGAAAGCGAACTGTTCGGTCACGAGCGGGGCGCGTTCACCGGCGCCGTCGGCATGCGGCAAGGATGTTTTGAGCAGGCGAACGCCGGCACTTTGTTTCTGGACGAGATCGCCGAGATGCCGGTGTCCCTGCAGCCGAAACTGCTGCGCGTGCTCTCTGACGGACGTGTCCGGCGTCTCGGAGGGAACCACGAATTCGAATTCGACGTCCGTATCATCGCGGCGACGAACCGGGAGCCGGAGAAGGCGATCGAAGAAGGAAAGCTTCGCGAAGATCTCTTCTACCGGCTGAACGTGGTGCCCATTGCTCTACCGCCGCTGAGGGACCGCAAGGACGATATTCCTCTACTCGTCCAGTTTTTCATTTCGGAGTTCAACCGGAAGCACCAGCTCACTATCGAGGGCCTGACCGGCGACGCGTCGGATCTTCTTCAGAAGTACACGTGGCCGGGAAACGTCCGCGAGCTGCGGAACGTGATCGAACGCACCGTGGTTCTCGCCAAAGGCGACTGGATCGATGCGTGGAGCCTGCCCCCGTACCTCCGGAATGGCGGGCCGTCCGGCGACAAACTGGTTTTCCCCATCGGCGCCACCACCATCGCGGACGCGGAGCGCGAACTGATCGTCAAGACTCTCGAACGGGCCGGAGGCAACAAGGCCGAAGCGGCGCGCCAGCTCGGCGTCGACGTCAAGACCATCTATAACAAGCTGCGCGCTTACAACATCGAATCATGAAAGTCTCCACGAGGATCATCCTCGGCTTCGCCACTCTGCTGCTCGTCGCCTTCGCGGCCCTCGCGTATCAGGTCTCCATCATCTACACGATGCAGACCATCAATCAGAATCTCTCATCCGTAAACTTCAGCGCGGCCGCAACCATCCAGAAGCTCGAAGCGACAACGATCGTCGATCTGGAGGACTATTCGAAAAAGTATTTCGCGCGGAACGGCGACGTCACTTACGAGGAGCTTCTCGCCGATGTTCGACTCGAGTTTTCCGATGAGATCTCCCAGCTGGAATCCAAGTCGCGCGTCAGGAAGGAAAAGGATGCGATTGCGGAGTTGTCGAAGGAGTCGAACGATTTCTGGAACCTGTTCGTGAAAGCCAAGGCCCGGATCAATCCTGACGGCGAGAACGAGATGCCTCACTCGCTTCAGGATGCGCTCGATAACATCCGGACCCAGGCAAGACTCACGTCTTCCGCGATTCAATCTTCGATCCAGACCGAAGTCCACAATGCGGAGGCAGCAGGGATTCGCGCGAAGACCGTTTCCCTGATCGCGGGGGCGGCATCGCTCCTCATCGCCGTGATCGTCGCGATTCTTCTTGTTCGCGCGATTGCGGATCCGCTCCGGCAACTCACCCACGGCACTCGGCGGATCTCGAAGGGTCAGTTCTGGCATCGACTTCCGATCGACGGACCTGCCGAATTTGCCGAACTGGCGCGCGACTTCAATTCGATGGCCCAGCGTTTGAGCGAACTGGACGAGATGAAGAAGGGTTTCATTTCGCACGTCTCACACGAACTCAAGGCGCCGCTGGCATCGATGAGGCAGGTGTTCCTGCTGATGCTTCAGGAAATCGCCGGTCCTCTGAACGATCAGCAGCGCAAGCTGCTGCGCCTGAGCAGCAACAGTGCGGAACGTCTCTCGTCCATGGTCGGCAATCTTCTCGACGTGTCGCGGATGGAGGCCGGCGCCATGGAATACGACATCCATCCACAGGACGTCGTCGCCCTGGTCCGCCTGGTGGCGGATGAATTCGAAGTGCAGGCCAATGAGAAGCGCATCGCGCTGCAGTTGGAGTGCGGCAGTGAAGCGTGGGCCGAGTGTGACCGGGACCGCATCGTGCAGGTGATCGGCAATCTGTTCGAGAACGCGCTGAAGTTCGCGCCCGAGGGTTCCCGCGTTACAGCGCGTGTCCAGATGACGGATGCCCACAAAGTTCTCGTATCGGTCTCGGATTCAGGCCCCGGCGTGCCCCCCGAACACAAGGAACGAATCTTCGAGAAATTTCACCAGGTGAAGAAAGGGAAGAAGATCAACGGTCAGGGAGTCGGTTTGGGCCTTGCCATCTGCCGCACGATCATCGATGCCCATCACGGGCAGATCTGGGTTGAGGACAATCCATCGGGAGGAAGCGTCTTCTGCTTCATGTTGAACGCCGCCGGATCCCACGTCTCCCCGCCTGCCGATCCGATCTCCGTTGCAGGACAATCGAGATGAAACAGACGTCCATATTCCTGATGTGCGCCCTCTTCGCGGCCGGCTGCCACAACAAACGCACACCTGTCGTCGCATTGCCTCCCGCGCCGGCAGCGGCGCCCGCCGCGGTTCCGCTTCCTTCCCCTTCGGCCGGGAATCGTCCGGCGGCCGCGGTTCCGGGCCCGCTGCAATTGGCGGACAATGCCTTTGCCGCCGGCAACTACGCGGACTCGGCCCGGAATTATGAAGCCTATCTCCAGCGGCAAGGTGGAGACCGGCGCGACGACGCGCTCTTCCGCCTGGCCCTGAGTCACGTCCTGGTCCCGGTGCCGGATTGGCCTCGCGCGACCATTCGTCTGAGACAGATCGTGGATCTGTTCCCGCAAAGTACCTGGAAAGCCCCTGCCCAGATCATTCTTTCCCTTCAGGCCGAGTTGGCCAACCTCAACGCCGACTCCCAAAAACGGGATCAACGAATCAAACAGTTGACCTCGGAACTCGAGAAGCTGAAACAGATCGACGCCGACCGCCGCAAGAAGCCCTGAACAATGGAACTGTTCCATGGTTTGCAGTGGACTTCACTATTCCCGCTGTATGGCCGGGCCGGAAGAAGATCCCTCTGTTCAATCATTTCCGCTCGAGCCCTGTTTTGGCGACGTGCATGCGACTGGAAGGTTGCGCCGGTTGAGGCGTTAAACAATGTGTGACCGTGAGAACGTCGACCGGGCGGGCGCCAGAAGCGTCCGCCCGGACTGATCCGGCGAGACCTGGAGGAGGAAAAGTTTCATGCGAAGAATTGTGATGGTTCTGTTGATTGTGGCGACCGCCACCCTGTCCAATGCCTGCGTTGCTTCAAAAAAATTCGTTCGCGGCGAAGTCAAGACCTCGTCAGACACGTTGAACGCGCGAATTGACACCACCAATGGGGAAGTGAGCGAAGTTCGTGACGGTGTGACGCGTGTCGATGGCAAAGTCACTGCGGTGGACGGACGCGTTTCGCAGTTGGACACCAAAACGAACGAACGCTTTGAAGGCGTGAAGGGCGAACTGCAGACTGTCGATCAAAAAGCCGTCGGCGCGCAGTCCGCCGCAGAACGAGCAGCGGGAGAAGTCAGCGCTTTGGACGAGAAATTCCAGGGCCGCAACCAGTTCAGCGTCGCTTCGGAGAAATCGATTCTGTTCCGCTTCGATAGCGCGAAGTTGGACGCCAAATACCAGAGCGACCTCGAAGAGATCGCAGCGACGATCGAGAAGGACCCGAACGCGATGGTCGTTCTCGAAGGCCGCACCGATGCCAGGGGCGACATGGATTACAACGTCAAGCTCGGCGAACGGCGCGTCGAGTCCGTGAAACGCTATCTGGCCGTGGAAAAGAACATCCCGATCTACCGGATTCACCAGATCAGCGTCGGCGCCGCAAAGCCGGTCGCCGACAACAAGTCGCGCGAAGGCCGCGAAAAGAACCGGGCCGTCGTTGTGACGATCCTCGTGCCCAAGGCATCGGCCGCGGCCGCCGCATCGAGGAACCGGAATCAATGACAGTTGTCTCCTGTCCCCAACCGTCAACCTCGTCCCTGGCCCACTTCGGGACAGCGCGCCAACGCCGTCCCTTTTTTTAACTTCCGCTTTTTGTCCGGATCTCAAACCCGCTGAGGCCGTGCGCGAGGACACCTGCGGCGAGAGCGATCACTCCGAAATAAGATCTCGGGCGTTCCATGCTGCCCAGCATCGGTTCGATCGTGAATGCGTAGACCAGAACGATCGATCCCGCCATCATCAGACCGAGGCCCAGCGTCTGGAGTGTTTTCCCGATTGGATTCTTCAGCGGCGTGACGTAACGGCCGACTGCAATGTTGGCGAGCGCAGCCATGAGGATGTAGATGTGATTCGCAACGAACATCATGCGACTGACGTGATCGCCGAGATAGACGGACTCCGCCGTATAACGCAGGTACAAACCGGACCAGCAGAAGGCGACGAAGGTCAACCCACCGATCGCCAGATGGGCATTCTTGAGCACGTGAGTGCCCCCGGTATCCGGACTCGTTAACTGCATCAATGTGCTCCCAAAGTGGCCGGGATTATACATGTGACGCGCCGAAAAATCGGAAGGAGGAATCGTTTGACCGTTTCCGCGCCAACGATCCTGACGCATACATGTGAAATCGGGGGTGTATGTACTAAGATGTCCCAAATTTCGGGAGGACCAACCTATGGAGAATTTCATCGCAAGAACCCTTAAGGAGTTTGAGAACGGCAAAATGAGCCGTCGACAGCTGATCCATACCATTGCCGTGGCTGCGGCGGTCTACGGCGCGGGTGAAGAGGCCGCGAATGCCGCATCCACCAGCGCGTTCAAAACGATTTCCGTGAACCACATTTCCTACAGCTGCCCCGATTACACGAAAGCGCGGGACTTCTATGCGTCGCTGATGGGAATGGACAACCTTCCGGAGCATGACAACGGAACCCAGGCATACCTCGCCTTCGGACCGAGGGATGGCGGCAGTTGGCTGCTGCCGCGGGGTTTCACCGATACGAGCAAGCCCAACCCGGTTGCTCCCGCCCCGAGGGGACAGGCCGCAGGCAACGCCGGACAACGCGGAGCTCCACCGGCGAACGGCCCGCAGGATCCTCCGGTGAAAGCGGTGATCGATCACCTGGCGTTTACCGTCGCCAACTTCGACAAGGAACGGACCCTGGCAATCCTGAAGGATTGGGGACTGAAACATCAGGGGCCCGGCGGCGGTCCGCGACCGGATGGCGACAGCTATCACGTGTGGGATCCGTTTGGCTTCGATCTGCAAATCTGCGGCTCCGGAATGAGCGCATACGGCGCGGACTAGGGGGACATCATGGAAAGTTTTGTTGCACAGATGCTCGAAAAATTTGAACAAGGTAAAGTCTCGCGGCGCAAGCTCGTGGAGACGCTCGCTCTCGCGGCCACCGCGATCTACGGCGGCGGCGCGAAAGCAGAAGCCGCGGCAGAGTCTCTCGCCGGATCCGCTCCGCTGGGCGGACGTGGAAGTTTGAAAACTCTTCTCGTCAACCATATTTCCTACGGATGTCCGGACTACCGGCCGGCCCGCGACTTCTATATGGACGTTATGGGAATGGAGCACGTCGGAGAAAAGAAAGACGACGGGCGGCAGGCCACTCTCGCGTTCGGACCCCGGGGAGCCATTCCACTTAATTCGCCATACGGAACTCCACTGACCTTCCTGATCGTGCGCAACGGCCTTGGCACTCAGGCTCCTCCCACTGCGCCGGCCGCCGGGACTCCGCCGGTTTCCGCGGCCCCGAAGGTCGAGTCCGTCGTCAACCACATTGCCTACACGATCGCCGACTGGGACCAGAAGAAGGTGTTGGAAGAACTGAAGAAACGCAAACTCCGGGGCCGCAACATCACGGAACCTCGTGAAGACAGCGTGAACAGCTATCACGTCATGGACCCCCACGGCTACGACGTCCAGATCAGCGGAATCAAGATGTCCGCTTTCGGAAACGGCGGGTAGACCAAATCCCGGTCAAATTCGGTGTCAGGCACCACTGACACCGAATTTGACAGTACACTGTTGGCGATGGTTACGCTTCTCGCCCTCGGATTCTTACTCGGACTTCAACACGCAACAGACCCCGATCATGTGGTCGCCGTCAGCACGATGCTCGGCAACGAGCGCCGTCTGTTGCGGTGCAGTTGGATCGGCGTGTTCTGGGGCGCCGGCCACACGCTCTCGCTGATCGCCGCCGGTATGCTCGTCGTCGTTCTGAAAACCCCCATTTCGGCAACCACCGGCATCTGGCTCGAAACGGCCGTTGCCGCGATGCTGGTCTTTCTTGGGGCGCGCGTCCTTTTTCTGCCCCATCGACATGAACATCTTCACGACGGATCGGCGCCGCATTCGCACTGGCATACCCACAGCTTTGACGAAGCGCACTCCGGCTGGCCGCATTTTGGAATTCGTCCGTTCGTCGTCGGCATGGTTCACGGCGCGGCCGGCAGTGCGGCGCTAACGCTGTTGATTCTTTCGACGGTGGCGTCACGATGGACTGCGCTCTCTTACACTCTGGTGTTCGGCGCCGGCAGCATTGTCGGAATGCTCTGCATCAGCATGCTCATCGCCCTACCGTTGTCCTGGGCCGGCAGGCGCGCCGCTTCGACTCTCCGGCCCATCCAAAACCTGGCCGGAGCCTTCAGTTGCGTATTCGGCGTTTATCTCGGACTGAAACTCTGGGTGTTCTAGCCGCTTAATGTTTCTCGAAGGCGTTTCCCTCGAGGAGCCGGGCATGGACCGTCGAGATGACGGACGGAATGATTCCGTCCTCCGCGGCCGGCGAAATGATTGCGGGATCCGGAGGGATGACCGGACGAATGATCGGCTGCTGCAACTGCTCGCGGACATCCATCATCCAGCCGAATCCGCGATAGGCGTACGACAGGAGCGTTCGGTCCGCTTCCTCGATTCCGAGAATTTCCTGGACGAGCCACGCGCCGAAATCGGTATTGGGAGTCAGGCGAAGACGGCCGGCGCCGGTCGACTTTTCCACGCCTTCAATGAGAGCGATCTGGTAGATGCGCTCGACGAACGCGGCGCGCTTTCGAACTTCAGGGGTAACCCTCACGGCTCCGCTGTCAATCGCGTCGAAGAGCGGCGCCAGATACAGGGCGGGCCGGGGATCGGCTTCAAGGTGATTATCGCGTCCGGCGGCCGAGATTTCCGGGTGCCCGAACGTGGGGAGGCTTCCTTTCAGAATTCGTCCGCGGATCGCGTCGTCGCGTTTGGCCTTCGGAGTCTTTTCGAGCACGCGGACGAAGTCGGTCATGTCGCTGATCGCGCCAAAATGCCGGCCGCAATCCAGAGCCATCTGGCTTGCGGTAAAGAGATCCGAAACCGAACGCGTATGGAGCGTGGCGAAATATCGAGCGACCATGTTCGAGCCCGCGGAACCATGGTGAACCTGAATGGCTCCCAGTTGACCGAGGATGCGGGCCTCGTCGTCGTTGGCCTCGCGTCGCAAAAGCAGGCTGAACAGGATTCGGAGCGGATCTTTGGAGCGCAGGCCGCGGAGGAATTACCGGGTTCCTTTCACGCGATCCGATGCGCTCAGGCCGCGCATATACGACGCGATGCCGGCAACCGCGACGTTCTCCATATGGATCTCGATCATCTCGGCCAGCAGCGCGTCCGCCGGCCGCGCCATGTTCACCTGACCGACGCTGCGATTGGCTTTTCGATAGCTGGCCCAGTGCTGCATCACGATGTCCGGCGAAGCGCCCGAAAGGGTCTTCATGAACCCCGCGACTTTAGTGAGCGAATGCTCAACTCCGCTTTCAAACGAACCGGCGATGAAGTTCGCCAGAAGCCGGGCTTCGCCATTTGCGGGAACACGGCCGAAAAGTCCGACAAATACCACTCGAACGGCGTCGGCGGCTCCGGTGATGATGTCCTCCTCGAAGAGCTTTCCGCGAACCGTAAACGATCGGATATCGAGTTGGATGTTGGTGCCGCTCGCGGGGACTTCGTGATGGTAGCGCACGGGATTCGCGAGCACTCCCGTGGAAGGAGGCATACTCGCGAACAGCTTGAGCGCTGCGGCCACGTCGGCGCGGTCCTGAGAGTTCTCGATCGCCTTCCGGACGGGGTTATGGTCGGGTTTCGGCGGGACTTCGTTGAAGATGGCGGAAAGCTTCTTATTCATGTCCCACCGTTATAGGTGGTCCCGAAATATAGACAAACTTAATTGTGGCAATTGTAAATATTGATGCAATCTATACGGCCATGGACGTCTTCAGATACAAGCAGAACAGGCTTCACCAACTGCGCGGTTTCTGCGCGGTTGTCGAAACGAAGAGCGTTTCGAAAGCGGCGGTCCGGCTCCGGCTGACCCAGCCCACCATTTCGCTTCAGGTGCAGGCGCTCGAAAGAGAGTTGCGCACGCGGCTGTTCGATCGAAGGGGGCCGCGGATTGAGATCACTTCGGAGGGCGAACTGCTGTATGAGCTGGCCAGGCCCCTGGTGGAAGGGCTGGTGGAACTCGACCGGGACTTCGAGGCGCGCCGGAACAACGTGGAAAAAGGGCGGCTGGCCATCGCGGCCGGTGAATCGACGATCCAGTACGTCCTGCCCGCGGCCGTGCAGAAGTTTGCGGAGGCTCATCCGGGAATTTCTCTGGCGCTGAATAACGTCACCGGTATGGACGGTTTGCAGCAGCTTCGCGACCGCCGTGTGGATTTCTGTGTGGGTCCGCTTCTGGATATTCCGGCCGACCTCGAGTTCGAGCCCGTGGTGGCCTTCGATCCGGTGCTGATCGCCACGGCCGGTCATCCGCTCGCCAAGCTTCGAAACGTGACGCTCCGCCAGATCAGCAAGTATCCGTTGATCCTTCCGCCGAGGCACCTGAGCACGTGGCGGCAGGTGGAGATGGTCTTTCTGCACCGCCGGCTACCGTACGAAGTCCGTCTGGAAATGGGAGGTTGGGACGTCATCAAGCGCTACGTCGAGTTGGGATTGGGAATCTCGATCGTGATCAACGTGTGTTTGACCGGAGCCGAACGGCTGGAAGTGATACCGGTGAAAAAATACTTTCCGCAGCGCGTGTACGGGATCGTCAAGCTGAAGGGGCGCCCGCTGTCACCGCAGGCGCGCCACTTCATCGAGACGTTTCGGGGAATGACTTAGTAGCGACTGCCGCCGCCGCCGCGACCGCCGCCGCCACGGTCTCCACGGTCGCGACCACGTCCGCCGCCGCCGCCCCCGCCATAGCCGCCGCCGCCGCGACCGCCGCCGCCCCCGGCGCCGAAGTCGCGTTTGACGGGAGGACGGGCTTCGTTGACGGTGAGCGCGCGTCCGCCGAATTCCTGTCCGTTCAACTTCTGGATGGCGGCATCGGCGTCTTCATTGCTCATTTCGACAAAGCCGAAACCTTTGGAACGACCGGTCATGCGATCCGTAATGATGCTTACCGACTCCACTGTACCAATCTGACCAAACAAACCGTCGAGATCTGATTCCGTCGTGTTGAACGACAGATTTCCTACGAAGAGTTTCTTTGTCATGTGTTTCCCTGAATATTCTGGGTTCTAAGTTGACGTTTAGGAATCTCGAGGGCTTTGCGGGAAAGGGGCCGTTTACTTGAAGCAGCACTCCCCAGAAAGAGACAGGAGGTTCCAATTGCTCAGACGTACCGATTCCCAATATATGCCGGTAGGTGGTGTGAACCAAATACAGTTTTCGGAAAACTTGAGGAAGGTGAAACAGGTGTCAGGAAACCCCTGACACCCGTTTTCGGATGGACTTAGTAGCGGTCGCCGCGTCCGCCGCCGCGGTTGCTGTCGCGTCCGCGACCGCCTCCGCCGCCGCCGACGAATTCGCGTTTGACCATCGGGCGGGCTTCATTGACCGTGAGCGCACGGCCTCCGAATTCCTGTCCGTTGAGTTTCTGGATGGCGGCATCCGCGTCCTCGTTGCTCATTTCGACAAAGCCAAATCCCTTGGATCGGCCCGTCATGCGATCCGTGATAATGCTCACGGACTCGACGGTTCCGACCTGTCCGAACAAGCTATCGAGATCGCCTTCAGTCGTATTGAACGACAAGTTACCAACAAAAATTTTCTTCGACATTTAATCTAAACTTCCTGGATTGAAATTGAGGTTTTGTAAGGAATCTCGGGGCTTTGCGGGAAAGGGGCCTGGTTTAACTCGACCATCTCTCGAACAGGGCTACGGGGTTCCAAACGGGTCCTGCAACAATTCGTTGCTCCATTGAATATACGGACGGGGCGTGGCTTTGGGAAGGGCAAACTTCAAATGTGATGCTTATTCTCCGGTGGAGCGCGATCATCGTTGCCGCTAACCTACGCTCATGAATACACAATCTCTTCCCAGGCGCGATGTGATGGTCCAGGCGTTTCTCGAACGGGACGCCGCCTATCAGGGCGTGTTCTACACCGGAGTGCGCAGTACCGGGATCTTCTGCCGCGTCGGTTGTCCGGCGCGCACGCCGCGCGAGGACCAACTGGAATTTTTCCCCACTACACGCGACGCCGTTTTCGCAGGGTTCCGGCCGTGCAAGCGCTGCCGCCCCATCGAGGCGCCGGGGGCGCCGCCGGCGTGGCTGAAAATGCTGCTCGACGCCGTCGACGGCGATCCCGAAAGCCGATGGACCGATTCCGACATTCGAGCCCTGCGCCTCCATCCCGACCGCGTTCGACGATGGTTTCAAAAAAATCACGGAATGACCTTTCACGCCTACGCCCGCGCGCGACGGCTCGGCCTGGCGCTCGCGCAAATCCGTCAGGGCACGTCGGTCGTGGACGCTGCGATGGATCACGGCTACGACTCTCTGAGCGGCTTCAACGAAGCTTTCCGCGCGCTTCTCGGAACGAACCCCAAAACCGCAAAGGGCTCCACCGTCGTTCACATTGTCCGGATCTCCACTCCTCTGGGTCCGATGCTCGCCGGCGCCACCGAAGAGACGCTCTGTCTTCTCGAGTTCGCCGACCGCCGCATGCTCGAACTTCAATTGCGCCGCGTGCGGAAACATTTCGACGCGTTGTTCATTCCAAGTTCGAACGCGATCCTCGACCGGCTCGCCAAAGAACTCGATGACTACTTCCGCGGAACGCTGCGACGATTCACCCTTCCCATCGCTGTCCCCGGCAGCGCATTTCAGCAGGCAGTCTGGCAGCAACTGGCGAAGATTCCCTATGGAACCACGGCCTCGTATCGCGACATCGCGAGCCTGCTGGGAACTCCGAAATCGGTACGCGCCGTGGCGCGCGCGAATGGAGACAACCGGATCGCCATCATCGTCCCCTGTCATCGCGTGATCGGCAGCAACGGAGACCTCACCGGTTACGGAGGCGGCCTCTGGCGCAAGCGCCGCCTGCTTGAAATCGAGGGGATCACGATATAGTTGATGAATGCCGACCAAACATTTCAATCGACTCGTTCGACTCGCCGCCGTTTCGATCGTCCTGAGCGTTTCCGCCGTCGCGGCGCCCATCACCCTGCGCGTCGATGCGACGCAGGCTCCGCGTAAGATCTTTTTCGCGAGCGAAATCATTCCGGTGTCCGCCGGTCCGCTGACGCTGGTTTACCCGAAGTGGATTCCCGGCGAACACGGGCCCACCGGCCCCATCACCGATCTGGCGGGGCTGAAGATATCCGCCGGCGGAAAGCCGGTCGAATGGAAGCGTGACGCGGTCGAAATGTATACGTTCCATTTGACTGTTCCGCCGGCCACCACTTCCCTCGACGTGAGAATGGAACTCCTGTCGACCCCGGACTCCGGCGGATTCAGCTCCGCCGCATCGGCAACATCCGAGCTGGCGATCCTGAGCTGGAACCAACTCGTCCTTTATCCTGAGGGAAAAGCCAGCGACGACGTCGAAGTGACGGCGGAACTTCGTCTGCCTCCCGGCTGGAAATTCGGCACCGCGCTGCCGGTTTCGCGAACGGACGCGAACAACAACACCGAGTTCAGGACCGTCAGCCTGACCACGCTTGTCGATTCGCCCGTTCTCGCCGGCAGGAACTACCGGCGGTTCGATCTGAGCCCGGGCGCCACGCCGGCCCATTACCTCGATGTGGTTGCGGATAGCGAAGAGGCGTTGAACGCGCCACCCGAGTTGATCGAAAAGTACCGGCAACTCGTCAAGGAAGCGAGAGCGATGTTCGGGGCGACGCACTATCGCGAGTACCACTTCCTTCTGGCCATGAGCGACCAGATCGCCCACTTCGGTCTGGAGCACCACGAATCGAGCGATGACCAGACGCGCGAAGCCTTCCTCACCGATGAGACGGTGCATCTCATCGGCTCGAGCCTGCTGCCCCACGAGTTCGCTCACTCCTGGAATGGGAAATTTCGAAGGCCGCAGGGTCTCGCCACACCCGATTTTCAGACTCCAATGAAAGGAGAACTGCTCTGGGTCTACGAAGGACTCACCGAGTACCTCGGATGGGTGCTCACCGCCCGCGCCGGCCTGGCCACTCCCGATCAAAACCGGCAGTTCCTCGCGTTGAGCGCCGCTCCTCTCGATAACCGGTCGGGGCGGGACTGGCGTCCGCTGATCGATACGACGATCGCCGCTCAACTACTCTACAACGCGCGCAGCGACTGGGATGCGGAGCGCCGGAGCGTGGACTTCTACGACGAGGGGC
>JAHFTY010000074.1 GCA_023265365.1 Acidobacteriota bacterium
CGTTGCAAGCGGATGGCAAGATTGTGGCCGCGGGCTATGCGACCAGCCCCAATTTGATATTGGGCGATGAGTTCGCCCTGGCCCGCTTCGAAAGCGGCCCGACTTGTACGTATTCGATCTCACCCACCAGTCAAACCTTCACCGCCAGCGGCGGCACAGCCAGCGTTACTGTGACGGCAACATCGGGCTGCGCCTGGACGGCAGTAAGTAACAATCCAAGTTTCGTCACGATTGCCTCCGGCGGCAGCGGCGCCGGCAATGGGACGGTGAATTATTCCGTCGCCAGCAACCCAGGGGCATCTCGGACCGCCACAATGACGATTGCGGGCCAGACATTCACCGTCATCCAATGAGTTCGCCCGGAATGTTGGGAACCTCTACCGGAATCGCCATCCAGCGATCAAATCTTCGGACAGGCTTCGCACCACTTCTCCTCGAATCGCGATGACGTGTGCTTTCCGTGCCGGCAGTGGGATGTAGGCCGTATGAACGATACGGGCCGTCGTAAAGTCGTCCGTGGTTGAGCCAAGTCCGATGCCCCTCGCGATTGAGACATCCGCTGCATTGCCGGCCCGCGGGTTTCCGGGCCCGTCACGATAATCGAGATACCTGCGTATCACGCTCTTGTGGGTGCACGCCTCGTTCCCATATTCCAGGGCATGCTAGGCTATTGCCCATGTTGGTGATGAAGTTCGGTGGAACCTCCGTCGGCGCTGTGGAGCAGATCCACAGCGCAGCGAAAATAGTGGAATCGGCAAGGAATTCCCGGCCCATCGTGATTCTTTCCGCGATGGCGGGAGTGACGGACGCGCTTCTGAACGCGGGAGAGGCGGCGGTTCAGGGCCGAACGCGGGACCGGGACGACAAGCTCTGGGAAATCCGTTCGAAGCACGATCGGGCAATCAACGACCTCTTCAAGGAGCGGCGCGTTGCCGCTGAAGTGCAGGAGGTGCTGCGCCCGATCTGGGAGGAAATGCAAAAGGTCTTTACCGGGGTCTCTCTGCTGCGTGAAATGAGCACGCGTTCCCGAGACCTGATCGGTTCCTTTGGCGAACGACTGATCGTTCCGATCTTCGCGCGTTATCTGAAGACGGTGGGTGTCGAGGCCGAAGCGGTCGATGCGCGGGACTTGATTATTACGAGTGACGACGCGGATTTCATGCTGGTCGACTTCGACGAAACCCGGAAGAGATGCACGCGGCTCCAGAAGATGTCGAAAGCGGGAACGGTGCCGGTGGTGACGGGATTCATCTGCTCGACGCCTGATGGCGTCACCATGACGCTTGGCCGGGGAAGTTCCGATTATTCGGCCACGATCATCGGATCCAGCGTGAAGGCCGTGGAGATTCAGATATGGACGGACGTCGATGGCGTCATGACCGCAGACCCGCGCATTGTGCCGTCAGCGCGTGTTCTGGAGCGCGTGTCCTACCGCGAAGCCGCGGAGATGTCCTATTTCGGCGCCAAGGTACTCCACCCCAAAACCATCATCCCCGCCGTCGACGAGAACATCCCGATTCGCATCAAGAACACCTTCAATCCGGGTTTCCCGGGAACCCTGATCAGTTCGGATACACCGGTTCACCAGTACAGCGTGAAGACCGTGACCTCCATTACGGGCCTCACCCTGGTGTCCGTCGAAGGGCGGGGAATGATTGGCGTGCCCGGCGTCGCCGGCCGCGTATTCACCACCACGGCGGACGGACGAGTCAGTGTGTTGATGTTTTCCCAAGGCTCTTCGGAACAGCACATTTCGCTCGTCGTCGGCCGGCAGGACGGCGAGCCTGCCGTCAAGGCGCTGCGCCGCGAATTTCAACACGAGATCGAAAAGAGACGGGTCGATCGCGTTTCGAGCGTTCCTGAAGTGGCGATCATCGCCCTGGTCGGAGAAGGGATGAAAGGCGTGCCCGGCGTCGCCGCCCGCGCGTTCAACGTTTTGGGTGAGTCCGGCGTGAACATCATGATGATCGCCCAGGGGTCGTCCGAGTTGAACCTGTCCTTCGTCGTGAAACAGAAAGATGCGCCGCGCGCGGTTCAGTTGCTTCACGACGCGTTCGAACTCGGGAGAGCCTGAGAATTCAATTGGCGGACACCGTTTGGCCGTGAGGTTTCCCTTCCTCTCGGCGAGGCACTGCTGTCCCAATGAAGCGAAATCGAGGAAAAGCGTTTTCCCCTCCTCGACGAGGAGGGGTGGCGCGAAGCGCCGGGGTGGTGCTGTTCAAGGAATTGATTTTGTTGAACGAACCGCCCCGCCGCTACGCGGCACCCCGCCTTGGCCAAGGCGGGGAAAAGTCCTCGTCCTGCGACTCCACGGCTTCATGTCAAAACCACACCTTCCCCCAGGGCACTTCGCTTGAATCTTAGGACCATCGTGCATTTCCGGCAGAACCGAAACGCAATTCGGACAGTTCTGCTCCTCGAGGAGGGGTGGCGCGAAGCGCCGGGGTGGTGTCCGCCGGTTCCGTGCCGGCCCGACAAATCCACTTGAACGTGTCCGGCAAGTAGTTTCCAATAGCCGCGGCACGCATGACAGTCGCGAGAAAAATTGGCGCCCTCCTCCTCTTTCTGACGATCGGATCCCTGCTCGGAATCCTCACGTTTACCGTGTTCCTTGCCCGCACCACGTCGGACGGCGTTTTTCTGGTGGCGAGCAATCTCCAGGCCCGGATCTTTCAGGAGTTGGAACTCGACACTCTCATGATCCGGATGGGGCGGGACGATCTCCGTCCACGACAGAAGGAGATCATCCAGAATTTCGACAGTTTTCTGGATGCTATCGAGAGTGGGGGCTCAGCCGTTCGAGAAGGGCGGCGTTCGAAAGCGCGCGACCTGTTGAACGATCTGAATGCGATCGCGGCGGACACGACGGGGGATGTCGTCGAGAATTCAAGGCAAATGGCCCTCAAGATGAGCGAGGCAATGCCCGCGCCGCCCGAGGATATCCGGGAGCAGGTGTCCGTTTTGCGGTCGTCCTGGGAAAAAGTAAAAGGTCCGATGCAGATCATCGGAGAGAAACCCATATCGGACAAAGACAGTGCCGCGGCGTTTGAAATGGTTCTGCTGTACGGTCCCGGGGTTTCGGAAGCGTCCCGCCGGTTCAACGTTGTCGTGGGCGATCGCATCATGCGTCAACGCGGACAAATGCTGATGGTGCTGGCTGCGATCGCCGTATTGTCACTTGTTCTGTTCGGCGTCGGCTTGTCGATCGCCCGGCGATACATTTCGCGTCCGATCGAAACGTTGCAGCGCGCGACCGATCGGGCGTTGCAGGGAGACTTTTCACACCGCGCTCCCATCATTTCGAACGATGAAATCGCGGTCCTCGCGAAGCGATTCAACACGATGCTGGATGAGGTGAATCGATCGGTGATCCGGTATCGCCAGCTCTTCGAGAACGCGACGGACTTCGTTTACATGGCCGACCTCGAAGGACGCCTGCAGTCGGTGAACAAAGCGGCCGAGCAGATCACGGGATACGCCAGGGCTGAACTGCTCACGATGCGAATTGACGACCTGGCGGTGCCCGAACACGCGCACCTGCTTTGGCAAACGAGGGAAGCGACGATCTCCGGCGCGCAGGATGTCGCCGTCTACGAGATGGATATCGTTCGGAAGGACGGCGGGCGCGTCACGCTGGAAACCAGCACCCGGCTGATGTTCGAGGGCGGCAAGGCGGTCGGTGTGCAGGGCGTCAGCCGCGAGGTCACCGAGCGTAAGAGGTTGCAGGAGCAGTTGCGGGTCTCTCAGAAAATGGAGGCGGTCGGCCGGTTCGCCGGCGGGATCGCGCACGACTTCGGCAACGTCCTGACGATCATCAACGGATACTGCGCCCTGATCCTCAATCGTATTGACGGCAAGGACCCGCTTCGCAACGAAGTGGAGGGAATCCAGCGCGCCGGAAAACGGGCCGCCGGACTGATCCGTCATTTGCTGAGCTTCAGCAAGGGACAGATCTTCCGTCCCCGATTGATACGCGTGGATGCGGCCCTGTACGACATGCAGGAAATGCTGGAGCGGCTGGTCGGTGAGGACGTCCGCCTGATCATCAATGTCCAGGAGCACATCGGTTCGATCCGGTTCGACCCGACGCAGCTTGAACAAGTCGTGGTGAACCTGGTCCTCAACGCGCGCGACTCGATGCCATCGGGCGGCCGGCTGACCATCGAGGGAAAGCTGGTCGAGGTTGGAAAGGACACACCGCATGCGGACACGCTTTCGCCGGGAGAATATGTCAGCATCACGTTCAGCGACACCGGACATGGAATGACCCCCGAAACCCTCGCGCAGATTTTCGAACCGTTTTTCTCGACGAAAGAGCGTGGCACGGGTCTTGGACTGTCGACGGTTTACGGCATCGTGCGGCAATCCGGCGGCAGTATCTACGCGAACAGCAAGGTTCATGAGGGTACGAATATCGTCCTGTTGCTGTTTCGGATCGACGAGCCCATCGAGCACGTGGAGACGGGGGCTGCGGCCCGTCTGATGAAGGGGACCGAAACCATTCTACTGGCCGAAGATGAAGAGGACGTCCGCGTCCTTGTTCGAGAGATGCTGCGGTACGCCGGGTACACCGTTCTCGAAGCGAAGGACCAGGGACACGCGGTGCAGCTCTGCGACAGAATGGACCAGAAGATCGACCTCATGCTGACCGACGTGGTGATGCCGCATGTCAGCGGGCCGCAGCTGGCAGCGGCTGTCCGGCGGGTCAGGCCGGAATTGAAGGTGATCTACATGTCGGGGTATCCACGCGACAAGTTCGAAAAGGATGGTTTTCCGACCGACATCATCCACTTCATTCAGAAACCGCTCTCATCCGAATCGCTGCTCACGATCGTTCGCGAAGTCCTCGACGGGCCGGACAAGGGATAGCCGCCGATCGAGGCAGCACGCAATGGATTCCGAAAGGACGAGGACTTTTCCCCGCCTTGGCCAAGGCGGGGTGCCGCGGAGCGGCGGGGCGGTTCGTTCAACAAAATCGATTTCCTGAACACCACCGCCCCGGCGCTTCGCGCCACCCCTCCTCGTCGAGGGGAAAACGCCTTTCCTCGATTTCGCCTTATTGGGACAGCAGTGTGCAAAGCTGCTATCCGTTGGAGTGCACAAATTCTTCCTTTAGCTCGAACTCTTTCTCCCATCGGGCGATGACCACGGTCGCCAGACAGTTTCCCAGCACGTTCACCGACGTCCTGGCCATGTCCATCAACTCATCGATGCCGAGAATGATGAATACGGGTTCCGTCGGGAGGTTAAAGGACTGGACTGTTCCCAGAAGGATCACCAGTGAGGCGCGGGGAACACCCGCCACGCCCTTGCTCGTCAGCATGAGCGTGAACACCATCAGCAACTGCTGACCGAGCGTCATGTGGACCCCGGCGACCTGGGCGACGAAGATGGACGCCAGAGACAAATAGAGCGTTGTGCCGTCGAGGTTGAAGCTGTAGCCGGTGGGCATGACAAACGCCACGATCTGCCGCGGGACCCCGAGTCTTTCCATCTGTTCCATCGCCCGCGGAAGCGCAGCTTCGGAACTGGTGGTGGCAAAGGCAATGGACACCGGTTCGGCTACGGCCTGAATGAAGCGTTTCAACGGAACCCGCGCGATCAGGGCGACCGGGAGAAGCACGCCGGTGAGGAATACGATCAGCGCGACGTACAGGGTCGCCAGGAGCTTGAAGAGGTTCACCAGGATTCCCAAACCCATGTGGCCGACGGTGTACGCAATGGCGGCGCCGACGCCAATGGGTGCAAACATCATGACGATGTTCGTGAACTTGAACATCGTTTCCGAAAGACTTTCGCAGAACCGCAGCATCGGACCCTTCTGCTTTTCGGCAAGCAGGGCGAGCGCGATTCCGAAGATGATGCTGAACACCACGATCTGCAGCACCTGTCCTTCGGCAACGGACTTCGCGATGTTTTCCGGGAACACGTGCAGGATGATGTCCGCCGCGTTCTGTTTGGGTGGCGCGGTAATGGCCGGTCCGCCGGCCGCGGTTGTGGGGAGCGTGACGCCGACGCCGGCTTTGCTCAAGTTGATGGCTGCCAGGCCGATGAACAGGGCGATCGTGGTGACGACTTCAAAGTAGATGATCGCTTTGACGCCCATCCGGCCGACCTGTTTCAAATTGGAGTGGCCTGCAATGCCGACGACCAGGGTCGAGAAAATCAGGGGCGCGATGATCGTCTTGATCATCGAAAGGAAAATCAGGCTCAGGGTTCGCGCATTCTGGCCGACGTTAGGCCAGTCGTGACCGATCTCGGCGCCGATGACCATGCTGAACAGGATCCAGGTCGTCAGCGAACGCCGTTCCCTGGAATAGAACGCGAGTCCAAGGATCGCCAGCCACCGGCTGGCCATCAGGACGCCGGCAGGCATCCCAAGGCCGAGATAATGGCTGGCGGCCCACAGGAGTGCGGCAACCGTGATGAGGATCATGGCTGCCGGTGCGTATCGGGACTTCATGGACGCTTTCCTTTGGCTGCGCCGGCATATTTTTCGATTTCGCTTTCAAGGGTGCTGTGCTTGCGGCCGTAAGCGAAATAAATGAGCATGCCGATGGCGAGCCAGCCGAAGAGCCGATACCAGTTCGCAACCGGCAGGGAAAACATCAACAGGAGACAAATCGTCATACCCGCCAGCGGAACGAAAGCGCCGAGCGGCGCCCGGAACGGGCGCCGCGCATCCGGGTTGGTCTTGCGCATGATGAGAACCGCGGCGCAGACAATGACAAAGGCGAGCAGCGTTCCAATGTTGACGAGGTCGGCAAGAATGCCGAGCGGGAGAAATGAAGCAAGGATGCTGACGAAGATTCCTGTCAGAATCGTCGATTTCCAGGGCGTGCGGAATCGTTCGTGCACCGCGCCGAAAAAAGATTTGGGAAGCAGTCCGTCCCGCGCCATGGCCAGCAGGACGCGAGGCTGGCTCAACATCATCACCAGCAGAACCGATGTGATTCCCGTCAGAGCGCCGAACGCGATCAGGTAACGCGCCCAGGGAAGGCCGGCCTGTTGGAATGCATTCGAGACGGGAGCATCGACGGAAATCTTGTTGTACGGAACCATTCCCGTCAGAACCGCGGAAACCGCAATATAAAGGACGGTGCAAAGCAACAGCGACGTGATGATTCCGATCGGCACGTCGCGCGACGGATTCTTCGCCTCTTCCGAGTGGGTCGAGATGGAGTCGAATCCGATGTAGGCGAAAAAGATCGTTGCCGCGCCGGCCATCACGCCGAGCGGTTGGCCGCCCGCGTCGGTAATGCCCCAGATCGTCTTGCCGAAGAAGGTCAACCCGCCGAATCCGTAGGGCGCGAACGGAGTCCAGTTGCGCGGATCGATGTAGAACACGCCCACGCCGATCACGAAGAAGACGATCGCGACTTTCACCCCAACCATCACCGCGTTGAACGATGCGCTCTCGCGGATGCCTTTAACCAGGACTGCCGTGATGACGACTGCGATTCCCAGGGCCGGAAGATCGAAAATTTTCCCCGTGGACACGATATGTCCGGTGGCTGCGTCGTAGTCGATCGGCGAGTTCGAGTACGCCTCAGGGAAGGTCCAGCCGAAGATGTGAATGAAATCCTGAAAGTAATGAGACCAGCCGTGGGCGACGGTCGCCGAGGCGACGGCATACTCGAGCACCAGGTCCCAGCCGATAATCCAGGCCATCATCTCGCCAAGCGTGGCGTAGGCGTAAGTGTAGGCGGAGCCGGCGACTGGCACCATGGACGCGAATTCGGCGTAACAAAGAGCCGCGAAGATGCATGCAAGCCCGGAGACGACGAACGAGAGCATCAGCGCGGGTCCCGTCTTATCGTGTGCGGCAACGCCGGTCAGTACGAAAATGCCCGTGCCGATGATCGCGCCGACACCAAGACTGGTCAACTGGACCGGTCCGAGTATCCGTCTCAAACGGCTCTCGCCCTTCATTTCCTCCAACAACACATCGAGAGGCTTCTTGGCAAATAGACTTCGACTCACGAAGTAATCTCCTTTGGATGTTCCGGATTTGAGTGCCTTGACCACGGCAGATCCGCCATGGCGGCCCCGATTCTACGATACTTTGGCCCGCCGCCAATCTCTTATATATTGTCGCCACATCCCTGGAGGCACGCATGTCACGAGTCAAACCATTACTGTTCGTTCTGTTCCTGCTGATCGCGTCGGTCAACGTTTTCACTCAAGGCGCACGACCCGCAGGACCGCCGCCAACCATCGAAGAAAGAACCGCGCGCATGAAGAAGATCGACGGATTCTTCCCGCTGTACTGGGACGAGGCCGCCGGGCAGCTCTACATGGAGATACAGAAACTGAATGCCGAGGTTCTGCATTCGACGGGGTTTGGCGCCGGTCTCGGTTCCAATGACATCGGGATTGACCGCGGCGCACTTGGCGGCTCGCGAATCATCAAGTTCGAGCGAGTCGGGCCGAAGATTCTGGTCGTTCAACCGAACTATCAGTTTCGAGCCGACAGTACCGATCCCGCCGAAGTCCGTTCCGTTCGAGACGCCTTCGCCCGCTCCGTCCTGTTCTCGTTCAACGTGGCGGCGGAGACCGGCGGCCGGATTCTCGTCGACGCCACGGAGTGGCTCGTTCGCGATTCCACGAACGTCGCGAGCCGCCTGTCTCCCGGATCGTATCGATTCGATCAGGGCCGCAGCTCCATCTATATGCCGATGACGATGGGGTTTCCCAAGAACACCGAGATGGAAGCGGAACTGACGTTCGTCTCACAGCCGGGAGCCGGCGGCGGCCAGCGCGGCGCGGCCGGAGCCTTCTTCGAAGGAGTCCGGGACGTCGCCGCGACCGCAGAAGCGGCGAGCATCCGCATTCACCATTCGCTGGTCGAACTTCCCGACAACAATTACAAGCCACGGATTTACGATCCGCGCTCAGGCTACAGTTCCATGGCCTACGACGATTTTGCGGCGCCTCTGGGGCAGCCCCTGACCAAACGCTTCATCCGGCGGCATCGATTACAGAAAGCCAATCCCGCGGCCGCGGTGAGCGAACCGGTGAAACCGATCATCTACTACCTCGATCCCGGCGCACCCGAACCGGTTCGTTCCGCGCTGCTGGAGGGCGCGCGATGGTGGAGTCAGGCATTCGAGGCGGCGGGTTTTCGAAACGCGTTCCGGGTGGAGATTCTTCCGGAAGGGGTGAGTCCTCTCGATATTCGGTACAACGTCATCAACTGGGTTCACCGGTCGACTCGCGGCTGGAGCACCGGCGGATCCGTTTCGGATCCACGGACCGGGGAGATCATCAAAGGCGTGGTGGAACTCGGGTCGCTTCGCGACCGGCAGGACTACATGATCGCTGAAGGACTGCTCTCGCCCTATAAGACCGGCGACGAACCCGCGCCGGAACTCCGCAATTGGGCGCTCTCCCGTTTGAAACAACTGGCCGCCCACGAAGTCGGACATACGCTGGGTCTGGGACACAACTACTACGACAGCACGCTGGGCCGCATTTCGGTGATGGACTATCCGCATCCTCTGGTGACGCTGAAACAGGATGGTTCGTTTGACATAACGAGCGTCTACGCGGTGAACATCGGCGAGTGGGACAAGGTCACGATCGCCTACGGCTATTCGCAATTCGGTCCGAATGTCGACGAACCGAAAGCGCTGACGAAGATTCTCGATGATGCCTGGACCAGGGATCTTCGATACATGACCAATCAGGACATGGAAGCGAATCCCCGCGTCGATCAGTGGTCGAACGGGACGCAGCCTGCCGCCGAACTCCGGCGCATGATGGATATCCGACGCGCTGCGCTGTCGAAGTTCGGCGAGAGTGCGATCAAGTTCGGACAGCCGATGGCCTTGATTGAAGAAGTGCTGGTGCCGCTGTATCTGCACCATCGCTACCAAATCGAAGCGGCCGCATCCGGCCTCGGCGGTCAGGACTACATCTACGCGATCCGTGGAGATGGACGGAAGCCGTTCACCCGCGTCCCGGCCACGGAACAGCGGGCGATCATGGACTCGCTGATGGATGTTTTGAAGCCGGTGGAGTTGGTGCTGCCGCCCTCCGTCGTCGATAAGATTCCGCCGCGGCCCTCCGGATATGGAATGCATCGGGAGTTGTTTCCGCGGTACACCGGCGACACATTCGATGCGATCACGCCGGCCGTTGTGCTTGCCGAGCATACAATCTCGCAGATCCTGCAACGCGAACGCGCCGCCCGAATCGTCGAGCAGCACGCGGTCGAACCCGGGTTGCCCGGACTGGAAGAGATTCTGGACCGGCTGTACGCGGGCACTTTCGGTTCGCGCGCAGCCACTCCGGTCGAAGCCGAGGTGAAACGGGCGGTCGAGCGGGTGTTCATCGAAGAGTTGATGAATCTCGCCGCTACCGCCGAAATGCCTCAGGTGCGTGCGGTCGCTTCGGCTCGTCTGGCGCAGATCCAGAACGAACGCGTCACTCGCACGACCGAAGGAGACGCGGCTCATGTGTTGTTGATTGCGGCGGATATCAAACGATTCCTCGAACGACCGATCGCGCCGACCCCGCGCCTCGGGCGTCCGGAAGCGCCTCCGGGCGCGCCGATCGGGGAACCTGCGATGGACTGGATTCGCCGGGTCACGCAGGCGTGCGGCTGGCAGGACTGGCAGTAGGTTCGGGGGAGAAATGGTCCCAAGAAGAGTCGAACTTCTAACCCCCAGCTTCGTAGGCTGGTGCTCTATCCAGTTGAGCTATGGGACCAGCGTCAAACTTCAGCAGTATCGCACATCGCAAAAACCGGACGCAATGGACCGCTTCGGGCACTATCCTCGTTGAGGCAGTGCTGACACAAGAGTGTTTTCCCCTCCTCGACGAGGAGGGGTGGCGCGAAGCGCCGGGGTGGTGCTTTCAAGAAATTGATTTCTATTTGGTCGAACCACCCCGCCGCTTCGCGGCACCGCCTTGGCCAAGGCGGGGAAATCCCTTGAGAGGACCATCGTGTATTGCGTTACAGAATGCGAAGGAAGCGTTTGGCTTCGGAATAGAGTTTTTCCAGATCGAGCGGTTTCGCCATGAAGGCGTCCGCGCCTGCCTGCAGGATTTTCTTCTCCCAGTCGGGAAGTCCGCTGATGGCGATGATGGCGGTGGTGTTGCCCGGATCGGCCTTGATGCGACGGCATACTTCCACGCCGTCGACGCCGGGAATCATGATGTCGAGGATCAGGAGCTGGGGCTTTATCCGTCCGACCTCGATCAGCGCCGAGATGCCGTCGGACGCGGTTCGGACGTCGTAGCCTCCCTGGCGTTCGAGAAACGTCTTCAGAATTTTCGTGATCTCTTCCTCGTCTTCGACGATCAGCACCAGAAACTTCCCCTCAACAAGGGTGGCCGGCGTCGGGATCTGGTGCTTTCGAAGGAATGCCAGCAGGTCTTCCCGCCGAATCCGCCGATGTCCGCCCGGAGTCCGATAAGAGGCGAGTAGGCTTTGTTCGATCCAGTTGATGACGGATCGAGGATTCACGTGAAGAAGATGACTGACTTCGTGGGTTGTAAAGATACTCTTCGTTTTTGGACTACTCATTGTGCCGGTGCGGTTCCGCCTCCATGCAAAAGCAGGTATTTTAACCCAATGTCGATGAACCTGTACTTGTACTTTGGTCCTGATTGAAATTCTGTGGGTGCCGGCGGGATGGGTTCGTTAGAATATCGAGTTTGTTTGTATTCGTCATTTCTCATATTGGGAGCCATACGTGAAGATCATCAGTTGTATTAAGCCTGTGCCGGATCCGGCGTCTCGTCTGGTCATCAACGAGACGAAAACCTGGATCAAGGACCAGGATCTGACTTTTGTCGCCAGCGAAGCCGACAATTACGCGCTCGAAGAAGCCCTCCGGCTGAAGGAAAAACACGGAGGAGAAGTGGTCGTCATCTCGATGGGCGGCGAAGAAGCCGCGCGCGTCCTCCGCTCCGGCCTGGCGATGGGCGCCGATCGCGCGATTCATCTGTTTGACGAAAAATTCAAAGGCGCGGACGAGTTTGCGGCTGCGGAAGCCCTGGCCGAAGCGATCAGGAAGGATGGGGGCGCGGATCTGATTCTGACGGGCGTTCAGTCGGACGATCTGGGCACCGGCATGACCGGCGTGATGCTCGCCGAATTCCTGGGGATCGGGCATGCGACCGTGGTGGTCGGCGTCGAAGCAAATCCGGACGCGAAAACGCTACGTGCAAAACGGGAGCTTGAAGGAGGCATGAACGAAACGGTCGAGCTTCCGGTTCCGGCCCTGCTGACGATTCAGTTCGGCATCAATCAGCCGCGGTACGCGTCGCTCAAGGGGATCATGGCCGCCAAGAAGAAAGAGATGAAGGTGCTTGCCGCCGCGGATCTCGGACTTGCCGATCATCAGGTCGGCCGCGCCGGCGCCATGTACGAAGTCAAGGAAGTGCTCATTCCGGAGCGCAAGAGCCGCGTCGAAATCCTGACGGGCACGCCGGAAGAGGCGGCCGCGAAGCTGGTGGAGAAACTGCGCAAGGAGGCAAAGGTCCTATGATCTTCGTTATCGCTGAACACAACAACGGAAGACCAAAACCTATCACGAACGAGCTGCTCGTTGCGGCTCAACGGGTGTCCCGGGAGTTTGGTCAGCCCGTGACCGCCATCGTTCTGGGCGAGAACACGGCGGCCGTGGCGGACGATCTGAAGTCCCGGAAGATCGATCGGGTCATCCGAATCGACGACCCAAACCTGGCCCAGTACAGCCCGGATACCTACGTCACCGCGCTCAATGGCCTGCTCGCGGATGAAAAACCGTTCCTGGTGATCGCCGGCCATACGACCCAGGGTTACGATTTCGCGCCGCGCCTCGCCGTGAAGTTGCGCCGCCCGCTGATTGCCGGAATGGTGGACTTCGAAAAGCACGGAGACCGGCTGATCCTGACGCGGCAGATCTTCAACGCCAAAATGAACATGAAAACCGCGGTCCGCGGGGAAGCGCCTTACCTGGCAACCGCTTCGCCGGGCGCATTCCCGGGTGACGAGGTGGAAGGCGGAGGCAACGCGGAAGTGGTGTCCTACGCGGCACAACTGGAGGGACCGTCCACGCGAAAAGTGGTGGATCGGGCCGAAGCGCAAAAGGGACAAGCCGATCTGTCGTCCGCGCCCATTATCATTTCCGGAGGGCGTGGCCTGAAACAGAAAGAAAACTTTCAGGTCATCTTCGATCTGGCGCAGTCCATCGGCGGCTCGGTTGGAGCCTCGCGTCCCGTCGTGGACGCCGAATGGCTTCCCCGCGAATACCAGATCGGCAGTTCCGGACAGACGGTTTCGCCGCGCCTCTATATCGCGGTTGGGATTTCCGGAGCGATCCAGCACCTGGTCGGGATGCAGACGTCACGCTGTATTGTCGCCATCAATAAGGATGCGGAGGCGCCCATTTTCAAAGTGGCTCACTACGGAATCGTTGACGATCTGTTCAAGGTCCTTCCGGCATTGACCAAGATCTTCAATGACTTGAAGGCCGGTAGTTGATTGACTGCCCGAAAGTCTTTCGTCTATAGTAGCGGCCTGTTCAGAGTCTCTAAACTGGTCATTCATTAGGAGGAGATCGATGCGGAGGACGTCAATTATGATCGCGGTCTGTATGGTTGCCGCGATGGCGCTGACGCTTTATGCACAGCGCGACATCATGCCCGTGATGAAGGAAGTGGGTCCGACCAACGCCCAGATGGGAAAGAATATTGGTGCCGGAACCTGGGCAGATGTAGCCAAAGATGCGGAAAAGCTGCAGGGCCTGTTCAAAGAAGCCGGCGAGTTCATGAAAGCCCAGAAGGCGGCTGGCGCAGTAACCTGGGCCAACGACGCCGCCAAGATCGCGGGTGACATTGCCGCTGCCGCGAAGGCCGGTAAGGCCGAAGATGCAACGGCAGCCGCGGGCAAGCTGAAGGCGCAATGCAAGGCCTGCCACGATGTTCATCGTGAAGGCACGCCGGGCAATTTCAAGTTCAAGGCTGGCGGAAACAAGTAAGATCTTCCGGTTTAGCCGCTTCCAGGGGGGCCCAATGGCCCCCCTTTTCGTTTTCCGGGATAATTCCTACCAAATTTCGTAAATATTTTTTCCTTTCCTGGTAACTTTTAGCCAAGATATGGTGTCTATGAAGATGTAGATTTCCTCCACCATCCCACCTTCCCCCGCGGCTGGAGCCGCGGGGATTTTTTTGTGTCAGAGGTTATTATTGGGAATGCTCGCGCTCGGCCTGGTTCTTTTGCTACAAGCCAACACGTTTCTTTACAACGACCCCGATGCCGACAAGTTGATCCGGCAGGCCATGGCCACCACCTACAATCTCCGTCTTGCCGAAGCTCGAGCGTCGGCGAAGGCGCTGCAGGAGCGTTATCCGGACCATCCCGCGGGATACACGCTGATGGCCGAGACCTCCTGGTGGGAAGCCCAGATGGATCCCGGCAACGCCGCAATTGAAAAGACGTACGAGTCCTCCCAGAAACTTGCCGTCCAAAAAGGAGAAACGGCGCTCAAACTGCCGAAATACGCCAGGATCGAAGTCAGTGCTTATCTGGGGTCGGCGTGGGGCAGCTATGCGCGATTCCAGGTTACCCAGAGGGGCGCCTATTTCTCGGCTCTTCGCGCCGGACTCAAGGCACACGGCTATGCCGAAGAGGTCTATAAGATGGATCCCAATTACTGGGACATCTATGTCGGCATCGGCGCATTCAACTACTTCAGCGGATCTCTTCCCGCCGTCATCAAACCGTTCGCGTGGCTCTTCGGCGCCAGGGGCGACCGGGATCTCGGCATCCAGCAACTCAAAACCGCGATCGCGCGCGCCCGCTACTCGCAGACGGAAGCCCGAATCGTCTATTACACTGCGATGCTGGAAGACAAGAACTGGGCCGAGGGATTTCGGATGCTGGAGCAGTTGAGGAGAGACTATCCGGATAATTCCGTCATTTACACCTGGATTACGGATTGGTACCGCCAGCAGAAGAAAAACCTCGCCGGAGCCGATTACTTCGAGAAGGTCTATAACGAGGAAGTCAAACGCGCTCCATTGCAGGCCAAATACGCACTTCTCGAAAAAGTGCAGTTGCTCGACGCGGAATGGCATCGCGACGAAGCCATTCTCACGCTCGATCGACTGAAAGGGATTCCCGCCACGGACCTGTGGATGCCGAAGAAAATCCAGACGTGGGAAAGAAGTTTACGTAAGTAGGCGGTTCCTTCCCGGCGGGATCAAATGATCCGCATGCGTTTTCCGACTATTTCAAATGCGGATAACGCGCGATCGAGAGTCGCCTTGTCCAGTGCTGCGGAGATCTGGGCGCGGAGGCGGGCCTCTCCTTTGGGCACGACGGGATACCAGAGACCTTTGATGTAGACGCCCTCGTCCAGCAGGGCATTGCTCATATCCATCGCCACGGCTGCTTCTCCCAGCATGATGGGAACGATGGGATGGGTACCTTCCAGGATCCGGAATCCCAGCGCCCGGATGTGCTGCCGGAAGTAGGCCGTGTTCTCGTGCAGGCGCCCGACGATGCCGGTATCTTCCTCAAGCATGGTGAATGCTTCAATCGCCGCCATGACGATCGAAGGCGGAAGGGAATTCGAAAAAGTGTATGGCCGCGACTTCTGCCGCAGATAAGTCACCAGTTCCTTCTTCCCCGCGACGTAGCCGCCCGCCGCTCCGCCCATCGCTTTTCCGAGGGTTCCGCTGATCACGTCGATCCGGCCGTGGACTCCCAGTGCTTCCGCTGTTCCACGTCCCGTTTCCCCGACCACGCCGACGGCGTGCGAGTCGTCGACAAACAGGACGTGACCGGCTTCTCTGGCGATCTGCACCAGTTCGGGGAGAGGAGCGAGATCGCCCTCCATGCTGAACACTCCGTCCGTGAGGATCGTTCCGAATCGGAATCCGGATCCACGATCCTCGTCCAACTGGCGCCGCAGGTCCGCGACGTCGGCGTGCTTGTAAACCTTGCGGCTGACGGCTTCAGCCCGGCACAGACGCGTGCCGTCGATGATGCTGGCGTGATTCAACTGGTCGCTGTAGAGGACGTCGCGGTAGGTGTCGTGCCCGAGTGTTTCGTTAACGATCGACGCGAAGTAACCCTCGTTCGCAGTGAAGCAGGAGGAGAACAGGATGCTGTCTTCCGTACCGACAAAGTTCGCAATCTTCTCTTCGAGTTTTCGATGGATGGTCAGGGTTCCGCAAAGGAACCGAACCGAGGAAACGCCGTGTCCGTACTCCTGAATGCCGCGGATGGCAGCCTGCTTGATGCGGGGATGCGACGACAACCCGAGGTAGTTGTTCGAGGCCAGCATCACCACCTCTTTGCCGGCAACCCGAACGACAGCGCCCTGTTCGGATTCGATTTCCGTTTCACGCTTGAATGTTTTCGATTCCTGCAGACGTCCGATCTCTTCGTGAATGGCTTCGTAAGGTTTCATGGCTTCAGAATCACTTTCAACGCTTCGCCGCGGGCGAGCGCGGCAAATCCTTCTTCGAATTCTTCGAGCTTGAGTTCCGGCGAAACAAAACCGCAGTCGAGCAGTTCCTGGGCGAGCCCCGCCGAAAGCATGTTGCGCATAACTTCCCAGGTGTCGAACACGCGGCGTCCGATCACGCCGCGGATGGTCAGGCCGCGGAAGATAACGTCGCGGGCGAAGTCCATTTTGATTTCGCCTTCGGGAATTCCGAGCAGGACGAACGTGCCGCCCATGCGCAGCAGATCGAACGCATCGCGGTAGGCGCTATAGCTTCCCGACATCTCCAGCGCGACGTCGACGCCCGTCCCGTTCGTTTCCTCCATGATCCGCTTCTTCATGCGATCGCGCTCCTCAGGCAGAGCGAGGTCGAAACAATCCGTCGCGCCCAGGCGCCGGGCGCGTTCAAATCGGTTTCTGTCGAGTTTGTCGTGAGTCATGCCGCGAGCCGGATTCGAGAAGTCGGTGACGTACACGCGTCCGGCGCCGCTGCGATGGGCGATGGCGGAAGCCATGACGCCTTGCGTGCCGGCGCCGAGGACAATGCAGTTCTGTCCGACCAGATTCGCGGACTGGACGGTGTGGACCGCATTCCCGATGGCGTCCATGAATGCAATGACGGAGGTGGGAACCTCTCCGGTTCTGAACAGGACCAGATTTCGCGCAGGAACCTTGACGTACTCCGCGAAAGCGCCGTCCGCGTGAACGCCTTTAATCACCGTATTCCGGCAGACGTGCTGATCGCCGAGCCGGCATTGATAACACCAGCCGCAGGTGATGTGCATTTCGGCGGAGGCGATAAAGTGTTCGTGGAGGAAACCTGAAAAATCGCGGTCCGCGGCAAGCTGGGCTGCGGGTCGTCCTTTCACAAAGCTCTCGACTTCAGAATCGAGCCGCGAGGTGTGTTCCACGATGTCGGCCAGGCGCAAGAGCGCGTCCGGACCGGCCTTCTGGATGGAACCGCAGAATTCGTGGCCGATGATCACGGAGTCGCCCTGGATCTTCAGCATTTCGTTCCGAAGCGTGTTTTTGCAGTTGTAGATCCCGGAATCGGTGCCGCAAATCCCGGCCGCGACGACTTTGATGAGAACTTCGTCGGGCCCAATGTTATCGGGTATCGGCCGCTCTTCCAGACGCAGGCCCGTGGGCCATGGCGTTCGATCGGTCGGTTTGTCCTTGATGAGTGCTTTCATAAAAATCAAAAGATGCATTGAAACATTTACCGGCCTGAACCTACAACCTTGAAGATCTTCGACCAGTTCAAAAGTTCGACGGCCATCAGCTTCCGAAGAGCCACCGTATCCCTCCGCGGTTCTGTCGGAAATGCACGATGTTACTGGATTCCAGCGACTGGTTTCCCCGCCTTGGCCAAGGCGGGGTGCCGCGGAGCGGCGGGGCGGTTCGTTCAACAGAATCTATTTCCTGAACAGCACCACCCCGGCGCTTCGCGCCACCCCTCCTCGTCGAGGAGGGAAAAACGCTTCCCCGCGATTTGGCTTCTTGGAACAGCAGTGCTTTAACGAGGAGGAGTGGCGCGAAGCGACGGCCTGGTTCGGCCGGACGGTTTCTTCGCGGCCTGCGGGGCGTTGAGCGGTCGCGTGACGACGCCGTACATCGCGAATTCTTTAGGAATCTTCGTGCTGTTGTCTTCGGCGAGCTCGAAATAACGGAATGTGGGATTCCCTTTGTCCAGTCCGGCTTCGAGCGGATACACGCCGCGAATGCCACGTTCCCGAAAAGCAGTCTCGTAGCGGTGCATCTTCATATTCCAGGTGAACACCCGGAGACCGTCGAAGTCGAGTCGCGGGTCGGTGGAGAAAGAGCGCTCGCCGATCAAATACCAGTTGATGGGGCCGGCGATCGGATCCTGCACCTGATTGATCTGTTTGACCGCGCTATAGGAGTAGCCTTCGGTGTACTGCGCCAGCTCGGGAGGAACGTCGAAATCCAGAAGGCTGGCGATGACCCATCCCACTTCGGTCGGCGAAGGCCGCACCTTCAGCCAGATGTCGATGGCGGTGTCGGAACCGGGCCGGGGACTGGAGGTTCGGTCGATCACTTCGACTTTGGTTCCCCGATCCAGCTTCTTGATGATGGCGGTCGATCGTCCGGGTTCGATTCGGAGGTTGGCCTCTTCGCGTATCACCGCCGTGTTCTGAGGCTGCAGGGACTGTGACGCGGCGACCATCTCTCGAATGCGGCCCATCGTCTCGTTGGTGACGATCGTGCTTTCTTCCATCCATCCCTGGAGCCGTTCGCCGCGTCGAATGCGGTACCAGTTCTCCTGGCGTTGAAGCACATCGACCTTGTCGCCGGGATTGAGCGTGACGAGCGTCCGGGACGTCGAACTGTTCTTCAAGCGAACCGACGCATTGCGCGCAACAACGGTTGCTTCATCCAGGACGGGTTCCGGTTTGGGTGCGCAGGATGGAAGGAGAAGGACGATACACATCACGAATCGAGCGTGTGTGCGGAGGTGCTTCATACACCCAGAATTATAGCAACGCAACATCGCGATTTCGTTACAATCGCTTGCATGTCGGACGCGCCGGACTTCGAATCTGCGTTGAAGCGCCTCGAGGAGATCGTCAAGAGGCTGGAAGGCGGCGACCATTCGCTGGACGGCGCTCTGGAGCTTTTCGAAGAGGGAATCAAGCTTTCGCGTTTCTGCCATTCCAAGCTCGAAGAGGCGGAGCGCCGTGTGGAAATTCTTTTGAAAAGCAGTTCCGGCCAGATTCGCGCCGTGCCTTTCGAGACGGAAAATGAACAGTGAGCTGAGCGCTTTTTTCGATCACGCGCTTCCGGCGATCGACGCTTCGCTCGACAGACTGGTTCCCTCCGAGTCCACGCCTCCAGCCCGCCTCCATCAGGCCATGCGTTACAGCCTTTTCGCCGGAGGCAAGCGTCTGCGTCCGGCGCTCTCGGTCGCGGGTTTCGCGTTGTGCCGGCCGGACTGGAACGACGTCCTGCCGGTCGCGTGCGCGTTCGAGATGATTCACACGTATTCGCTCATCCATGACGACCTTCCCGCCATGGACGACGACGACTTCCGCCGCGGTATCCCGTCCTGCCACAGGAAATTCGGCGAAGCGATCGCCATTCTTGCCGGCGATGCCCTGCTGACGCTCGCGATGGAAACGATTGCGCGGGCCGATGCGTTTCCTCCGGACCGCCTTCTGCGTGTGACGGCAATGATCGCGCGCGCAGCCGGGACTCCGGCCGGGATGATTGCAGGCCAGGTCTTCGATCTCGAAGCGGAGGGCCGGCCGATCGGTGAGATCAACGTCGAACAGATCCATCGTTCGAAGACCGGCGCTTTAATAACAACGGCCGTTACCGCCGGCGCGTTTCTCGGCGGCGTTTCGGAAGCCGAACTCGAAGCGGTTCGCGTTTACGGAGAGCGCATCGGCCTGGCGTTCCAGATTGTCGACGACATTCTGGATGAAACCGTTCCGATGGAAACACTTGGGAAAACCGGTGGTAAAGACCGCGATCAGCAAAAGGCCACCTATCCCGCCCTGGTTGGTCTGGACAAGTCCCGGGCGATTGTGGCGGAGATCACGGGGCAGGCGCGCCGTTCGATTGAAGGTCTGGGCGGGCGCGCTCGAATCCTCTTGTCGATCGCGGATTATCTGGAGACGCGTTCCCATTGAAACAGCGGATTGACCGGCTCGTCGTGGAGCGAGGCTTCGCGGACAGCCGCGAGAAGGCCCAGGCCATGATCATGGCGGGAAATGTTCTGGTGAACGATGTACCCGTGACGAAGCCCGGCACCACGGTCGACTCTGCTGTCGAAATCCGGTTGAAAGGAGCGCCGCATCCCTACGTCAGCCGTGGCGGTCTGAAGCTGGAAGGCGCGATCGAGGCGTTCGGGATTTCCGTCGAAAGCCGAGTCTGCCTCGACGTGGGATCGTCGACGGGCGGCTTTACGCAATACCTGCTGATGCACGGCGCCTCGCGTGTCTATGCCCTGGACGTGG
>JAHFTY010000213.1 GCA_023265365.1 Acidobacteriota bacterium
CGGACATCCGACACGCCCGCGCCCAGAATAACTCCGGTCAGCGCCAGATCGACCGGATACACCGGGGCAACGACTCCGTTCACGGTGGCCTTCCATCCGGGATAATACGTCTGGCTCAATACCAGAATGCTGGAACTCCGGCTCTGCGCCGCAATGCGGTAGTGGTTGGCCCCTTGTTCGATGATCGCAAGCCGGGCATCGGGATCGAGACCGTTTTCGGCAAAGATCATGCCGTGAAGCGGCTGCTCGAATACGACCGTTTTCAGTGGGTCAAACCGGGGTTGTTTGATTCGGTCCAACTGGCCTTTTTTATCGGAGACGATTTCGATACCGGTCGTGGGAACCAGGAAAGAGCGCGGCAGCGCCGTCTTGTTTTCGAATACGGTCACCGGGCCCTGCGAGTAAACAGGCACGAACCGCTCCGCTTGCCGGGCATAAAGATCCGCGTTCGGATTTGGTGTCGAGGCGATCAGGTATTTCACGTTCAACATGTCGAAACGCCGGTCGGCGGACAGCAGGATCTTCTCGCCCTGGAACATCACTCCATCGGGACGGTCCTCCGTGAGGCCCGACACGAACATCGAGGCGCGTTCGGTTGCGATTTCGTATCCGTCCGCCTCCTCGAATCCAAAAATCATGCCGGAATCGTGGGGCATCGGCACGCGGTCGCGGGCGACACGAAAGGTTCCGGGGTCGCCGGCCGTGCGGAGGAAGTCGACCACCGGCGGCGTTGGAAAGACTTCGGCCGCTGGAGAAAAACCGAGATAGCCGTAGCTGTAGGTCACCATCTCGATGCCTGCGATCAGCACGATGATCAAAGGGAACCGCCAATCCTCCAGTCTGCCGCGCATTTTGAGCAGCAACGGGAGGAACCCCACGAACAAAAAGATCAGAGAAGCCCACGGCGACCGGTCAAACGACACCGGTGTCATCGTGGCGCGATGAACTTCGTAGATGCAGAACGACAGCACGAGGAATGCGGCGCCCAGGGTTATCAAGGCCTGCCTGCCGTGCTGCCGCTGTTCGAGAGCGGAAACGCCAAGCCCCGCCATCGCCGCCAGCGCAAAGTCGACTACAAGGATCAGCCGCGAATTCTTGATCGCCTTGACGACGGGAATGTGCGCCATGATCCAGCCCACGGGTTGGATGCCGAACGACACCGCCGTGCAGAAGGCGGCGACGATCAGCAGGAAGACGGCGTACCGCTTCTTCTCGTAATACAGCGAGAGCGACGCGGCCAGCATTCCAAGCATCCCGACATACGAGGCGCCCTCGGGAATCGAGACCAGCGCGGAACTCGGGTCGCTGCGAATATCCCGGGAGAAGAATCCCTGGCCTTGATGCCGGTCCAGCACGGGCTGTGGGTTCTCCAGCTGGGAAGGCATTTCGCGCAGCCACTCGATCGTTGGTATCCACTGAACGGCCGCCAGGCCCACCGCCAGAATCCCAGCCAGGACGAACGCCTGGAGAAAACGCCTGCCGATCCGTCTCGTCCAGAGCCACCCGGCAAACAGACACACCGCGAATGTTTCGTGAACGGCGGTTTCGGGATGTCCTGCGAGGACGGGCATGGCAAAGGCGAAAGCCGCAATCGCGATCGAGCGGGCGCCCGGATTCCGGTAAAGGCGATGAACGGCATAGAACATCAACGGAAGCCAGATGCCGGCGCCGTCGATGCTGGTGCCCTGCCACTCGATCGTGAAGCCGCAGAGCGCGAACAGAATTCCGGAAAGCATGGCGCCTCCGGGAGATCCTCCTATCGATCGAACGAACAGAGCCATGAACACCGCCGCCAGGAAAAGCCTCAGCATCAGGTTGATCGTCCAGGCCGCTTTGAGCGGAAACAGGTAATAAAGAATGTGCGGCGGATAGAACAGCGCGGACTGCGCATTGGCTTCGAACGGAGCGCCGCTCATGATGTGCGGATTCCAGAGCGGCAACGTCCCTTCGCCGATACTGCGGCTGAGCCACGCCCGGAAGGGATAAAACAACGCCACCACATCGATGAGCTGGCCCACCTGCTGTGGAGGCGTGGTTCTCGGATAACCGTCCCATGCCGAGTGACGCAGGACGTGGTCGCGGGGGAAGGGAACCTGGCCGGACAAGACGGGAAAATAGTTAAGAACGGAGACGAGGGCGAAAACTCCGAAGGCGAGCCGCCAGAAATGCCTGTCTTTCCCCGGATTTCGCATCGGATATTGTCGCCATTTCTTCGGCGGACGCCAGAGCAATTCGCGTTAGAGTAGCGCGATCATGCGTTTGCTTCCAATGATGCTGGCGCTGCTGTTCCTGCATATTCTTCAGCCGCGCCCTGCCGTCATGCCGCGTATTCAGGGACGCATTACCGATCTGGAAACCGGCAAGCCCGTCGCCGGCATGCGGGTTCAACTGATCTCCTGGAGTTACACCGCCGACGGCGTGGGTCAGCCGGACGTCCTCTCCTTTGTCGAGAGCGGCGAACTCGGCGATTACACCATTCCGATCCCATCGCGCCGCCGGTTTTTCGTGTCGACCGGTTCGTTTCGAACGGACGACAAGATTTTCGTTCCGACTTTCTATCCCGGCGCGTTCGATATCGCTCGAGCCACTCCATTGAACCTGATGGACGGCGCCGATCGCGCGGGGATCGATATTGCGGTGCGTTCCGGAAAGACGGTCACGATCCGGGGAAAGTTCATCGACGGCCTGGGCCATCGATACCCGCACTGGGACTGGGTCTGGCTTCGGCCCAGGTACGAATCGCCCGAGGTGGCGACGATGATCCCCACTCTTGGCGGCAATATCCGTTTGCGATATGAGAATGCGGGGACTTACGAAATCCGGGACGTGCTGCCGGGTTCGTACCACCTGATGAGTTTTCGTTTCGACGAGATTCAACACCGCAGCGTCACGATGATTCCGGTCGAGGTTACGGACAAGCCTCTTGAAGTCGATATCGTTTCGGAAGCCTCCTATCCGCTCAACGGCCGGATTCGTTTCGAGGGCCCGCGGTTTTCGATCCTGGACACCCGGCCCGCCGCCGCTCCCATCGTGCAAATCATCGCTCGTTCACTTGCCGGCGCGCCCATGGAAACTCCGGCCGCCACGATTTATCCCACCGGCATGTTCAGTTTCCTGCCCTTGCCGGAAGGGGCGTTCCGCTTGTCGATCCTCGGTGTGCCCGCGCCGTTTTATGTCAAGTCCGCGAGGTTCGGCGCCGCGGGCCCGGACGTTCTGGAGAATGGAATGACGTTTCCGGGACGCGGTACCGAGTCCCTGGAAATACGGATTGCCGGTAATGGCGGGCAGGTTCGGGGAGCGGTTGCGGACGGCGCCGGATCGAGCGTGGTCCTGGTTCCACAAGGCCGCCCGCTCCTGCGTCCCGACCTCTACAAGGTCGCCGAGGCCGACAACAACGGCCGGTTCACGGTTGGAGGAATTGCGCCCGGCGCCTACCGCCTCTACGCCTGGAAAAGTGTGGCCGGCCGGATTTATTTCGATGAAGAGTTTATGCAGACATTCGGAGGCCGCGGCGTGCCGGTCGAGGTTCAGGCGGGTGGCTTGACGGAAGTTCAACTAAGACTACTTCAGTAGATCGAGCAGCGCCTTCCGGACCGTCTCGAATTCCTTTGTCCTCGGATCGATCAGCTCGAAGTGACGCGCGCCGGCGAGCGCGATCAATTCCGCGTTGTCGCCTTTTGCTTTTGCCTTTGCGATGTAGTCCTTGCTGATCTCGAATGGCACGTTCGTGTCGAGCGTGCCGTGAATCAATCGCTGAGAAACCTTCAGCGGGAGAAGCTCTGCGGGAGACCCATAGGCGTACCGATCCGGCACGGCGTCCGGACTTCCTCCCATGAATTCGCCGACAACCGTATTGCTCAACTTCAATTCGAACCCGCGGCGGAGGTCGGCGACACCGGCGAGGGAGACGACGCCCTTGAGCGGCAGCGGCGAACCGGGATCTTTCCTGCCGGCAAGCCACAGCGCGAGATGACCTCCGGCCGAGTGACCCACCGCGACGACACGCCTGAGATCGAGTTCGTATTGGGGGGCGATCCTCTTCAGGTGACCGGCGCCCGCGGCGACGTCGTCAAACGTGCCGCGCCAGCCGCCGCCGGGGTTTCCGATCCGCCGGTACTCAAGGCTCCACGTGGCGATCCCCGCTTTGTTCAATGCGACGCAGAGGTGGCTGATGTGGTCGAGGTTGTATGCGGCGCGCCAGAATCCCCCGTGGATGACGATCGCCACAGGAAACGGGCCCGGACCTTCAGGGAGCCGCAGTTCGCCGAACTGGAACGGATCGCTTCCATACGCGATGCGTTCGCCCTGGGGCGGAAGCGCGAGTTGAAGAATGTTCTGTGACATGAACAACAGCAGTGTCGCAAGAAGAAGATTCACTGTTTGGGCGCCGGGCTCAAAAGGTTTGCGGAGTTCGAGGTGTCCTGTGAAGTAAACCCGCGTCCATTCGACACAGGCAGCCCGATTGTCCGGAAGAAATCCGCGCTCACTTCGATGTGCGCACCCGTTGGTCTTTCACGGACGGGCACGTCTTCCGATCCGGATAACACAAAGCCAGTGGATTGCCCGTCGTTCATGACCGGCACATGACTTGTGGCTGCCGCGGACTGGACTCCGGGCACAGCAGACAACTGAGTCAGCGCGCGTGAATAAAAGGATTCGACCTGCTGCGGTGTTGCGTACCGATCGGAGGGAAGCTCGACGTCGAGTGTAAGCAGGCCTTTCTTGTCGAATCCGGGCTGAAGGTTCCGGATGACCATGCTGGTGCGAATGACCAGTCCGCTTCCAACCAGCAGCACCATCGTCAGCATCACTTCCACAACCACCAGACCGTTTCGAAAGCGGCGGCCCCGCAGACCGCGCGAACCGGATCTGCCGGTTTCCTTGAGAGTGGAGTTCACATCGTTGCTCGAAACTTCAAAAGCCGGCGCGAGACCGAACACGACCGCCGAGACGAGCGACAGCGCCATGGTAAGTCCAAAGATGGTCCAGTTCAGCATATTGTCCGGCGCAGGCGCCCCGTGTGGAACGATATCGACGAGAGCCTGTCCACCCCAGGAAGCGATGGCGAGTCCGGCAAGCCCGCCCGCGATGGACAGCACGACACTCTCGGTCAGCAATTGGCGAATCAGCCGTCCGCGCGTCGCGCCCATCGCCGTTCGGACGGCGATTTCCCGTTGCCGGTCGATGGCCTTGGACAGCAGCAGGTTCGAGATATTCGCGCACGCAATCATCGTATGGCGATCTCTTTGCGCCGGGCGGCGGACCTGGCCAGCAGCAGGTTTGCGATGTTCGAGCAGGCAATCAGCAGGACGAGTCCGACGACGATCATCAAAAGCGCGATGAAGCCGAACAGAGGTGCGCGGAGCATCGGGAATACGCGGGACTTTGATTCCGGCAGAAGGGATATCACCCTGGCTTTCTTGCTGCGATCTTCCCACCACTCCGGATAAGCGCCGTGAAGTTGCGCGGCCAGAACTTTAAAATTCGCCCCGGCCTGCGCGATGGAGACGCCGGGCTTCAGCCGCCCGATCAGAAACAGGCCTCTGGATCCACGGTGTGTCAGGTCATTCGAGTCTCGCTGCTGGACGTTCAGCGTCATCGATGGAACCCAGAACTCGCTCGAGAAACCGCGCAACAGACTGGTGAACCCTTTCGGAGCGATGCCGACGATCGTAAAGGCGTTTCCACCCAGCGTGAGGGTTCGGCCGATGACGGAAGGATCCCGCTGATAACGATGCAGCCACATCGAGTCGGAAAGAACAGCCACCCGATGCGTGCCCGGAGTTCGGTCTTCTTCGGGAAGAAACCACCGGCCGAGCTGCGGCCGAAGTCCGAGGACATCAAAGTAATTGCCGGAAACAAATTCCCCAAACACGCGATCCGTTTTCTCGCCGTCCGTCAGGACCGTGGGAAAAGGCGTATAGCCGGTCAGGCCGGACAGCGTGTCGTTCCGATCGCGCAGGTACTGAAAGTCGGGATATGACGAAAGGCTGTAAACCGGACCGCTGAAATCCGATGTGTAGACGGAAACGAGTTCGTCAGGACGTTCGCCGGGCAACGATTTGAGGAACAGCGCATTGGCCAATCCGAAGATGGCGGAGTTCGCGCCGATACCCACCGCGAGCGAAAGGACCGCGATTGCCGTAAATCCGGGACTGGCAGCGAACTGCCGGAAGGCGTATCGAACGTCTTGAATGATGTTACCCACGAGTGATCCCTCTGACCATTACGTGCCTTTACGGGAGGAGTTAACAAAAAGTTCAAGAATTGGCGGAGACCACCCCGGCGCTTCGCGCCACCCCTCCTCGTCGATCCTCGCCCTCAGCAAGACTATCCAAGCACCTCCACGCATGCCGCGATCACTTGCACCTGCCCTTCATGGTCAGACGAAAGTTCGATCGGGCTGAACTCGGGATTCTCCGGACGGAGAGAAATTCGCGCATGCCGCCAGGAGTCGCCGGCTGAAACCTTCGTGCTCTCATAGCGCTTGACCGTGTAACGTTCGCCGGTCTCAGGGTCGGCGGAATCGCGCAATTGCACCAGGACGGTCTTCCCCTGCCGCGTGCCCGTCACCGGCGCAGAAAAGAGACAATAGGAACCATCCGGAATCCGAGGCTCCATCGACTTGCCGACAACCTGAGCGACAAACATGCCTCGGCGGATAGGATGCTTCGTCTCAACGGCTACCCACTCCCAGCTCTCATCGTCGACCTTCTGCGGATCACTGAAAGCTCCCGCAGCAACTTTTAGCGGAATCAACGGCACACAGGTCACATACCGGACTTCAGGCTTCGGTTCAACTCGCCGGATTCTCCGGGGCAATCCGACGCCCGGGTCTGGGGCAGTGGCAGGGACTCCCTCGCGAACCTGCGTTCGCAGACGCCTGTAGGCTTCCGAAGCCATCCAGGCCGTCACGACATTCTGGAAGGGTACGTCATTCATGAAGCGGACGAATATCTCTTCGTTTTGGTCCATACGTTCCACAAACAGTGTCTCCACGAGGTGCTTGAATACCAATTCGAACTTGTCCGCAGGGTTTACGGCCGCGGCCTGCTTGACGTTCTCATCAGCCATGGCCGCCTCGACGATTTGATCGAAGAACAACTGATCGGCCTGGTTGAAATCTGTCCCGAAGCGTTCATTGACGAGGCTGATCAGTTGAGACAGCGGAACGGGTTGCTCGCGCACGATTCCACTGCCCACCTCGGACGGTCCATCCAAACGCGGTGCGGCGCCCTCTCGGAGCGGAATAGACCCTTCGCTGATCTTCTGCAGGCGGTAGTACTCGAGAAGGACGTCGTCATCAAACTGATAGCCGGGACCGCTCTTGCGCCGAGGCAGCTTTGAAGCCAGATGCCGCAGGAAAACGTAGGCGCGTTCGAGGTCCGAATCCTGATACGGAATGATCTGGCTGAGAAAACCATACAGATTTCGAAAAGCCAAAACCTTCCCACGCCACAACTCCGCCTCTTCTTCCTTCTCTTCCTGCAGCGCGGCAAACCGGGACACTGCCGGGTCGAGTGCCGAGTTAATCGCCTGATGATCTGCCGCACTCTGCCGTTCCTTCGGTCTGAAATAGACGCTGCAAAACCGATCGACTTCCTCGGCAAGGTAGATACCCGACGCATCGAGTTCACCTTTGATCAGGTACATGCGCGCCGGATCGACTTCTTCGCCCATCTCGGCGCCCTCGTAATACGTCTTGAACGCTTCGCGGATCTCTTCGCGGTCGTTCACGAAGTCGAGGACGAAGGTGTCCTCCTTGAGCGGATGGATGCGGTTGAGCCGCGACAGCGTCTGCACGGCC
>JAHFTY010000360.1 GCA_023265365.1 Acidobacteriota bacterium
TTCTCGTTCGGCCCGATCGGTGGGCGCCCGGAAATCCTCCAGTGTGATCCGGGCGAGGTTCGCCAGTTCCGGCAGGTCGCGAAGCCAATCCTGAGGGTCGACCCGGGGCATGCCCCTGCCGCCGTAGTTGGTCAGGTTGAGGCGGTCGGAGCCCCGGCTGGCAATGGTGCCGCCCATCGACATCAGTACCACGTGGGCCGTCCTCGCGATGGGTGGCACATTCCGCGGAATCTCCTGCCCCGATACGACGAGGCCAAGCCCGGCGAGGGCGGTAAGAACAAGAGTAGTCTTCATGATTCTCCTCGCTGGACTCAGTATTCCTTGAACATGCGCTGGATTTCCTGCGGATCCGATGTCCTGGTCAACGCCAGACGCAGCAGTTGCCGCGCTTTCTGCGCGTTCAGATTGTCGGCGGTCACCACTCCGTTCGCCGCCGAACGCGCGCTTTCCAGAACGCGGCCGCTGCCTTTCCGATCGCTTTGCACGAACACGACGCCTTTGGCGCGTCCGTCTCTGATCGCGGCGGCAAAGCCCGGCGCGGTGTCGTCGAGGATGATGCCTTTTGCGCCGGCGGCCACCAGCGCGTCGATGATGGTGCGATTCCCTTCCTGGTAACCGTAAACGATGTCGACTTTGGGCAACTCGCTGAGCTGATCGATATTGAATTCCGATTTGTGCGTGTGGCGGTACAGCAACTTGCGGTAGAAGACGACGCGATCGGAATCGGCGAAACCGATCGGCCCGAGATCGCGAGATTCGAAGGTGTTCACCCTCAACGTATTCGTCTTGGTGACGTCGCGGGCCGCATTGATTTCGTCGTTCAACAGGACCATCACTCCCTTGTCGCGCGCCTGTGCGTTGGTCGCGGTGCGGATCGCGTTATAGAGGTTGAGCGGGCCGTCCCGGCTGATGGCTGTAAACGGGCGCATGGCGCCAATCACGACGACCGGCTTATCCGAGTGGATGGTGAGATTGAGGAAATAAGCCGTTTCTTCCAGCGTCGCCGTACCATGAGTCACCACGGCGCCTGCGGCGTCGGGCTGCGCCAACCAAGCGTTTATCGCTTTCGCCAGCTTCAGCAGGATCTTGGTGTCGACTCCACCGCTTCCGGTTGCCGCAATTTCCTCCCAGCTCACGTCGGCCAACGTCCGGGCTTCGGGCAAATCGTCCAGCAGTTGTTTCGGTGTGAATACGGCGGGTCTGTAGTTGGCGATCTCGTCCCGGTTGGGTCCCGAACCCTGAATCGTGCCGCCGGTGGAAAACAATTTCACCTTGGGCAATTCAGCGCCGGCGGAAAACAAAACCGAACAGAGCGCGGCCGGCAGAAACATCGAAAGCAATTTGAGTTTCATCACATCGATTGGTCCGGTAGTAGGAAAGCGGAAAAAGCGGGTCGTGTCAACACACGCTTGATGAACTCGATGGACTCCGCTCCGGGCTATGATCCGCGGAGCATCGCGTCGACGGTCCGCAGCAGTTGTTCGGCCGTAAACGGCTTTGACAGAAAAGCTCGCCCGGGTTGACCGGACTTTCCGGCCATCGCGGAATCGCGGGGAAGACCGCTGGCTGAAATCACGCGGACGGAGGGGGCGATCGCCTCGAGTGAACGGATCATCGCACCGCCATTCATGATCGGCATGTCCATATCGGAAATCACGAGTCTGATGTCCGCCCGGTTCTGAATGAAGATCTCGACGCCTTCGACTCCGTCTCCCGCCGTCAAAACCCGATAGCCATGGTGTTCCAGCGTGAGCCGTGTAATGTCGCGGACCGCCGACTCGTCATCAACGACCAGAACCAGTTCGCCTTTGCCCAGGGGAATCGGTTCTACCAGTCCGGCCGCGCCATGGGCGTCCCTGGCGGGGAGCGCCGGAAAGAACAGCTTGAATGAAGTCCCGCGCCCGACTTCACTGTAAAGATTGATGAATCCGTTGTGGTTCTTAACGATCGCGCTCACCGTCGACAATCCCAGCCCGGTTCCGCTTCCCAGTTCCTTTGTCGTAAAGAATGGTTCAAAAACCGAGTCGCGAATATCGGTTGGAATGCCGTGTCCCGTATCTGCAACCTCCACGACAACGTAAGGCCCGGGTTTTGCCTCGCGATTCATGCGCGCATAGGTTTCATCCAGCAGTGCGTTCTGCGCGCGCAACGTCAGTTGTCCGCCTTCCGGCATGGCGTCGCGGGCATTGACACAGAGGTTCATGAATACCTGGTGGAGTTGAGTCGCATCCGCCGAGAGGACCCAGAGATCCGTTGCGATCTCCGTGACGATTCGCACCGACTTGGGCAGCGTCTGTTCCATGACTTTTTCGATTTCGCCAAGAAGATGCCGGGGTTGAAGAACGACGCGCTCTCCCTGAATCCCCCGGGCAAACGTGAGAATCTGACGGATGAGCGCGGCGCCGCGCTTCGTATTGCTCTCCAGAATGTTCAACATGTTCTGGCTCGACTCGTCCGGCATGTGCGTACGCAAAAGCTGAACCGCCATCAGAACCGGGGACAAGACGTTATTCAGGTCGTGTGCAATTCCACCTGCCAGGATACCGATGCTCTCCATGCGTTGC
>JAHFTY010000214.1 GCA_023265365.1 Acidobacteriota bacterium
CCCCTCCTCGATGCCTTGGATTCCAGCGATCGGCCGGTGTGGTTTTTTCAGGAAACCGTAGATTTCTTGAAAGCACCACCCCGGCGCTTCGCGCCACCCCTCCTCGTCGAGGAGGGGAAGTTTTCAGGCGAGCGGCAGTGTCCTGTCCTCAGGGTTTTGGATTTTTCCCCGCCTTGGCCAAGGCGGGGTGCCGCGCAGCGGCGGGGCGGTTCGACCAATAAAATCCTTTTCTTGAAAGCGCCATGGCGCTTCGCTCACGTCTGGCAGGTTCCGTGAGTCTGCAAATATGGCCGATTCACCATATCCCCGAAATACAACCGGGTGCGGACCTGGCGGAATTATTGCGCGCGGGAATCCAGGACTCCGGTTTCACGGTGCAGCCCAGGGATATCCTGGCGGTGACGCAGAAAATTATTTCCAAGGCGGAGGGCCGCATGGTGCGTCTTTCGGAGGTTCAACCATCTCCGGAGGCGGCGGCGATTGGCAGGACGTCCGGGAAGGATCCGCGGCTGGTCGAAGTGATTCTCGGCGAAACGAAGAGGCTGGTGCGGATGCGCGGAGAAGTGGTGATTTGCGAAACCCATCACGGATTCATCTGTGCCAACGCCGGAGTCGACCGGTCCAATGTCGAAGGCGGCGATGTGGTGACGCTACTGCCGCGCGATCCGGACCGTTCCGCGCGGCAACTGGCCCGGCAGCTCGGATGCGGGATCATTGTCACGGATACGTTCGGGCGGCCGTGGCGGGAGGGATTGCTGGACGTCGCGATCGGCGTGGCGCGAGTGCCACTCTTCATTGATTACCGGGGAACGCCGGACACGAAAGGTTATCCACTTCAGGCAACCAATCTCGCCGCAGTGGACGCCCTCGCCGCCGCAGCCGGGCTGGTGATGGGCAAGACGTCGCAGACACCGGCCGCGTTGATCCGGGGTTTTGCCTGGGACGATGCTTCGACCGGCATCGGCGCGATCCTGCGCGCGGCGGACAAGGATTTATTCTTATGAAAATCGCTGTCATTGGAGGCTCGGGAAAGCTGGGCCTGGGGTTCGTCACACGTCTCAGGGAAACGCGTCACGAGGTCGCGATCGGGTCCCGCGATATCGCGAAAGGAATGCCCTATGCCGATGCGGCCGCCTGGTGCGATGCCGCCATCGTCACTGTTCCCTATGCGGCTCATACGCTGACGCTGGCGCCTTTGAAGGATGCGCTGAGCGGGAAAGTCGTCATCGATGCGACTGTTCCGCTGAATCCCAAAAATATTTTTGAGATCGTGACCGAGACTGGCAAATCGGCTGCTCAGGAAACGGACACGCTGCTCGGTTCGTCGCATGTGTTTGGCGCGTTCCAGACAATTTCGCACCGGGTCCTGCAGCGGATCGGCCACGTGGAAGACGTTCTCGTCGCCGGCGGAGACGACCGAAAGCAGGATGTCCTGCAGTTGATCCGCGATATGAGTCTTCGTCCGGTCGATGCCGGACCGCTCGACGCGTCCGCGATCCTGGAAAGGATGACCGTGCTCCTGATCTCGATCAACAAGGCCAACAAAGTGAAGGAGTGCAGTTTGAAAGTGACGGGTATTTGATGGCACGGGCCAGTCTCATTCCCCCGCAACATCGCATTCGCGTCCAGATGATGTTCTGGACGTCCGTGTTGCTGCTGATCGCCATTGCGGCTCCTCTGGAGTACCGTCTTCGCTCGGCGGCAACGTACCTTCAGCGCGACCTGATCGACCGGTCTCGCGAAGTGATCAACGACATCGCCGCCGACCTGGGCAGCCAGGACGTCCTCGATGCGGATTCCGTTCAAAGCACACTGCTGGCGGAAATCCTCCGTTCGCCTTCGATCGTGGAATTGTCCGTGTTCGAGATCCGAAATTCCCATCCGGCGGTTTTTGCCAGTACCGTGAATCCGCCGGACGTCTCTCCGGAAGTGCTGGGGCCGCCTTCGGCCCAGCCCAGGGAACTCACCGGTTCCCGCGGCGAGCGTTGGATGGCCGTGACCCGGAAGGTGCCCGATCACCCGGAACTCATGATCGTGGCCGTCGCGACGCTGGAAGAGCTCGACCGATTCAACTCGCTGAACCGGAGAAACGCATTCCTTTTTACGCTCGCCGGAATCGCGGCGGCCGTCCTTCTGCTGAACTTCATCTTTCAGCGCAAAATCGGACAGCCGTTGGACGACATTCTCGCCGTGATGGCAAAGGCCCACGTGGCCGATTACAGCGAACGTGTTCAAAAAGCGAGGGAGGATGAGACGGGCCAGGTGGCCCGCCGGCTGAACGAGTTGCTGGATCGGGTTGAACTGCGTGCGGAAGAAAAGAATCGCCTGATCGCGGAGGCGACCGAAAGCCTTCTCGAATCGCAGACCCGCCTGATTCAGGCCGAGCGGCTGGCGACTGCCGGGCAGATGGCCGCAACCTTCGCTCACGAAATCGGATCGCCGCTGACTTCCCTTTCCGCGCACGCGGAAATGCTCCTCGAAGATCCGGACACGACACCGCACCAGAAGGAAGCCGTTTCGCTCATGCACAAGCAGATCCGCCGCGTCACCCAGATCGTCGACGATCTTCTGCGGTCGGCGCGACGCGGCCCCGAGGATTTCGTTCCCATCAATGCGGTCGAGATCGTGAACGATGTCTTGAAACTGGTGCTGCCCCGCCTGAAGGCGCTGAACATCCAGGTGGTGAACCGGCTTCCCGAGGCCCTGCCCGTCCGCGGTTACGCGCTCTACCTGCAGGAGGTCTTTCTGAATCTCATCAACAACTCCGCGGAAGCCATCGAACATGGCGGCGTTATCGAGATCGCCGGCGGGCTGGACGGCGGAAAAATCTGGATCGAGGTTCGAGACGACGGGCCGGGAGTGGATCCCAGGATCGTCGACGACGTGTGGAAACAGTTCGTCACCACCAAAGAAATGCGAAAAGGCACAGGCCTCGGACTGGCGGTCGTCCGCGACATTGTGAAGCAGCACGGCGGCGAGGTCAGTCTCGAAAGCTCGGCGGGCCGCACCATCGTCCGGGTCGTGCTGCCGGTCCTGAAACACAGCGTGGTCCAGGTATGAACCCGAATATCCTGATCGTCGACGACGACGCGGACGCCAGAACGACGCTGGTCCGCGTCCTGGAAAAAGAAGGCTACTCCGTCACCGGAGCCGCGACCGCTCCGGAGGCGCTCAAGCGCTTCGACAGCGCCACATTCGACCTCGTTCTGACCGACATGCGCATGGAAGGCATGGACGGCATCGAATTGCTGCGCGCCTTGAAGACTCGCCGCAGCGACGTGCCGGTGATCATCATGACCGCCTTCGCCTCCATCGACACCGCGGTTCAGGCGATCGACGAGCGCGCGTATGACTATCTGCGCAAACCCTACCAGCTCGCCGAAATCCGGACCTCCGTTCGACGGGCTCTCAACCACGCCGCGCTGACGCGGGAAAACAGCGAACTCAAACACGTCATGGTCCGCGAGACCGCAACGGATCGCATCGTCGGAACGAGTCCGGGAATGGTCGAGATCTACAAGATCATCGCCCGGGTCGCAAAAAGCGACACGACCCTGCTGATCACGGGCGAAAGCGGCACCGGAAAAGAGATAGTTGCGCGCGCGATCCACCGCAACAGTCTTCGCGCCATGAAATCCTTTCTGGCCGTCAACTGCGGAGCGCTGAGCGAAACGCTTCTGGAAAGCGAACTTTTCGGCCACATGAAGGGCGCATTCACCGGCGCGACGTCGAACCGGAAAGGCCTTTTTGAGTCTGCGCAGGAGGGAACGGTTTTCCTCGATGAGATCAGCGAGACGAGCCCATCGATGCAGACGAAACTGCTCCGCGTTCTGGAAGAGCGGGAAATCACGCGGGTCGGCAGCATGGAACCTTTGAAAGTCGACGTGCGCGTCGTTGCGGCCACGAATCGCTCGCTGACCTCGCTCGTCAGGGAAGGTAAATTCCGCGAAGATCTTTTCTACCGGCTCCACGTCGTCGAGATTGTGCTGCCGCCTCTTCGGGATCGCACCTCCGACCTTCCCCTTCTATTCGATTATTTCCTCGACAAGTACAGCCGCAAACTCGGCAAGACTCTCGCGGTCGAGCCCGGCCTTGCGGATGCGCTGGCAAAGTACCGGTGGCCGGGCAACGTGCGGGAACTGGAAAACATTGTCGAGCGCGCGGTCACCCTCAATCACACCGGGATTCTCAACACGGACGACCTTCCGCCCGAGGTCCGAAACGCAGAAGCGGACGCCTCGCGCGAGGACCGGAAACTGGTGTCGCTGGAGGAAATGGAATCGCAGTATGTCAAACGCGTCATCGCCGCGTCCGACGGAAACATGTCGCGCGCGGCCGAAATCCTCAAGGTCGACCGGCGAACGCTCTATCGCATGATCGATCGTTACGGCCTCTGGACCGACCGTCTCCGCACCAGCCAATCCGAAGAATTGTGAGGCGGTTTGGCAAGAGTGCCTCACCCCCACTCCTGCGTTTCCCTGACCTTTACAGATGCCGCTCCAGATAAGTCCATTGAAGCCTTGCGGTTGTTGCCGAATGCGCTTTGGTTCGACGGTTGCAACTGCGGGCACCGGAGGACCGTGTTAAATATGAACCGTTTGATGAAACTCGCGCTCGCAGGAATTCTCTCGATGGGATTGACCGTGCCCGCCATGTCGCAAGGCAAGGCGGCGCAGAAGGCCGAATCCAAGAAGGCCGATCCCAAGGCTGAAGCAAAGGCCAAGAAAGAAGCCGAAGCCAAAGCCAAGAAGGAAGAAGCCGCCAAGAAGAAGGCTGAAAAGAAAAAAGCAGCACCGCAGAAGAAAGGGTAACGCTTCCGGTCTGCACCTATTCGGGGTGCGGCTGCCCGCTACCGGATCAAAGTACCCCTCACTGCGATCCGGACTCGCCGGCAGGCACTCGCAAACCGCACTCCGAATTTTCCTTCCTAAGACTGATGGAAGCGCTGCTGCTCAAATACGGCTACCTGGTGTTGTTTCTGGGCGTGTTTCTTGAAGGAGAGGCATTCCTTCTTGCCGGTTCGTTCCTGGCCAATCGCGGTTACTTCAGTCTCCCGTTCGTGGTCCTCGTCGCGCTGGCCGCCAACACGCTCGGCGCGCAGTTCTACTACTTTGCGGCGAGAGTGCGGGGCCGCCGGTGGTTTGAGAACCGGTTCGCCAACAGCGAGCGGTACCGCCGGATTCTTCGCTGGATGGGCAGCTACGGAAACTGGATCCTCCTGTTGAGCCGGTTCGCTTTCGGTTTTCGGATCATCATTCCCGCCGCATGCGGAGCGCTCGGAATGACCCAGTCGCGCTTCTTCCTGTTGAACGTGCTGGCCGGAGTCCTGTGGACGATTCCCACCGCGTATCTGGGGTTTCATTTCGGAACGAGCATCGCATTAGCGTTGCAGCAGGCGCACCGTTACGCGATCGGCGGGATCGTGGCGGCATTCGCGCTGTTGGCGGTTTACCTCGCATTTCGACACTGGCGTCGCGTCATGGCGACATTTCAGCGGTTGGAGTGGTCCGATCTTCACGGTCTGTTTCCATTCGTCATGGGGTTGATGGGCGTGCTGAACCTGGTGTCGGCCGTCATGCCAGGCCCGGAAAGCCGGCTCGGCCAGATCCAGCGGTATCTTCCGTTCGAAGTGACGCAGCAGAGCCGGACGCTGATGCCTTTCGCAGGGGTCGTGCTGCTGCAGGTCACGCGCAGTCTGGCGAGGCGGAAAGAGACGGCGTGGTATGTGGCGGTCGCCGCTCTCTCGATATCCCTGGGGCTGCAGATCTCCGGCGCCGTCGACCTGCCGCACACGCTGGTGTCGGGAATGCTGCTCTTTTATCTGGTCTACTTCCGGCGCCGCTTTTACGCCAGAAGCGACGGCCCCTCCATGAAACGCGCTCTCGTTGCGGCGCCGATCCTCTCGCTGATTGTGTTTGCGTACGCCGTTACGGGCCTGGCGGCGGCACCGCACCAGTTCCGGTGGTTCAGCGGCGCGCATCCCGTTTCGGAAGCGTTTCGCAGCGGAGTGCTGATCCTCGAACCGCACGTGGTCGGCCTGACCCGGGACGCGAATCGGTTCTTAAGTTCCGTTCAGATCGCCGGCTGGATGGCGCGTGTTTATATTCTCGTGTTGCTGTTGAGGCCGGTTGTTCTTCGGGCCCGTCAGGAAGCGCCGAGAGACGCGGTTCAGCGAATCTTCTCGGAATTCGGCACGCACGCCATCAACGCCTTTGCCGTGCAGCCGGACAAACACCACCTTCTTCTGGCTCAGGGACGTGGGCTCGCCGCCTATGCCGCAAAGGGAGCGGTTGCGATCGGGTGCGGCGATCCGATGTCGGCGCCTGAAGACTTTCCGGCCGTTGTGAAAGAGTTCACGGATCACTGCGTGAGTCATGGCTGGACGCCCAGCCTTTATCTTTCCTCCGGCGAGTGTCTGCACATTTATCAGTCGCTGGGGTTCGCCGCTCAGAAAACGGCGGAGGAAGCGATTGTGGATTTGAGTTTTTGGAGTCCTCCGGCGATCGCTTTCGACTCGTCCAATTTCAGCGTCCAGCTTTACGACCGCGCCACGGCGGTCAACCTGTTTCTTGATGAACAGTTGGAAGAAGTGACGGAGGACTGGCTGGAAACGCGTCACATTGGCGAAATGGGATTCACGATTGGACACTTCTCCCTGGAATCGCTGTCGGACGGGCCGGTGTTCACGCTCGGAAGGCAACATCGCATCGAGGTGTTCTGCGCATGGCTGCCCTACAAGAACGGCAAGGCGATGGTTCTGGATCTGATGCGGCAGCGCCACAGCGCACCGGCCAACAGCGCGGAATTTCTTGTGGCGGCGTCGATTCGTTTGTTGAAGGAATCCGGTGTGCGCGAAGTCAGTCTTTCGACCGAGCCCGTCCGCCCGTCGGCCCAGGAGGTTGTCAACCCGGTCGACCGCGGTCTCGTCGAGATTTTCGCGCCGCGATGGGAGGATCGATTCATCGTGTATCCGCGAGGAGCGGCGGTCGCTCGCATTAACCACGCTTTGGCGGCGGTGCAGTTCGGCCGGTTCAGAACGCGGTGGAGGCTATCGAAGTAGGCGAGTGCCGCCGGAGCGGCAGGACCACCCCGGCGCTTCGCGCCACCCCTCCTCGTCGAGGAGGGGAAAAACCCTTTTCCTCGATTTCGCTTCATTGGGACGTCCCCACTCGAAGCCGGACCTCTTCAGACTCTCGGGAAAACCCTTTTCCTTGATTTCGCTTCATTGGGACAGCAGTGCCTCAAACGGGGAGACATTTGAGTTGTTTTCCCCTCCTCGACGAGGAGGGGTGGCGCGAAGCGCCGGGGTGGTCCGTTCAAGCAGTCGATTTTGTTGAACTTCGTCCTGCGACTCCACACCGTGAGACAAATCGGCGCGTTACATCTTGTATTTGCCGAGATCCTCGTCGTTCAGGTTTTCCAGCCAGCGTTTCACTTCGTCGTTGTTGATGCGGTCCTGGTTGCTGGCCTGGCTCTTGGAGTTCTTGAGAACGTCGGCTTCGACGAAAATCGGGCAGTCGATGCGGAGGGCGAGGGCAAGCGCGTCGCTGGGACGCGAGTCGATGGAGATCATGGTTCCGTCGCGTTCCAGCCAGATGACGGCGTAGAACGTGTCGTCCTTAATGCTGGTGACGACAATCTTCCGGACGTGCGTGTCCAGGCCGACGAGAACGTTTTTGAGAAGATCGTGGGTCATGGGCCGGGGAGTGACGACCTTTTCGATTTCGAGCGCGATGGCGTTGGCTTCGTAGACGCCGACCCAGATTGGAAGGACATTTGTGCCGGAGGACTCCTTGAGGACG
>JAHFTY010000215.1 GCA_023265365.1 Acidobacteriota bacterium
GCGAACGGATGATTGCGCTGATGTCGAAAGTGGCCGAGTTCGTCATTTGCTCGCCTCCGGCCATGATTCAGCAGGCCGCCATCGTTGCGCTTCGCGATGGCGAACCGTTCATCCGCGAGCTTCGCGACAATTACGCGAAGCGCAGGCGGGTTGCGATCGAGAAGCTGTCCGGCATTGCCGGTCTCTCGCTGCCCGAACCGCAGGGCGCCTTTTACGCATTCCCGCAAATCGAGGGGCTGCGCGATTCCATGACCTTCACAAAACAGCTCTTGAAAGAAACGCGCGTCGGCCTCGGGCCGGGCATCGCGTTTGGGCGTTACGGCGAAGGCCACGTCCGGATTTCCTACGCGTCATCCGAAAGCGTCCTGGTTCCCGCGCTCGATCGTTTCGCGGAGTTCATGTCGCATCGATGAACACCGTGAGAGCCGTCCTTTTCGACCTGGATGAAACGCTCTTCGATCACTCCCACTGTGTCGCGCAGGCGGTCGGACAACTCCGCCGCGACCATGCCGGCCTGCAATCCCGGCCGCTCGACGAGATTCTCGCGGAACACCGGCGCCTTCTGGAGATCATGCACCTGGAAGTTCTGGCCGGACGTCTTCATCCCGATCAGGCTCGGATCGACCGGATGCGGGGACTGTTCAGCTACTGCGGCGCCGGGATTTCCGGCGAACTGGCGATGGAATCCGCGGCGCTGCACCGGGAAAGATATCGGGCGGCGCAACGGGCCGTGCCTGGCGCCCACGAGTTGCTGGCGGAGCTTCGGCGTCATGGCGTGAAGATCGGCATCGTCACCAATAACCTGCTCGATGAACAAAAGGGAAAGCTCGCGGTCTGCAACCTGGACTCGCACATCGACGCGCTCGTGACGTCCGAGCAATATGGCTGCACCAAACCCGATCCGGAACTTTTCCGGATTGCGCTCAGACGCCTGGGTTGCGAGGCCGGCGATGCCGTGATGGTTGGCGATTCGTGGGAGGTGGATATCCTTGGCGCTCAGAACGCCGGTATCCGGCCCGTTTGGTTCAACAGGTTCGAACTCGCGCCGCCGGATGATTCCACCGAACAGTTGAAAGCGCTCGAGCCCGCAGCCGCAGCGGCCCGCGTGATTTTGAAGATTTAGTTTGTTAAGAATGCCGCCATGCCGAAACCGATGCGCGCCGTTCGTCGGTCTTGCAGCGCCGTGTTATCCAGCCCGGTTGGCGCGCCTCAGATGCGCCATAGCCGCTGGGCACCGTGAATGAACGCGACGATGAAGACGTGTTTCTCAGTCAATTTGTAAACAAGTCGATAGGGTTTCACCAGTAGCTCCCGAATGGTCTCGTCACCACATTCCGGCACGGTCTGCCCACGTTCCGCGAAATCAGCCAAGGAGACGGCAGCTTCATGGGCTTCTTGCACAAGAGCCGCGGCATAGAACTCTGAGTCTCGCGCAATGTATTGAGCGGCGGCGTCAAGATCATCCCATGCCGGATCGGTCCAGATTACTTCCCGAACCATCGGGCCATCCGCTTCTCGATCTCCTCCTGTGAAACGACATTACCTTGTCGAATCGCATCAAGGCCACGCTCGATTTTTTGACGAACATAAATATGGTACTGAATGTCGTTCAGCGACGCGTCATCCGGGAGCCTTTCCAATAGTGCTCGGACGTCGTCCTTGGCTGTGGTTTTCATTTCGGAACCTCTACCGAGATTCTACTCCGAACAGGGCCAGCGCCGGGTTTGGCAATGTCCGCCCGGATAACGGCTCAACGATGAGCCGCGCGTTTTTTTGCCCCGGCTCCATCGTTGTTAGCGTGGTCCGGGGAGTTGCGGCCGCATCAGTGGTGACGCGGGCGGTAATACGTCCGTGATCCCGTTTGGGAGAATGCCTTTTGCCGCCTCCCTGTTCCCGGATGCTTCGCGCCGTATGAAGGAGCATTCGCATGAAAAACAGCCGTCGCCGGTTTTCCGGCAAGCCTCACGGCAGCCAGTGCGCAGCAATCACTGGGCGTATCGGAGAGGCCAGCCAACGTTATTCCGAAGGGTGGGGAGTTGGCCTGGGTTGTGCTTGCCCCGGCCAGCAGGCCTGTTATGGGGACTCCTCAGCGAGGTCTCGACGAGGAGGGGTGGCGCGAAGCGCCGGGGTGGTGATCAGACTTCGAGCATCAATCTTGCCGGCTCTTCGATGACTTCTTTAATCCGCTTCAGGAATGTGACGGCTTCCCGGCCATCCACGATGCGGTGGTCGTATGTAAGAGCGACATACATCATCGGGCGAATCACCACCTGGCCGTTCAGGGCGATCGGACGATCTTCGATGGCATGCAGCCCGAGGACGCCGCTCTGTGGCGGGTTCACGATCGGCGTGGAAAGCATCGAACCGTAGATTCCGCCGTTGCTGATTGTGAACGTGCCGCCCTGCAGTTCTTCAACCTTGAGCTTGTTCTCCAACGCGCGCCTGGCGTACTCGGCAATCGCCTTCTCAATTTCGGCAAAACTGAGACGCTCGGCGTTGCGAATGATGGGAACCACCAGCCCCTTGCCGCCGCCCACGGCGATACCGATGTCGTAGTAGTTCCGGTAGACGATGTCGTGTCCTCGCACTTCCGCATTGATCTGGGGTACCAGTTTCAGCGCCTCAACCGAAGCTTTCACAAAGAACGACATGAAGCCGACTTTGATGCCGTACTTCGACTGGAACGCGTCCTGATGTTTCTTGCGCAGCGCAAGGACTTCCGACATGTCGATCTGGTTGAACGTGGTCAGCAGCGCAGCATTCTGCTGGGCCTCGACCAGGCGTTCCGCAATGCGACGCCGGATTGGAGTCATGGGAACGGCTTCTTCATCGCGGCCGGAGGTTGCCGGCATGGTGAGTGGAGGCTTGCTCGCGGCTTCCTTCGCTTCTTCTTCGCCCTGCTTGTGCGATACGTGTGATTTTGCAGGGGACGCCGCGACAACCGGCGGCGGCGCAGGAGGAGGCGGTTCCGTTCGGGAAACCTTCTCCTTCTTCGCGGGTTTCGACGGTTTCGCGCCGTTGCCTTCTTCCAGGTATCCAATGACGTCACCCACACTGGCCTTGTCGCCCTTGTGCTTCAGCAGATTCCGGATGGTGCCGGATGCGGGCGCCGGCAGTTCCACGGTGACCTTTTCGGTTTCGAGCACGACGACCGGCTCATCCTGGTCCACGTGCTCGCCTTCGCGCTTGAGCCAGTCTCCGATTTCCACTTCCGTTATCGATTCTCCAACCGAGGGGACCACGAGTTCGACAGGCATTCTTTTCTCCCGGCCGCGCTATTGAAAGGCGGCCGCAATGATTTGTTCCTGTTCCTTCTTGTGCGCGCTGTGGGAGCCCGTCGCGGGGCTCGCCGACGCGGGACGCATGACTCCCTTGAACGGAAACCGCCCAAGCAGGTTTTCGCAGAACCGGACGCGAAGGAAACGCCATGCGCCCATGTTTTCGGGTTCTTCCTGAACCCAGTACACCGGAGTTCCGTCCGTGTACGAGCGCAGGGCAAATTGCAGCGTTTCGTCTGCAAGCGGGTAAAGCTGCTCGATTCTCAGAATGGCGACGTCGCGACGCTGGAGTTTCTCCCGCGCCGCCTCAAGCTCGTAATAGATCTTGCCGGAACAGAGCAGAATCCGGCCGGCTCCGCCGGAATGGTCCGGGATGGTGTCGGGCAGGATCCGTTCGAATCTTCCGTTCGCGAGTTCGTCGAGAGTCGACACCACGCGCGGGTGGCGCAGGAGGCTCTTGGGCGTCGCCACCACGAGAGGCTTTCGCCATCGACGCAACACCTGGCGCCGCAGCAGGTGAAACAGTTGTGCGGGCGTGGTCGGATTCACAACCTGGATATTATCCTCGGCCGCCAGCGCCAGAAATCGTTCGATTCGCGCGCTGGAGTGTTCCGGCCCCTGCCCTTCGAAGCCGTGCGGCAGCAGCATCACGATTCCGCTGAGGCGCCGCCATTTGTCTTCGGCGGCGATGATGAACTGGTCAACGATCGGCTGAGCGACGTTCCAGAAGTCTCCGAACTGCGCTTCCCATGCGACAAGGCCGTCGGGTGCATCGAGACTGTAACCGTACTCGAAGCCAAGCACGGCCGTCTCCGACAGCGAACTGTTGTAGATCTGCACCGTCGACTGGCCCGGGGCAAGATTCTCCAACGGCCTGTATGTCTTTCCGGTTCCGTAATCGTGCAACACCGCATGACGGTGGCTGAATGTTCCGCGCTCCGCATCCTGGCCCGACAATCGAACCGGACGGCCTTCAACGGCGAGCGTCGCGAACGCCAGCGCCTCGCCGGCCGACCAGTCGAGCGGTTTTTGACCGCGCGCCATCTCGCGCCGATGCTGGAGCGACGCGGCGATCTTCGGGTGGGGATGAAAGTCGTCCGGAAAATGCGTCTGGATTTCGAGAAGTTCGGCCAGCCGGTCCTTGGCGAAACTGGTATCGACTTCTTCGACATCCTTCTCGTGACCGCCGATGTAGCCATCCCACAAACCCCGTGGAAGATCCGACGGCATCTTATAAGTGGCGCTGGTGGCCTGTTTCAGCTCCTTCTCGAGATGCTCGTGACGTTGCGACGCGATTTCATCGGCTTCGGCGCGGGTCACTCCGCCGAGTTCCAGAAGGTGATCGAGATAGCCTTCCCGAACCGGCTTGCGCTGCTTGATACGGTGGTACAGAACCGGCTGCGTGAAAAACGGTTCGTCGCCCTCGTTGTGGCCGAGCCGCCGGTAACAGTACATGTCGATCACCACGTCGCGCCTGAACGTCCGGCGGAAGTCCATCGCCAGCCGCACGACCTGCGCGACGGCTTCGGGATCCTCGCCGTTGACGTGGAAGATCGGGATTTGGAGCATCTTCGCCACGTCGCTTGCATAGACGCTGGACCGGGTTTCCTCGGGGGATGTGGTAAAACCGATCTGGTTGTTGACGATCACGTGCAGCGAACCACCCGTGCCATATCCCTGCAACTGGCTCAGATTCAGCGTCTCCTGAATGACGCCTTCACCGGCGAAACTCGCGTCTCCGTGGATCTGAATCACCATGCCGCGCCGGCGATCCTGATCGCCCGCCAGGTCCTGCTTCGCGCGCATGCGTCCCAGAGCAACAGGATTCACGAACTCGAGATGACTCGGATTGAAGCACAGCGACAGATGGACCGTCTCACCGGCTGCGGTTTTCCAGCCGCTGCTGTAGCCGAGGTGATATTTCACGTCCCCGCGACCGAAGTAGAGGTCCGGATCAAGGTCGGCAAACTCGCGGAAAATCTGCCGGGGGCTCTTGCCCATGATGTTCGCCAGAACATTCAGACGGCCGCGGTGCGCCATGCCGATCACGATTTCGGCAATTCCCTGGGCGCCCGCCAGTTCGATGGCCAGGCCGATCAGGGGGATGAGACTCTCCGCGCCTTCCAGTGAAAAACTCTTCGCGCCGATGAATTTCTTGCGGATGAACTCTTCGAAAATAACGGCATCCGTCAGCCGGGTCAGGATCCGAAGCTGTTCGGACCGGCTCAGGTTCGTGCGGTTCGAACTGCCTTCCATCCGCTCCTGAAGCCAGTGCCGCACAAACAGGTCGTCGATGTGCATGAACTGCACGCCGATCGACCGGCAGTAGGTGTTGCGCAGACGCTCGACGATCTCCCGCAACGACAGCGTGCCGCCGCTGCGCATGCTTTCGCAGGAGAAGCGGCGGTCCATGTCGGCTTCGGTGAAACCCCAGAATTCGAGATCGAGCTCGGGCGGCTTCGCCCTCGGAACATCCAGGGGATCGACGCGCGCGACAATGTGGCCGCGAACCCGGTAGTTGCGGATCAACTGGTCGACGCGCTCCTGAAGAATGGCGTCCGTGGCCTCCTGCGCGCGGCCGGCCTGGCCCGCGCCGGGCGGATTGAAGATGCTCCACGGTTTGAACGATGGCTAGAACGCCGGAGGGTTGGTCCCGTTCCCGTTGCCGTCGGAAATCCCTTGAAAGTAGCTGCGCCAGTCGGGCGAAACGGAGCCCGGATCCTTCAAATAGTCCTGATACAGAGCCTCCACAAACGAGAGGCTCTGACTGCTCGGCAGGTTCTTGCTGTCGGCCATAAGGAATCAAGGATAGGCCACCGGCACCTCAAACGCCAACAGAGCGCCCCCGGTCCCCAGCCACAACCCGGCTCTCCCTACGCGCAGGTCATGACATGGCAGCAGCGCTACACTCCCGACTTTTCAAAATTGAAATCACCGGCTTTGGCGTTCTACACAACACAAGCTCCGGTCCCAATTCCCAGAGAGGCTACGGACGACATCCGCCGCAAGATCGATGAATTCGCGCGCACGAAATGGGTGCCTCTCGTCGATCGCATGGCAAACAAGTTCCGCACCGAGACGAAGGGGCGCGCCATAGTGTTCGAAGATGTGAGCCACTATATGTTTCGCGACCGCGCCGACGACGTCGTCCGTGAAATGCAGAATTTCTATGCGTCCATAAAGCGGTAGATCGACGTTGACGTGTGCGCGGGAGAAGCGCACTGGTTGTAAAGTCGGCTTCCCGTAGAAGTGCGTGGTGCAATGTGAAATGGCGGATTACTCGCGAAACTCGCCACGTGACGGCCTATTCCGCTACATCGCAGCGATGCCCTAAGCCGAATATTGCGGCGGATAGGAATTTCAAGCGGGCTGGGGCGTGGATGGATAGCGGCTGGAAAGGTTTCATTCGCTTTCCAAGCGCGCCTGTTTCGTTTGTCTTCTTCACGATCTCATCGAGCGCTCGATCGATCGTTTCCTTTTCTGTCGTAGTGCCAAGCACTCGCTGCGCACGTTTGATTTTGATCGGATCGAGGATGACCCCTCTTTTCTTCGGTGGCAATGTGGCGCGACTCATCAAGTCTCCTTCCGCGTGATTATACGACGACCAAGTGCTCCAACGACGGTCACCCGTTTTGAATAAACACATAGACTCAGGGATTCAGGGATTCAGGCAGGGTCAGACGCTTAATGCCGCCTGATGCCGCCTCCATCGAGACCAGCGAGATTCCCTGCTGTTCCTGGACTCCTTGAGCAAAGAATACGAAGTGGCGGCAGTCCGCTGGGATTGCGGAAACCGGTGGTTGGCTAATCCAGGATCGAGTCGAGTTACGGCGCCATGTGTTCCGTGCTGTTACAGCGACATTCAGGTAAATTATCCCAGCACGAACTGCCGGATTCCCTCATAGATTTGCTGCGTTCATTTGCGGTAGATTACGCCCCGAAATGGCAATAGTTTCTGTAGGCACCACGGTCGGCAGCTACGAAATCGTCTCCCTGCTCGGAAAAGGTGGAATGGGCGAGGTCTATCGCGCGCGCGACCTGAAGCTGAAGCGCGAGGTAGCAATCAAGGCTCTGCCCGACGAGTTTTCGAAAGATCCCGACCGTGTCAGGCGCTTCCAACGCGAAGCCGAAGCCCTCGCGGCACTGAATCATCCCAACATCGGCAGCATTTACGACTTGCTAGAATCTCATGGTTCACGCTACCTGGTTCTTGAACTGGTCGAGGGTCAGACCCTTGCAGACATGCTGGCTGAACGCGGTGCGCTACCTCTGGATGAAGCGCTGAACATTGCGAAGCAAATCTGCGAAGCGCTCGAAGCGGCCCATGAGAAAGGCGTCGTGCATCGGGACCTGAAGCCCCTCAACATCAAGCTTACGCGCGATGGGAAGGTCAAACTGCTTGACTTCGGATTAGCACGAACGTTCAGGAAAGCTTCCGAAAGCGATACATTGTCAAACTCACCAACTGCAGTCGAATGTTCGCTGCCCGGCACCATTCTAGGGACCGTCGCCTACATAAG
>JAHFTY010000075.1 GCA_023265365.1 Acidobacteriota bacterium
GATGCCGTCACGCATCGCCGCCAGATCGACCACGGCAGGGACTCCGGTGAAATCCTGCATCAGCACGCGCGCGGGACGAAATGCGATTTCCTTTTCGCCGGGCGCTGTCGTCGCCGCATTCGCAAGCGCGCGGATGTCGCCCGCGCTCACGGATACGCCATCCTCGAACCGCAGCAGATTCTCGAGCATCACTTTGAGCGAAAACGGCAATTTCGAAACCGGACCTGCGCCGGCGTTTTCGGCTTTCTCGAGGGAGTAGTATTCGAACTCCTGGTGACCAACCTTCAATGTGGATCTGGCGCCAAAACTGTTCATGGATGCTTCCCCGCTGGTACGGCGGTCGACGACCGCGCGTTGACGTTCGAATGAAACGCACAATTGTACCAGATGTTTTTTCGGGGTTCTTCGCTTCACACCTCAGGGAGAGATGGAGAGGATGGTGAATCAGGGCTTTCAGGTATCCTTAGCAGAAATGGGAGGCTTCCATGGCACTTGAATTGAAATCTCGTGTCATTTTCAGCACAGTCGTCATCGATATGTCGGGGCGCCTGTGTTTTCTCGAAACCGGACTCAGAGGTCTCGTCCGAGCGCTGCTGGAGGAAGGTCATCGCGACTTTGTTCTCAACCTCAGCGACCTCGAATACATCGACAGTTTTGGTCTGGGTCAGATGGTCTCGGTCTGGACGTCGATCCATAACAGGGGCGGCCAGATGAAACTGCTCCAGCCCGGCGAACGCGTTCTGAAGCTGCTGGAACTCACGAAACTGACGTCTGTTTTCGAAATCGCGACGCACGACGACACGGTGCTTCAATGAGCGGCCGGCGGCAGCATTCGCGCAATGACCAAACGATTCCGGTGTCATGTAAGTCCACGAACTCCGCTCGTCGAAATAGAGGCGGACCGGTTCCCGTGCCTGGCGAATCTGGTCCACCGTTCCGCAGTCAATCTTCACAGTTTCCCGCGGGGCGATTTCGGCTTCGCTGAGGTATGGTCAGGGCTGTCCGCAGAGTGACGGGGCGGTCAATTCACCCGGACGACAAACGGATTCAGATCATGTTTGCGCAATTTTGAGGCGAGCTTCTGTGCGGATGCCATGTCGGGCTCGCTGCCGATGCGAACGCGAAAAACCGTGGTGTTCCTGCCGGTGAACGGCTGGACCGACACCGAGGGGAATTGACGCTGAAGCCGCGATCTCAGGTCTTCCGCGCTCTTCTGATTTTCGAAGGCGCCCACCTGAACGGCATACATCGGAAGGCGGCCCCCTTGAGCTTCTTTCAACACCTGCACCTTCACCGGTACAACGCCCGCCCGCACCATTTCGATTTTCTGGGCGGCGACCAGGGAGAGGTCGATGATTCGCCCATTCACGAAAGGACCCCGATCGTTGATCCGCACGTCGACGCTTTCCCCGTTGGTTTTGTTCGTCACCCGCACCATCGTGTCGAACGGGAGCGTGCGGTGAGCCGCCGTCATGCCTTTGTAGGTGTCGAACGTCTCGCCGTTGGCCGTCTTTCGCCCGTGATAGGGTTCGGCGTAATACGACGCAAGGCCTTCTTCGACGTCGCCGGATGCAGAAACCGCGTCGGGAACGGCTGGAACGGAAACTCTCGCGGCCTTATGCCCGCAAGCCGAAAGCGTCAGCACCATACTCACGAAAATCGCTATCCGCCACACAGGACTGTAATACCATACCGGAGTGGTCACCACAATACTTGGGATTGCAATAGCGGTCTTTGCGCAAGGTCTTGTGATTCTTTATCCGGGGGTGTTTCTTTTCTGGTTCGTCTTCCACACCCGTATCGATTATTGGCGGACCTTGGGAAAACGTGCCTATCTCTGGACGTTGATCGGCTGGCCTTTCCTGAGCAGCACACTGCTGCTATTCAGCGATCGCATCTTTCGGGTGCGCTGGCCGCCGCCGTGGTGGCTTCTGGCGATCGGCGTCATCGCCGGCGCCGCCGCGCTTTGGGCCGGCGGGCAGGCGGCGAAGGTCATTTCCCGCGCCACGTTGTTGGGCCTGGTCGAGCTTGAACCGCAGCGGAACCGCCAGCCGATCATGCAGACGGGCATTTACGCCAGGACTCGAAATCCAGTTTATCTGACGCACTGGCTGATTATTGTCTGCGCGGCCGCACTGAGCGGATATGCGGCGAACTGGGTTTTCCTGGGAATCGATTCGCTGGTGCTTCCCCTGTTGTTGCGGACCGAAGAAAAGGAATTGATCGCGCGTTACGGCAGGGAATACCGGGACTACATGCGGCGCGTCCCGCGATTTTTCCCGGGATGGCCGTGGTAATCTGAGTCATCCGCGGCATGCGCGGCTGGTGGTATTCATATGGTTTTGGGATTACTGACAACTTCTTTTCTTTCGATTGCGTGCTTCCTGGCGACCGTGATCATGGGCTTCATGATGCCGGGCCGATTCGCGGTTCCGCAGCACATTCTGATTGGGTTTTTCGCGACGTTTCTCGTGACGCTGGCACAGAGCATGACGATGTTCTACTTCATCGGGACGGGAAAATATGTAAAGGACCTGGTGTCGAAGGAGCTGGCTGGAAACCCGTCCGCCTCGAACGAGTTCATCCGGCGCACGAAGGTTTTCAAGGCCAGGGTTTTTCCACCCGCGCTTTGGGCGATGCTTTTCACGATGGCCACCATGATTGTCGGCGGGGGCGTGCACACGAGAATGATTCCGGCATGGGTGCATCTGGGTTTGGCGATTGTTTCTCTCTATTACAACGGTATGGCGTTCTGGACGGATGCAAAGTTCATGATCGAGCAGAATCTGCTGATGCAGGAAATCGAGCGCATGATTCCGGCGGAAAGCGGCGACGAGCCCCGGACTCAGAAGGCGTGAATGAATGGGCGTCACATCCGCCTCGTTGATTAGAGGAAATGTTTAGGCGAGAGGTTCCCCCTCCTCAACCAGGAGCGGCTCCCATTCATTCCCGCCTTCTGAGTTCAGGGCTCGCGAGGCTCACGCACTCTCCACGAAAGACCGGCATTTACGGCCCGGCACCCGAGGATTTCGACGCGTTCATCGATTCCCGCGCTCTCGAATATCCGGCGTCGCTGGAGGATTCGTTCGTCAGGCGCGCGCTCGGCCTGGGTGTCGAGAACGGCGTGGTGCTGGACGTCGGGACCCGGGTGGGTCTGATCCCGCTCCGGATCCTCTGGGAGAATGAAAACTTCCTCTCCATCGGCGTCGACGATTCCAGCGCGATGATCGAGCGCGCGCGGGAAACCGCGTCGGCATGGGATCTCGGCGAACGGGCCTTTTTCCAGGTCGGCGACGCGCGGCGGATGAGGCTCAAGAGCAACTATTTCGACCTGGTGGTATCGGACCGGGTCCTGCACGCCTTTGCGGATCCGGTCTCGGTTCTTTCCGAGATCGGACGCGTGGTGAAACCGAAAGGCGGGATCCTGATTCGCGACGTCTGCAGGCCAAACCGATTTAGAATGGCGAAGCTCATCGAGCGGCAGACGCGGCGATACGGAAGCCGCATGCGGCGCCAGGTTGAAGCCGCGATGCGATCGGCATACACGCTCGGCGAGCTTCGAAACATTGTGCGTGCGTCGGGTCTGGAGAATGTCAAAGTCGTCCGGATGGATGAGGATCATATCGGGATCGAGCGGCAGGGGATGACGGATCCGAATTCGTGGGTTTCGGTGAGGGAGCAATACCGGTAGTGGAGAAAATCCTTATCATCGGTGGAAATGCGGCCGGTCTGACGGCGGCGTCAAGGGCGAAGCGGATCGACCCTCGTCTGAAGATTACGGTCGTCGAGAAAGGGCCGCACATTTCCTACAGCACCTGCGGCATTCCCTACTACCTGGCAAAGGTGGTCAGCGCCGAAGATCTCGTTTCGTATTCGCCGGAATCGTTCGAAAAAGAGCGCGGAATCAAGGTTCACCACAACACGAGAGTGGATGTCATCGAGCCCGGCCGCAAACGCGTGTCGGGTGTGCGGACGGATACGGGCGAGAAGCTGGAGTTCGACTACGACCGCCTTCTCATCGCAACGGGAGTCACGCCAAAGCTGCCGGACATTCCCGGCCTGGATCTCAGGAACGTCATCACCGTGTTGAATCTTCAGGACGCCCTCGCCGCGAATGAAGCGCTCCGGACGGCGGAGAAAGTTTCAATCGTCGGCGCGGGCTATGTGGGGCTCGAACTCGCCGAGTGTCTCCAGACTCTGGGGAAGAAAGTCCATCTTCTGGAACGGGAACGCCAGGTCCTTCCCAGCGTCGACCGGGACATGGCGCAGATCATTGAATACGAACTGCAGCGGTTCGGCGTAAGGCTCTCGGTCGGCGCGAAGGTTCTGGCGCTGGTCGGTCATGAAGGACGGGTGAACGGCGTCAAGGCCGCCGGAGGTATCGGAATCGAGCCGGCCGACGTGGTATTCCTCGACACCGGAGTTGAACCCAATGTGGACCTGGCGCGGAACGCAGGCGTTCAAGTCGGCGTAACCGGGGCAATCGCCGTCACCGGTTCCATGGAAACGAACGTGCCCGCGATCTATGCAGCCGGAAACTGCGCCGAAAGCTACTGCCCGATCCGGCGGCGGCCCGTCCTGAGTTTTCTCGGCACCGTCGCCGCCAAACAGGGTCGTATTGCGGGTGAAAACCTGGCCGCGCGCCGCGCCACGTTCCACGGTGCGATCGGCACAACGGTATTGAAAGTCTTCGATCTTGCAGTTGCGCGAACCGGCCTGAACGAAAAGGAGGCCGCCGCCGAGGGTATTCCGGTTCTCTCGGCCCGCATCGAGGCGCTGGATCGCGCAGCCTACTACCCGGCGGCAAAGAAGCTTTGGGTCAAGCTGGTGGCGGAACGCGATTCCCGCCGGCTCCTGGGCGCGCAGGCGATCGGGTACGGCGACGCGGCCCGGCGCATCGACGTCGCGGCCGCAGCGATCACCGCCGGAATGCGGGTGGACGACATCGCGCAACTGGACCTGGCGTATTCGCCGCCGTACGGCAGCCTGTGGGATCCCTTGCTGGTCGCGGCTCAGACGCTGATCAAACGGTTTGATTGACGAGGCCCTGTGTTAAAATGCCGTCAAATTTCCCGGAGAGAAAGCATGAAGCACAGTCTTTCCCGCCTGTTCGTTCTGATTCTCGCACTCGCCGCTCCCGCGTTTGCGGCCCGGCCGGAATTGCCGGTGGAAGGTCTTGAAAACCGTGTGGACTTCTGGAAGAAGATCTTCACTCAATACGGGAAGGACGACATTGTCATCCACGACCGCTTCCACGTGAACCTGATCTACGATGTCGCGGATGAATCCAATGTCGATTCGAAACTGTCCGTTGTCGATCGCGCGCTCAAAGAAATCCTGCTGAACATTTCCACACCGGAAAACCTCAGCCCGGCCGCCGCTCAGACTCGCGAAACGATCATGGCCGGCGGCGTCCCGATTTCAAAATCCACTGTCGATGAACTGATCGAGAACGTCCACACACAGCGCGGCATCAAAGAGCGATTCCGGGACGGAATCGTGCGTTCCGGCAAATACGTCGACACCTTCCGCGGGATCATGAACGAACACGGGGTGATTCCCGAACTTGCGCTCCTCCCCCTCGTGGAATCCTCCTTCCAGAACGCAAAGTCCAAGGCCGCCGCCCTTGGCCTCTGGCAATTCACGCGGGGCACCGGGAAGATGTACCTCGCCATCAACAAGAAGACCGACGAACGTCTCGATCCCGCCAAAGCCACCCGTGCCGCCGCCAAACTTCTTCGAGACAACTATCGCGCGCTCGGAAGCTGGCCGCTGGCGATCACGGCTTACAATCACGGCCGGGCGGGGATGATGCGGGCGAAGTCCGAGCAAGGCCCGGACATTACGAAGATCATCAGTGAATACAGAGGGCCTGTTTTCGGCTACGCATCGATGAACTTCTACACGGAGTTTCTTGCCGCCGTCGATGTGTACAACAACTACGAGCAATACTTCGGGACCCTCGTGCTGGACAAGCCGTCGGCTCCCATTTCCACGGCAAAAGCGGAAGTGGTGAAGGCGTCTCTGACGGCTCGCCCCTCCAAGGCCAGGGCGTCGAGGTATACGGTGAAACGGGGGGACACGCTGCACGAGATCGCCCAACGTTTTGGAACATCGATTCGCGAACTGATGGAGAAAAACAATCTCACCAAGCCCGCGATCTATGCGGGGCAACTGCTGCTCGTCAAGTAGGCAGGACGAGGACTTTTCCCGCCGAGCGGCGGGGCGGTTCGTCCAACAAAATCAATTTACTGAAAGCCCCCGGCGATAACGCTCTCAGTATCCGGCGGCGCCGCCGCGGGTGCGGTGATCCACTCCCGGATATTTCTTACCGTCTTTAATCAGGATCGACTGCGCGTCTCCCTGCGTACCACCCACTCGGACCGTATGGCCGAGCGCTTCGAGAGAAGCCTGCGAATCGGCCATTCCCCGTTCGATGGTGAGCGTGTCCGGCATCCATTGATGGTGACTGCGCGGCTCGTCGACGGCAGACTGGACGTCCATTTTGAAGTCGACGACGTTCACGATGATCTGCAGCACCGTGTTGATGATGGTGCGGCCGCCGGGACTGCCGGTCACAAGGAACGGTTTCCCATCCTTAAGAACGATGGTCGGCGACATCGCGCTCAGCATGCGCTTGCCGGGCTCAATCAAATTGGGCCGAGTGCCGATGAGACCCTTGGTGTCGGTGACGCCCGGGTTCATGTTGAAGTCGTGCATCTCGTTGTTCAGAAGGAAGCCGGTTCCCGGGGCGATCACGCGTGAGCCGTATCCCTGTTCGAGCGTGTACGTGTTTGCAACGGCGTTGCCATGGGAATCGACGACGGAGAAGTGTGTCGTCTCGCTGCCTTCACCGCGGGTGACGATGTCGGCGCCGAGCGCGCTGCTCTTCATCGCGTGATTCATGTCGATTTTGTCGCGGAACGGTTTCACGAAATTCTTCGAGGTCAGCTTCGGAAGGTCCACCTGAACGAAATCGGTGTCGCCGAGATATTTCGCGCGGTTGTAAAAAGCGATGCGCATCGATTCGGTCAACAGATGAATCGCCTTCGTATCGCGGCGCTTCATCTCACCAATATCGTAGCCTTCCAGAATGTTCAACGCCTGGATGACCGTCGTTCCGCCGGAACTCGAGGGCGGCATTCCGATCACTTCATAACCGCGATAGGCGCCGCGAACAGGAGTCCGCACGCGGGCCTGATAGTCCGCAAGGTCGTTCATGGTGATAATCCCGCCTCCGGCCTGAACGCCCGCGACCAGTTTTTTCGCGACCTCGCCTTTATAAAAACCGTCGGCGCCGTTCGCGTAGATCTGCTGGAGGGTCCAGGCGAGTTCGGGAAGCTTGATGGTTTCCCCGGGCTCGTAGAATTTCCCGCCGGCTTTTCGGTAGACGCGGCCGAATTCGGCAAACGTCTCCATGACCCGTTCCTGCCCCTTGAGCGACCGTGACAAGACCTCGTCCACGACGAATCCGTCGCGCGCCAGTTTAACGGCGGGTTCGACAACGGCTTTCCAATCGAGCTTTCCGTAGCGCTTCGAGGCTTCGTAGAAACCGCGCACCGAGCCGGGGACTCCGATCACGAGATAGCCGACGTCCGCCTTCTTTTGATCGACTTCGCCGTTGGTGAGAAACATCGTGGGCGTGGATTTCCCGGGCGCCTTCTCGCGAAAATCGATACCGGCCACCTGTCCGCCTTTGTCGGCCATATAGATCAACATGAAACCGCCGCCCCCAAGGTTGCCGGCCGTCGGATGCGTCACGGCCAGCGCAAATCCGGTCGCCACCGCGGCGTCGACTGCGTTGCCGCCCTTCTTCAGGATTTCCATTCCGACGTTCGAGGCGATCGGATCGACGGATACGACTGCGCCATTCGCAAAACCGGCGGTATCGGCGCCCGGCGCCGCCCGGGTCGTCAGGACGGCGCACAGCAGTCCGGCCATTGCCGGGAGGGCAAGAGTTTTAAGGCTAAGTTTTGGGGTTCTCATGGGGCGGGATTATATTCGACTATCATTGACGGATGCAGCGGGAAACCAGTTCGGACAAGCGGGCCGTCCTCGCAATCGCAACAACCATCATTTCGGTCGCGCTGGTCTATCTCGTTCACCACGATCTAACCTACGTTCACATCGACGCCATCGCGCATGTCAACAAGGCCCGGGGACTCTGGGACAACACCACGCCGGGACTGAATCAACTCGGCTCGATCTGGCTCCCTTTGCAGCACATCCTGATTTCGCCGCTGACGCTGGTCGACATTCTATGGACGACCGGCCTGGCGGGCAGCCTGCTCAGCGCCGCCTGCTTTGTGGGTACCGCCTGGTTTCTCTACGGAACCGCAGTCACGTGGACCGGTTCGCGCCCGGCCGGCTGGCTGGCGTTCATGTTTTTCGCGTTGAATCCGCGCCTCATCTACTTGTTCGCGACGCCGATGACCGAACCTCTCATGGTGGTTTGCGCAGCAGGACTGGTCTACTACCTCGTGAGCTGGGCTCACAACGGAAGGCCCCGCGATTTCGCGCTGGCGAGCCTGATGGTTTTTGCGGGAACGCTGACACGGTATGAAGGCTGGTCCATCGCGATAGCCGCGATCCTTGTCGTTTTCATCGTCGCGCGCCAACGGCGATTCGTGTGGACGATTCTGTTCACGGGAGCCGCCTCGTCAGGACCCCTGCTGTGGATGATCTACAACCGGGTGTATTTCGACGATCCCCTGATGTTCGCTTTCGGCCGCGGCTCGGCGCGAGATTACGCGCAGGAGTATTTCTTCCGGACCGGCAAACTGTTTCCGACCGCGGGCCGGATCTTCGAGTCCGTCAGCACTTATTGGGTCGATGTGGCTTACTGTCTGAACCCCGGCGTTCTCTGGCTGGCGTTTGCGGGGATAATCCTTGCACTGTTTTTATGGCGGGAGGCCGGATGGCGGAAAACGGTCATCGTGGTTTCGCTCGCGGCCGGCCCCTTCCTCTTCTACTGCTACAACCTTTACGCCAACATGATTCCGGTGATGATGCCCGGCATGGTCAAGGACGAGATGGACACCATCTACAACGTCCGCTACGGAACGGTCATGGCGGCCACGCTGCCGGCACTCGCGGCATTCACTCTGTTCTTCATCTTCAGGCAGGCCGAGCGCCGCAGAGTGTACGCGCTCGGAGTGATTGGACTGATGTTCCTCCCCAATCCGATCCCCGAACGAAGCGAGGAAGGACCCGCGGATCAACTGAGTAAGAACCTGTTCTACATCGAAGGAGTTCATAACCAGAGCTTCTGGATGCCGCCGTTCGTCGAAATCGCTCATCGTCTGAAGGCGGATATCGCCGCTCAGCATGACGATTCCAGCTTCATCCTGACGAATTCGCGCATCGTTCACCCCGTGGTCTGGGCGACCGGAATCCCGATGAAGCGATTCATCAATGAAATGAACAAAGCCCGATACGACGCCGGCCTGAACTCGATCGACGCCGGCATTCGGTGGGTCATCACGGAAGAGGGCGATCAACTGTGGCACGCACAGGGAAAGATTCTGAAGCGCGAGTGGGAAGACGTGGCTTCAGCGCGGACGCCATCCACCGGCACGGTCCATCTCTATCGCCGCCGGTCCTGAGACGTGTCTCACGCCAGGTTTTCGATCGTGACGGGTTCGATATCGTCCGCGGGCGTGAAGCCGAACACGCGCGAGTAGAAATACAGTTCCGCTTCCGCCGCCCGCTTGATATTGGCGGCTTCACGGAAGCCGTGCCCTTCCGCCGGAAACGCAACGTACGCAAACGGCAGGTTCTTCTTCCGAAGCGCCTCGATCATCGTTTCCGCCTGGGACGGCGGAACGACCTTGTCCTCCAGGCCCTGCAGCAGAATGACGGGGCACGACAGACGCTCCGCGAAATGCACCGGTGAACGATCGCGGTAGGTCTTTTCGGCTTCAGGATAGGGTCCGACCAGGCCATCCAGGTAGCGCGACTCGAATTTGTGCGTGTCCTGCATCAGCGACTTCAAATCCGCAACTCCGTAGTAACTTGCGCCCGCGGCGAACACATGGCCGAAGACCAGCGCGCATAGCGTCGTGTAGCCGCCGGCGCTGCCGCCGCGTATCGCCATGCGTCTGCCGTCGACGTCACCGCGTTTTTCGAGAAAGCGTGCGGCGTTGATGCAATCCTCCATGTCGACCACGCCCCACATCCCGTTCAGACGCTCCCGATAGGGACGACCGTATCCGGTGCTTCCGCCGTAGTTGACATCGACGATCGCAAATCCACGGTTTGTCCAGAACTGGATCGGCAATCGCAGGGCCGATCCACTTGCAGCCGTGGGACCGCCGTGACTCAGCACCAGCAGGGGAGGACGTTCGCCTTCGGGACCCCGGTGGTTCTTGTTCGTCGGCGGATAGTACAGCGCGAACGCCGTCCGGCCCCGCTCGGTCGGAAACTCGATCGACTCCGGAGCCGAAAGATCCCCGGGATCGATCTCGATCTCCATGCTCTTCCGGATCACGCGATAACCGGCGTCCCGCAGATTCAACTGCAGGATCTGGGCAGCCGCCGTCGATGAAGCGGCAATCAGGTACAGCCGGTGTGCGCCGTCGGACCGGATGTCGGCGATGGTGTCGAATGGAAGGTCCATCGGCTGAATCCCCGGCATATCGGACTTGACGAAGCCGAGGTAATCGAAACCGTTCATGCTGTAAAGGCAGGCAATGCGTCCATTCTCGAGGAAGGCATAACGCGACAATCCGAAGACCCACTGGGGCACCCCAAACTCCGCAGACATGCGCGCCAGCGCAACGATCTTCCCGTCGCGCTCCTCGTAAAGATTCCACCAGCCCGTTCGATCCGAAATGAAATGAAGGCGGTTGCCCGGACTCCATTCCGGCTGAAAGATGGACTCGGTCTTTCCGCCGGCGATGTGGCGCGGGTTGGAGACCGCGCCATCGTCTGCGAGGTCGCCGACCCAAAGCTCCGTTCCGTCCCACGGCATCCGCGGATGGCTCCACTCGGTCCACGCCAGACGCTTCCCGTCAGGACTGATCCGCGGAAACGAATAGAAGTCGGCGCCGCCGGCAATACTGCGGGGTTCGGCGGATCCGTCGGACGGAATCGCGACGAGATCGTTGATGGCCTCCGCATTCTCGCCGTGCGTTTCGCGGACGCAGATGATGATCTTTCCATCCGGCGTGATGCGGCCATCCGCGAATCGGTACCCCGCAGGGAATTTCGGCGCCGGTGTGATCGGCCGCGGACCGGCGCCCTGATCTTTTCGATAAAGCGCCTGGTCCACGAAGTTCGAAAAGAAGAGGGTCGTTCCGAATGCAAAGTACGAGCCGCCGCCATATTCGTGGACGCGGGTCCGGACGTTGTATGGAGGAGGAGTGACGTCGCCTCTTTTTTCGTGCACCACAATGACGCGGCCTGCATCGAGTGGACGGCTTTCAAGCCAGTAGATTCCGTCGCTGGTGACTTCGATCTGGGAAAGGCCGATGCCTGCTTTCGTCAAGAGGTCCGTCGTTATCGGCGACCTCCAAGCCCCAAATGGCGCCGTTCTTAAGGAGTTCATTCTTGTTTCTCCGGACCACCCCGGCGCTTCGCGGCACCCCGCCTCGTTGAGGACACTGCTGTCCCAATAAAGGGAAATCGAGGAGAAGCGTTTTCCCCTCCTCGACGAGGAGGGGTGGCGCGAAGCGCCGGGGTGGTCACCTATAAAGCCTTCTCCACAGCGGCGACGGTGCGATCGATATCGGCGTCCGTGTGCGCGGCGGAAATAAAGGCGGCCTCAAACTGGGAGGGCGGCAGGTAGATTCCCTGACCGAGCATGGAGTGGAAGAACCGATTGAAGCGCTGAGTGTCGCAGTTTTTCGCTGTTGTGAAGTCGCGGACCGGTTGGCCCGTAAAGAACAGCGTAAACATGGAGCCCACCCGGTTGAACTCTGCCGCGACGCCGGAACTGCGAATCGCCTGGCGAATGCCGGTCTCCAGGCGCGCACCCCGTTCTTCCAGCGGCCCAAACGGGTTTTCGTTTCGAAGCCGTTTCAACGTCGCGAGCCCGGCGGAAACCGCCAGCGGATTTCCGGAAAGTGTTCCGGCCTGATAGATCGGGCCTGCCGGCGCAACCTGATTCATGATGTCGGCGCGGCCGCCGTATGCGCCGACGGGCAAACCGCCGCCAATGACTTTCCCCATCGTCGTCATATCGGGACGAATACCGTACTTTTGCTGGGCGCCGCCAAGGGCGAGGCGGAATCCGGTCATCACCTCGTCAAAGATGAGAATCGTTCCGGAAGCCTTCGTGACCTCACGAAGCAATTCCAAATAACCCGGCTCCGGGGCAACCGTGCCCATGTTGCCGGCCACGGGTTCGATGATCGCGCACGCGACGTCGCCCCACCGTTCGTTGCGCAATGCGTCAAAATCGTTGAACGCCAATACCGTGGTGAGTTGCGCGAGCGCGGCAGGCACACCCGGACTATCCGGCAAACCGAGAGTCGCGACGCCGGATCCTGCCTTCACGAGAAGGCTGTCGCCATGACCGTGGTAGCAGCCGTCGAACTTGACGATGCGCTCGCGGCCGGTGAAACCGCGCGCGACGCGGATGGCGGCCATCGTCGCTTCCGTGCCGGAACTCACAAGCCGGACCTTTTCGACGGACGAAACGATTGAACAGATCATTTCGGCGAGTTCCACTTCACGAGCAGTGGGCGCGCCGAAAGACGTTCCGATCTCGAGGACGCCGCGAAGAGCGTCCAGGACTTCGGGCGGCCGGTGGCCGAAAATGAGCGGTCCCCATGAGCCGACGTAGTCGATGTATTCCCTGCCGTCGGCGTCCCAGATATGCGATCCCTGGCCGCGCTCGATGAACAGCGGCTTGCCGCCGACCGCGCGAAACGCGCGGACGGGCGAGTTGACGCCTCCGGGGATCACCCGTTGCGCGCGTGAAAAAAGTTCTTCCGAGTGGTTCATGACAGGAGTCTCGCCAGTTCCAGTGCGTAGTAAGTGAGGATGATGTCCGCTCCGGCGCGTTTGATGGCCGTGGCGGACTCGATGATGATGCGTTCGCGGTCGATCCAGCCGTTTCGGGCGGCGGCTTCGATCATGGCGTACTCGCCGCTCACCTGATATGCGGCGAGCGGCACGTCGAACGCCTCCCGGGCGCGCGCGATGATGTCGAGATAGGCGAGCGCGGGCTTGACCATAACGATGTCCGCGCCTTCATCCACATCCAGTTGAATTTCCCGGAGCGCTTCCCTCGCGTTGGGCGGGTCCATCTGGTAACTGCGCCGGTCGCCAAACTGCGGCGCGGAGCCGGCCGCTTCGCGAAAAGGCCCGTAGAAGGCGGACGCATACTTTGCGGAGTACGCCATGACCGGAATTCCGCTGAATCCTTCGGCGTCGAGTTTGTGGCGGATCGCCATCACGCGTCCGTCCATCATGTCCGATGGCGCAACCATGTCCGCTCCCGCCCGCACGTGAGTGAGCGCGGATTCGGCCAGCAACTGCAGGGTGGCGTCATTCTCGACATCGCCGTGGCGGATCAGACCGCAATGGCCGTGAGAGGTGTATTCGCAAAGGCAAATATCCGTGACCAGCAGCAGATCGCGGACATTTTCGCGGATGGCGCGCAGCGCTTCCTGAACGATTCCATCGTCGGAATAACAGTCCGATCCGAGTTCGTCCTTCTCTTTAGGTATTCCGAAAAGGATGATGCCCGCAATTCCCGCTTTTTCCGCCTCACGCGCGACGTTGACGGCCTGGTCGACGGAAAGGTTGTACTGACCGGGCATGGAGCCGATCTCTTTGCGGACGTTCGAGCCGGGACAAACAAAAATCGGATAGATCATCGACTCGGGTGTCAGCCGCGTTTCACGCACCAGATTCCGCAGCCGTTGAGTTCGCCGAAGCCGGCGCATGCGATGTGTCGGAAATGACATTGGATTCCTAGAATATGCGATCCTGCGGCCGGATGTTGCCCCAGGTTCCGATGTTTTTCAGGGAGAACTGGAACCGGTACTGGCTCTCTCTGCGGGCTCCGAGATGAAACTGCGTCCACTCGAGGCTGACTCCGTAACAGTCCCAATTATAGCCAACCTGCGTGATCGACTCCTGGAAAAGTCGCCGCTGCACATCGTATGCGGCGCTCAACGCGAGGCTCAGTCCGGGTTTCACCTGGTTGCCGTACCCGAAATTGGCGCGAAGCTGATTGCTGGCGAACTGGATTGGGGAATTTCTTCGGAAGAAATACGCGACGTTCCCGAACGCCTGGCCTCGATTGACCCCGCCGGAAATGCCCGCGCTCTCGAATCGATGTCTTTCCGAATCGTAGTCGATTTGAAGGTCGGTCGACGTGCTTGGACTCGTCGACAGGCGCATGTTCGAAACAATCGGAGAAAAACGCCGGCGCCCATCGGCGAAACCGAACCCGGTTAGATTCAGCAGCGCTCCAAATGTGTTTCGGGCGCCCGGCCGGATCGCGTCGCCGAACGTGGGATCGAAGTAATACTCCTGTCCGATACGCCAACTGAAGATTTCGCGGGACGTCAGGAAACGGTTCGTGACGGCGTACTCGACGGCGTTGTTGTTGCTGAGCAGATCCACGTCGTCGACCACAATCGTCCTTTTGAAGCGGTCCGCGCCCGTGACGAACCGATACTCGACGCTCGGCTCCACCACGTGCCGCCACGTTCCAAAGTCACGCTCGAGTTGCGGCCCTGTGAAGCGCGTACTGTAATCCAGAAGGAAACGGTTCATCGCGCCTTGCCTCCCGGATTGCGGGCGCGACTGCGAATAGTACGTTTCCCGAACGGCGATGCGGTGACTCCATTCGAACGCGGGAGTTCGAACGACGGGCAATTCGAGTACAGGTTGAACGTCCATGCGCCCGACGAAACGGCGGGTCTTGAACGCCGTGTCTTTTCTCGAAATGGCGGACAGGCCGGACTGAATGGTGAAGTAGGCGGGCAGATTCAGGATCTGGCGCTGGGAGGCGCCCGCTTCGAACGAAGGGAACTTGCGCGTCACAACGTTGGGTTGATCGGGAAAGAAGATCCCGGTCTGGCTGTACAGGATGTTGTAACTGTACTTCGGCTGATTGCGTGTCAGATAAGCGAGGCGGTGTTCGATCGGAGAAGAAATCAGGCCGAGGCCGTCTTCGAAAACCTGCCGGAAGACGAACGAACTGACCAGGTTCATGTCCGCGACCGCACGGTAGCCATGCCCCAGATCCGTGTAGTTGAAGATCCTCGCGCTCCTTCCCCCCTGGCCCTGCTTGTCGCGCACGAAAAAGGCGTTGATTTCCGCGTATGACGCCGGGTTCAGGACCGCACGGAAATTGATACCCGCCGCCGGTCCCCTCTTCGTGAAATATTCGCCCGTGATGGTCGCGTCCACGCTGCGGTCGATGGCCCAGAAAAACGCCTCGCGGAAACTGCGGCCTTTCGTGTTGGAGGTCCCCGTACCCGGCATCAAAAAACCCGTCGAGCGGTCGCGGTTCTGAGCGGGAACGGCGATATAGGGGAAATAGAAGAGCGGTATTCCCTGCAACCGGAAGACGGAACCGGCAGCGGTCACGCTTTTTCCGGGAACGAGAAAGGCGCGTTTGAAGCGCAGCGTCCAGTCGGGATCGGTTTCCGCACAGGACGTCACGTCCGCGTCATGCAGTTCATAACGGCCGTCCGCGTAGCGGATGGCTTCGGCCGCCGACACGTAAAAGCCGGGACCGATATATCCTTTGGCATTGACGATTCGCCCCGCCCGGGTCCGGATATTCAACTCGATGCGATCGCCTTCGATTTTCTCTTCGCCACGAGTGAACCGCAGGTTCCCTTCCGCTGCGACGTCCCCTGTCTGACGATTCCACGTCAGCGAATCGGCGTTCACCTGCAAATCCTGATACTTCAGGATGACGTCTCCGCTGGCCGTGCAGACGTTCTCGTCGCACCGCTGCCTGCCGGTGTTCGGATCCACGCTGAGCTCGAGTTCGCCCGCTTGCTGAAAGAAGAGTAGTAAGAGCAGAGCCAGATTGAGCATCAATTCCCGACCAAGTATAATGCGCCGCAATGGAGCGAAAGAAACGCACTGTCATTTCCATCGAAGAACATCAGCCTGAACTCGACTTCGAAGAAGCGGAACATTCGCCGTCCTTCACCTTCCCGGAATACCAGGGAGACATCCTCACCTCCCGGCTCGCCGCCGGACTCGCCGACTTCGCGATTGCCGGCGGGATCTACCTGATATTCGTCATCGTGACGTATCTCCAGATGCCCTCCGGTGTGCCGCTGCTGGACAGGCGCGTCCTGGGAATCTATGGCGCCGGGTATCTTCTGCTGGTCGCGATTTATTTTTTCCTGTTCATGCTTAGCTGCAGCCAGACCCCGGGCATGAAGGCATACCGGCTGGTCGTCGTGACGCGCGATGACGAGCCGCTGGATCCGCGGGGCTCCTGCCTTCGCGGCTTCGGGTACCTGATCTCGATTTTGCCCGTGATGCTCGGCTTTCTCTGGGCTGTCATCGATCCGGAACACCTCACCTGGGCCGACAAAGTTTCGGGCACATTCGTCAGGCGGGCGTAAAACGATACAATCAGTTCATGGAAAACTTCGCGCTGGCCGGTCTCGCTGAAAACCTGAAACCGGCAATGGCGGAGATCGTCATTCGCCGCATCATCCAACATCAGCCGGACGGGTTTATCTTTCAGACCCGTTCCCATAGACTACCCGCCCTCAAGATCGTCGTCGACCCGCGACATCCCGCTCTCTATCCTTCCGAAGCAAGGCCTCCCATGGAAAGCCCCGCGACGGATTTCCTGATGGTGCTCCGCAAGCACCTGACCTCGGCCGAGCTGGTTTCGTTCAACAAACCGCTTTCCGAACGCGTCGCCGAATTCGTTTTCAAGACGGCGGTTCCCTCCCGGGAACTCGAAACGATGTCCCTTGTGGTCGAACTGCTGCCGAACGCCCCCAATCTGATTCTTCTCGATGCCGAGCGCCGCGTTCTGGCATCGCTGTTGCCGGTGACTCCGCAACACGGAATCTCCGAGTACGAAGCCTACCTCCCGCCTTCCGCCGGCGCTCGCATCGACCTGGAGAGGATTCTCACCGAAGACCCTCCCGAGCTCGAGGGCTATGCACACGCCGAGGATCCCAGGGCCTGGTTGATCGCCAACGTCGCCGGCACGGGACCCATTTTTGCGGGCGAGCTTGTGTACCGCCAGAAGAAAAGCGGCCGGCCGATCTCCCAGGAAATCCGCAATCTGTTGACTCAGGTTCGCGCCACTTCGCACTCGGCGTGGATCTATTCCGAACTGCCGTTGACTCACATTCTGGAGACCAACGATCTGCAGAGGCTGGGCAAAGCGGTGGTGAGTCCGGTGCAACTCGAGTCGCTGGAACGGACCCACAGTTCGAAGAGCTTCGGAAGCATTCTTGAGGCGGCCCGGTTCTATTTCGACGAAATGGAAAGCCGGAAGCTGCTGGATCAGGCGAAGGCGCCCGTTCTTCGCGATTTGCGGGAAGCGGCGAAGCGTTTTGCCGACCGGGAAAAGCGTTTGCTGAAGGAACAACGGAAGTACGAGGAGGCGGCGGGCCTTCATCGAACAGCGCAGTTGCTGACCTCCTGCGGAATGGATATGGAGCAGCACTATGCATCCGTGACGGCGAACGACTACTTCGCCGAGAAGCCCGGGACAATCGAAATCGCTCTGGACCCGGCGCTCTCGCTCCGTGAAAACATCGACCGCATGTTCAAGCGGCACGCCAAGGCCGGACGCGGCAAACAGATGGTGGCGCAACAACTGGCCGCCGTCCGCAACAAGAGAGAGGGGCTGGACGCGCAGGTCAGGCGGTTGCAGGTCGTCCGGGACTGGGATACCTGGCTCGCCATTGCCGACCGGCTCAACAAGGAAAGAGTCTCGGCAGCCCCTGCGGCCGCGGAACGCGAAACGGATCGGCGCCGGTTGCGCAGCATCCGGATCGACGGACGCGAAGTCTTCATCGGCCGGAACGGCAGGGAGAACGACGAAGTCACGTTTCGTATTGCGGGACCCGACGACTTCTGGCTGCACGTCGCCGATTACAGCGGGTCGCACGTGGTGATCCGGAATCCGAATCGCGACAAGGAACCGGATCCGAACATCCTGACGAAAGCAGCGCAGTTGGCAGCGTTTTACTCGCAGGCGAGGAATTCATCGAAGGTTGAAGTCCATTACACGCGCCGCAAGAATATCGTGAAACCGAAGCGGGCAAAACCGGGCATGGTGCGATTGCTGGAGTTCAAATCGATCAGCGTGGAACCCAAAAACTGGCTGGAGTGAGGCGGGGACATTCCGGAGTCCCACCACCCCGGCGCTTCGCGCCACCCTCGTTGAGGAGGTGAAATGTTGAGGCTTTTCCCCGCCTTGGCCAAGGCGGGGCGCCGCCGAGCGGCGGGGCGGTTCGACCAACAAAACCAATTTCTTGAAACCCACTCTCCGGGAGGAATCGAACGATGCTCGAACTCGACTACACCAACATTCTGGACACCGCGGTGGGCGCGGCGCACGGCATTCCGAAGATCGCCTTCGAGAAGATGGACTCGTCGTCGAAGCACCTGATTGCGGACCTCGAAACGGCGCGGGCCGCGGGGAATCTCGGATTCGCGGACGTCCCGTTCGACGACGAAACCACCCTGGCCGTCGCCCGGTTCGCGAAGGACCGCGCTTTTCCGGCCGTGCTCGTGATCGGCATCGGCGGATCGGCGCTTGGCCCTGCGGCCCTGGATGCGGCGCTGGGAAGGCCGAACAGCGGAAAACGACTGGTTGTCCTGGATAACATCGATCCCGACTTCGTTCGAGACACACTCGACACGCTCGTGCCCGAGGACACCATCGTCAACGTCATTGCCAAGTCGGGCGTCACCGCCGAGACGATGTCGACCTTCGGCGTCGTTCACCGGTGGATGACCGGAGCGCTGGGCGGCCGCGCAAAGGAACACTTCGCGGTCACGACCGATCCGGAAAAAGGCGACCTCCTGCAGATCGCCCGGCAGGAGAAATATCCGGTCTTTGCCATTCCTCCGAACGTCGGCGGACGATTCTCCGTGCTCACTCCGGTGGGGACGCTTCCGGCCGCGCTCCTGGGACTCAATGTTCACGAACTGATGGAAGGCGCCAAACGCGCAGCCATTCAATCGCAGAAACCCTTCCTCGAAAACCCGGCCATGGCCGCGGCCTTCATTCAGTTCGTTCTCGAACGGGACCGGCAGAAAAAAATGCTCGTCCTCTTTCCCTACTCGCAGGCGCTGTGGAAATTCGCATTCTGGTTCAAGCAACTCTGGGGGGAAAGCCTCGGCAAGAAGGTCGATCGGCGCGGCCGCGACGTCTACTATGGACAGACGCCGACGGCGGCGCTGGGGGTGACGGACCAGCATTCGCAGTTGCAGCTGTTCATCGAGGGTCCCAACGACAAATCGTTTCTCTTGTGGGCGGTCAGAGAGTTCCGAGACCCGGTCTCCATCGAACACGCGTTCGCGACATTCGACTCCATGGCCTACCTGCAAAATAAGACCATGGCCGAATTGTTCCAGGCGGAACGGCAGGCGACGGAAATCGCGCTGACCGAAGCGTCGCGTCCGAATGCGACCGTCTGGATGGACCGCATCAATGAAGATTCAATGGGCGAGCTCTTCATGTTCTCGCAATACCTGACCGCGTACGCAGGCGAACTCTACGACATTAACGCTTTCGACCAGCCGGGAGTCGAATATGGAAAGAAGCTGACGTTCGCCCTGATGGGCAGGGACGGCTTCTCCGAGTACAATCGCAAAATCGATGACATCCGGAAACGCGACCGCGCGGTAATAAAATAATCGTTATGCAGAAACGCATCTCGCTTCTCTTTTTCATCGGCATTTTCGCCGTGGGCTCGACGGCTCTGGGCTACTACTACTATTTTGTTTACGAGCCGCCGCTTCTCGCAGCCGAGAAGTTCATGACCGACATGGAACGTGAGGACTTCGATTCGCTCCTGTCCGACGTCGTGGTCAGCGTCGGCCTGGACTCGGGCCAGATCCGGGAACCCGAAGACAACGAGGTCCGGGCTCTGCTGGCCGAACACTTCCAGCGGGGCCGCATCCTGGAGCAGCGCACCCGTGAAGGGCGCAGCCGCGATTTCTTTTATCTCGTTTATCGTGAGCCCGATGGACGAATTTTCGCACTGGTGATGACCCTCTTTGACGGCCGGTATCGCGTCGTTATTCCCGAACCGCAGATGAGCAGCAAGCGGCACCGCTATCTCTGGGATTACACATGGACGAACTAGTTTCGCTCCGGTATACTTCAGGGGTTTCACAGTCCAGGAGGATCTCATGTTTGGTTTAGGCATGCCCGAACTCGTCATT
>JAHFTY010000076.1 GCA_023265365.1 Acidobacteriota bacterium
GCGGCCGGCCGGTTGTTGTCACCGCGGCGCATCGAAGCTGGATTTATCCGGACACCGCAGCCTTCCCGGAACGTCTTCAGGATCCGGAGTTGCTGAGCGCGTTCGGTCCCGACATCTATGCCGAAGTGCAGAATTCGCTCAGGACCTGGTGGGCCCTTTCTTACTTTCAACGAACCGATCGCGAAATCCTGTACCGGGAGCGCGGCGTAAAGCAATTCATTGAGGCTGGAGCCGTGATGGGAATGGGAACCGATTCCGGGACGCCGATGAATTTCCACAACGAAGCGCTGTGGCGGGAGATCAAGGTGCACGTGGACATGGGCATGTCGCCGGCGCGAGCCATCGCGGCCGCGACACGAGTCAATGCGCAAATCATCGGGCAGGGCGGAAGACTCGGCACGATCGAACCCGGCAAGCTCGCGGACATCATTGTGGTGAACGGCGATCCGCTGTTCGATATCGTCGCGTTATCCCACGTCGAGACGGTCGTCAAAGCGGGTGTTGTTTACAAAGGGCGACGCTGAATCATCGCCGGGAAAAGGTGAACGTTCCGCCCACGGCTTCGGGAGTACAGGCACCCGTGATCGTCGTGCGCTTACGTTCCAGAACCTGCAGGGATGCCGTCATCAGACCTCCTATTCCCAGCGCATATAATCCGCCAGGAATAATCCGAAGCCCAATGCCATTAATCATCCTTTATGGATTTGTCGCGCACCCTGGTACGTGGCACGATCGGCAGAACCACGTGGGACCGGTGATTGGCGTCGTGGTAGATGGAGTTGTCCGCGACAATCATTCGGCGGTTTTGGCCGAGAGGTTCGCCGGTGTTGGGATTCACGTCAAACCTCGGGAAATTGCTGCTCGAGATGTCGATTCGAATCCGATGCCCCTTCTTGAAGACATTCGCAGTGGGGAAGGGTTCGATGACGAACTTGTACGCTTCGCCGGGTTTCATCAGTTCCTGTTTCTCCGGCGAATTGCGATACCGGGCTCGCATGATTCCGTCGGTCAGGTTCATATCGAAGCCATTGGGGAAGTCTTTACCAGGCGGATAGACGTCGAGAAGTTTTGCCGTGAAGTCCGTATCGACGGCGGTCGACGAAGCAAACAGGTTGACGACGATAGGGCCGATAACTTCCATATCCTCTTTTAACGGTTCGGTCTGAAAAACGACGACGTCCGCGCGGCTCTTCAGCGGCAGGTACGGCGGCTTCGAGCCATAGAATCCACTTTCCGAACCGCCTCTGAGACTCTTGAATTCGCGCTCGCGTTGATCGAACGGACCTCGTTTCAATGCGCCCGAGAACGCTCCGCCGATCGTGGGAACCGGATTCTGCGGATCGTATCGATAAACGGTCGGTTGCCCGCTCGCCGCCGGCGCGGTCGTGCTCAGCGATCCGTCAGGTTGGAAGTAGTAATGGACAAACTTCGCTTCGGGCAGTGGCCACTGATTGGCGTCGCGCCAGTAGCCGCCATGGAAGAGCTTGCCTTTGGCGTCCTTATGTCCGTCGCCGGTTCCCATGACAAACAATCGGATGGGCGGCCAGTCGCGAACTTTAGTCGGTTTGGCTTTCAAATAATGATCGAACCATTGAAGGTGAAACTCGTTTGCGAAATTCGTGATCGCGGCGTCGGGACCGAACTCGACGTCGCCCGCGGACGAACTCGCGTTCCCGCCGTGAGTCCAGGGTCCGACCAATAGCCGCTCCGGAGATTTCTTGATCTTCGATAATCCGGCAAAGTTCTCGAAGGTGCTCGCCGTGTAGCTGTCATACCAGCCACCGACGTGCAGCATCGGGACGTCCGACGTCTCCTTGTAGTACTGACTCCAGTTGTTCCCGAGGCCTTTCCAATATTCGTCGTAATCGGCGTGAGTCATTTCTTCCAGAAGGTAGCTTTCAAACTCTGGCGATGCCGACAAAGGACTGAGACCTTTGCGAAGCGGCATCGCGGCGAACCATTTTTCAACGGGTTCGGCGTCCAAGGCCGCCTTCACCAGTGGATCGCCCGCGCCGGCTTCATCGAAGGCCCAGCCCAGTTGCTGACCCAATTCGAATGCGCCGTGATTGCGGATCTTCACGTTCCATCCATTCGAAAGGCCACCGAAGTTGAGCAACATCGTTTTCAGATTTGGAGGATGCACTTTCGAAGCGTCCGCCTGGGTGTGGGCGGCATAAGACGTTCCCCACATCCCGACCTGTCCATCGGTGTACGGCAGTTTCGCAAGCCATTGGATCGTGTCGAACCCGTCATTTGCGCTGGACTCGTCGTACTTGCCAAACGATCCCTCGGACTTGTAGCGACCGCGAATGTCCTGCAAGGCGACGACGTATCCGTGTTGCGCAAAATATTTCGCCTGCGCGACGAGGCCCGCTCCTTCCTTGTTATACGGAGTGCGCTGCAGCAGGATCGGCATGCGATCCGGAATCGACACTCCGTTTCGCGCCGGCCGATAGATATCCGTCGCCAGCTTCGGACCGCCGTCCCGCGTTGGGATCATGGTGTCTTTGCCGAAGAGAAGCGCATCGTAAAGCGGTTCGGTCTGGAAACCGCGAACCACGGGGCCCGCAGCCAGCACGAACAGAACGATGAGGATCACGGTCCTGGTTTTCATGGATCACCTCGTCAAGGCAGCGGACAGCTTGCTTACATCGGGGGCGCTGTCCAGCGCTTTCACGGTCTGGATGACGGACTCCGCTTTTGCAGCCTGCCATTTGGCGAATTCCGCGCAACCCCGGAACTTGTCCGCCTCTTCGTCGTAGCTCATCGGATTCGATGGGTGGCCCTTTGCAAATTCAGCGCGTCCAGTCACCGTGCGTCCGCCCTTTAGATGAATCTTGAGAATGCTGGTCATCTTATTCAGGCCGGCTTTCTCAGAATCGTCATTCACATAGAAATTGACGCGTCGAAGCAGTTCCTGCACATCGGGACGCCGGACAACGGCATCGGTGAATTCCTGCAAGCCTGCTTTGCGATCGAGCAGAAGAATGGCCATGCAGAACTCCATACTGAACTTTGCTTGCAGCGCATTTGCCGGACGGTGATGAAGCAGGGCGTTCATCATTCCGCTGTTGCCGCCCATGTCCACCTTTTCCACATCGCCAGGTTTGAGGTTGTTATCGCGGACAAGTTTCAGCATCTCGCCCATCGCGGGATGCGTGAGAGAGCCTGAAGGGAAGGGCTTGATTGATACTCCTGGATCGGCAAACGTCCACGGCTTTCCGAGCCGATTCATGATTGCGGCCGGATCGAAAGTGCCTCCCGCGGCGTTGAAGAAACCGTTCTTCGCCTCGAGGATTTCTTCAGACGCAGTCCAACCCATCGCCGCAAAATCTGCCGCGACGACGCCGTTCTCGGCAGCGTGGCCGGCGTGAAACGGCTTGGTCATCGATCCGAAATTGTTGCGCAGCCCGCCGGCTTCAGCCGCGACAATACCGATCACGTTCGCAGTCTGCCTCGGGTTCAGCCGCATGAGCCTGGCGCATGCCGCGGCGCTGCCGAACGAACCGATCGTGCCGGTCGTGTGAAAACCTTCACCGTAATGGCGAGGAGAAATCGCTTCGGCAATCTTGCACTCGACTTCCACTCCCACGTGATAGGCAGCGGTCAATTCCCGTCCGGTGTACTTATTGACTTCGGCCAAAGCGAACGCCGGCGGAAGTACCGTTACGGTGGGATGTGTAAGTAAGCCGTACACGCGATCCGGAGCGACCGACAACTGCGTATCATCGTAATCGTCCGCATGTATGAAAATGCCATTAGCCAAAGCAGCGAAGCGGGCGGGCACTTTCATTTCGCTTCCGATGATGGAGGCTCTTCCGGTGCTGTTGGTAAACCTGCCAACGTATTCGCGGACGAGCGGTCCCATCTCGGAAACCGAACCCGCCAGAGCGAGGCCAAATCCATCGAGTATGGATTTGCGTCCAAGAGCCAGGACGTTTTCAGGAATGTCCTCGTATCTGGTGTTGACGATGAACTCGGAGACGTACCTGGTCAGACCCGGTACGTTGGGAAAGCCGGCTGCGTTTTGCGCGACCGCAGATTCCCTTAGCCGAGGACGTGTCAGTCCCATGGCCGCCATCACGCCGGCGCAAAACTCCCGACGTTTCATCAGTATCACCTCCGCATTGTAGGTAATGGTTGCAAGAGCCAAAAGGCGGAGCAAGTATAAACAAGCTGGGCCGGCATTAATCTGTTCCTGCTATGATTTCCGCCGGACGCGCGTGCTCGCCGTAGAAAGGAACACACGATGACTGTGAACAAGCTATGGGTCGTTCTCACTCTCATCTGCGGTTGCGTTGAGGGCGCGGCCGCGCAGCAAGCTACTCCGTTTCGCCTGGAAGAAGCCACCATCGAGGACATCCACAACGCCATTCGGAGAAATCAGACCACATGCACAGACGTTGTCCGCGCGTATATCGATCGAGCCGGGGCTTATAACGGCGCGTGCGTTCAACTTGTCACGAAAGACGGATCGTCCATTCCCGCAACGCAAGGCAATGTTCGCGCCGGCGCTCCTGTGATTTTCGCGACGCAAACGGTGCCCGTATCGACAGTTCTTCCGAATCTCGATCAGTACGCCGGCCCGCCGATCGATTTCGGAAGAATGGAAAGGACGGCGTCCGATCCCGGCATCCAGCAGCAGTACGGGATGGTTGCAGGCATTCCCGATGTGCGTCAGCTCAACGCACTGGAGACCCTGAACATCCGCGGCGAGCGATCGATGTCGTGCAAGGCGACGTGCGACGCGGCTCCATCATCGGGTCCGCTTCCGGCGTCATGCCCGGCTGCCTGCAACGAGTTTCGCCAGCAGCCCGACGCATTGGAGCGCGCGGCGGAATTGGACCGGCTCTACGGCAATCGCCCGGATCTCCAGAAGCTGCCGATGTATTGCATTCCGTTTTCATTTAAAGATTCCTTCGACACAAAGGATATGCGCACGACCGCAAGCGCCGATGTCAACTACGCCATGGATGCGCCTCCGAAAGACTCCACGATCGTGGCCGAGCTTCGAAGTAAGGGCGCGATCATTTACGCCAAGGCGGAGTCCAGTGAGTACAACGCCGGCAGCGGGAATCCAGGCGGCTCGGCATCCGCCTCGAAGAACTTCCTCGGAGCCGCTTCGCGAGGTTCGTGGGGAGGCACCACTTGCAATCCGTATGACACCGAGCGGGAGACCACCGGCTCCAGCGGCGGCTCGGCCGCCTCGGTCACGGCCAACCTGGTCGTTTGCTCCATCTGCGAACAGACGGGCGGTTCCTGCCATAATCCGGCATCCCGGACCGGCATCGTCAGTGTGCTCACCACGAAAGCACTCTTGCCCTATGGCGGCGGCATCGGCGCCGATCCCTTCCTCGATCGCGCGGGCATTCATTGCCGCACGGTCAAGGACGCGGTGCTTGTCCTCGACGCGCTGAAGGATCCGGAGCAGGGTTATTTCGACCCGCGGGATATCTACAGCGCCGTGCCGAAAGGTCTTATACCCGAAGATCCCTACGCCACCTTTATTGCGGACGCGAACCGTGCGAAGCCGCTGGCGGGTATGCGAATCGGAATTGTGCGCGAACACATGGTCAAGCACGTTCAAAACGACGCGGCCATCAGCGATCAGATCAACGACGAAATCAAGGAGATCCTTCGCGACAAGCTCGGAGCGGAACTGGTGGAATCGTTTGATCCCATGTATCCCGACGATTCCACCATCCCCAACATGAAATACACATTCCAGGATGCGCTCGCCGAGATCCTGCCGTTCCACATGCCCGAGTATCTGTCCAAGAAAACGCGGACGGGTGCGCTGGAGTTCGTCGTTCCGGGATTTGATGTGACCAGCCGCGATTACATGGCGAGACTCGCGGAAGGCCTGGCGCCGCTTTCCGACAAACTGAACCTTCGCCGCGTGCAAAACTTTCCACCGACGTACAGCTTCAGCTTCCATCTCGCTCAATATCTCCTTCGGCGAGGGGATAAGCGCGTAAAGGATTGGTCCAGTCTGAACGACAACGCGAAGTACTTCTCCGACGAAAGGCGGGCGGCGATGGAAAACTGGGAGTACAAATCCGACATTCGATCCGACGGAATCACAGAGCGCGTGAAGATGCGCGAAGTGATGCGGCTTGTGGTTCAGAAGGTGATGCGCCAGAACAATATCGATGTACTGGTCAATCCTGTCAATACCAGCCCCGTGGGAAAAATTGGCGGCCCCAGCGAACCTGCCGTCAACGACAGGCCTTCTGGACGTTTTCCGTATAGCGCGGATTGGGGAATCCCGGAGATTGCCGTTCCTGCCGGTTTTAATGAGGTCGTTTACGAACCCAAGTTTGCTCTAAGCGCGGACAAGACGAACTACAGTTCCGTTACCAGCACCGTCAAATCCTCGCTTCCTCACCCCCTTCCCATCAGTATCGCCTTCTGGGCCGGACCGGGTGATGAACCGGCACTCATCAAAGTCGCTTCCGCATACGAAGCCGCGACGAAACATCGCAAACCGCCGGCCGGCTTCGGAACGGTTCCCCGTAAACCGTGAACGCCGGCGAAAGCTTCGCGAGTGTCACAACAAGGAATTTCAAGCGGGCTGGGGCGTGGAGGGACAGCACAGCGTGGCCAGCAGGATGATTGATGAAAAGAGGCACGAATAAATCCTGACCATGTCGACCTCCTTAATAGTCTTAGTACGACGTGAGACTCTCCAAAAAACGAGTTGCATCAGCTGCAATTGTCGAGCTATTCCGCGAAAAACGCATCGATGCAAACGTCGTGAACCGCGCGCTGAAAGAGCTCGGCATCCAACCGGCGAAGCTCAACCCGCACACCGCCTGAGAAAGCGTGGGCGACAGATAAGTCTAAAAGCTGATCCGGGTGCTCAAGGCGATCATGCGATTCCCGCCTGCGTCCGTGACGCGGCCGAACGTCGTGGAATTGATGTTCAGGTCGGGAAAGCCAAACTGCGGGCTGTTCAGCAAATTGATGGCATCGGCGCGAAACTGCAGTTCCTTGCCTTCGTGAAACTTGATCTTCTTGATCAGATTCACATCGAGCCGGAACGCGCCCGAACCTTCGATCGTGGTCTCGGAGAGCGAACCCAGCGCGCCTGGCATGGGATTCACCACGATCGGTTTTCCCGAGGAATCCGCAATCGCCTTCAATGTGCTTCGTGCGTTCAGAAGCTGCGATGGCGTCAGCAGCGCGATCGATGGGATCATCCGCAACCTGCGTGAACCCATCGAAATACGCCACGCCGTTGTCCGTCTTCTGTATCTGTCCCGTGCTCTTCGGCAGACTGCCAACCAGCGTCGCGGTGTTGTCCGAGAAAATTGATTGAACGAGGTCACTCCGGAATAGAAGCCGATCGGCGCTCCCGAAAAAATGTTATAGATCGCGCCGACTTGCCATCCGCCGACCAGTCCGGCAAGCAATCCATGCGTTCCCGAGAGGAATTTGTGGTCGGGACGGAAGGCAGCTCGAATGTTCCGCTATTGCGAGCGACGTGCGTCAGGAGGGGGGTGACGCCACATTATAAATGGTAGCGAATGCAGCCGCTCATCATCCGTCCTTTCGTTCACAGCAGTCGGCGATATAGACTGCGCGCCATGAAACCCTTACTTCGACTCCTCGTCATCGTCTTGTTGTTGACCGCCGTGCAGGATGCCCGGGCGCAGGCGTATCCGAACGCGAAGACCGGCGGCAATTACATGTACAACTACTATTTTCCGCCGGCGGCGAGCAGCACGCCATGGTGGCCATCCTGGTCGCCCGACGGACAATGGATCGCATTCGCCATGGATGGCTCGATCTGGAAAGCGCGCGTGGGCCAGTCGATCGCCTACGAGATCATCTACGCGAAGGAATACCTCTCGTCGCCGGAATGGTCGCCGGATGGAAAGTGGATCGCCTACACGGCCGACGACGATAGCCGGAACATCAACCTGATGCTGTTCAATGTCGACAGCGGAAAGTCGACGCCGCTGACGACCGGCAATTTCGAAAACCTCGAACCCGCATGGTCGCCCGATGGAAAGCGCCTGGCATACGTCTCCACCGATCCCAACGGCTGGTTCAACATCCTCGTGATGGACATCAACAACGGACAAAAAGGCAAGATCACGCCCATCACCACCGATCACAAGTTCGGCCGCGCGCGGCTGTACTTCAGCGACAACGATGTTCACATCTCGCCAACGTGGTCGCCCGACGGCAAGGAACTCATGTTCATTTCCGATCGCGATATCCCTCTCGGCTCCGGCGGAATCTGGCGCGCGCCCTTAGAACCGAACGTGATGAATTCCGGCCAGGCGAAACTCATTCACAAGGAAGAGACGCTTTACCGGACGCGTCCTCAGTGGTCGCCGGACGGCAAGCGGATCATCTACAGCTCGCATCTCGGCGGTCAGTTCAACAACCTCTTTGTGCTTCCCGCCAATGGCGGCGAACCCTACAAGATGACGTTCGGCGAATACGACAGCTTTATGCCGCGATGGTCGCCGGACGGCGAATGGATCGCCTATATCTCGAACGAACAGGGTCTGCCTCAACTGAAACTGCTGAAGAGCTGGGGCGGCGAACAGAAGCTGATCCGGATCGCGTCGCGGCGCTGGTCGCGGCCGATGGGGACGGTCACCGTTCGCGTGATCGACGGAGAAACGGGTAAGGAAACCGAAGCCCGGATCTATCAGAAGGCCTCGGACGGAAAGGTCTACACGCCCGGCGATTCCTATGAGCGCATCGGTCCCTTGAACGAACACCTCTTCCACACTCCCGGACATTTCAGCGTCGACGTGCCGCCCGGAGCGTTCAGCGTTGAAGCCGTCAAGGGTTTCGAGTACGAGCCAGCGAAGCAAACCGTTCAGGCGAAAGCGGGCGATGTCCAGGCCGTAACACTGACGCTGAAGCGGATGACCAATCTGAAAGCAAAGGGCTGGTACTCCGGCAGCAACCACGTGCACATGAACTATGCCGGCAACCTCCACAACACGCCCGAAAATCTCTTTCTGATGAACGCTGCCGAAGACGCGGATTTCATCGGATACCTGATCGCGAACAAGGACAATCGCATTCTGGACTATCAGCACTACACGCCCGATCAGAGCGAGTATCCGCTGTCGACGAAGGACCGCATCATGCACGTCGGCGAAGAATACCGGCCGCCGTTCTGGGGCCACATCTCGCTGGACAATCTGCGCGAACATCTGATCTCGCCGTTTGTGACCGGCTATGAAGGCACCGCGATCGAAAGTCTGTATCCATCGAACACGGATATTTTTCGTTACGCCAAACAGCAGGGCGGAATCGGCGCCTACGTGCATCCCTTCGCCGGCGACGGCGATCCGGTGAATGGCGATCTCGGCACCGCCAAGGGATTCCCAGTGGACGTCGCGCTCGAGGCGATCAGCTATCACGAACTGTGGTCGCAAAACGCGGGCGACGCGGTGATGAATGTATGGTATCGCGCGCTCAACAACGGATTCAAAGTTCCGATCACCGGCGGCGAGGATTCGATCTCGAACCTGCATCGCGTCGAACTGGTGGGCTCGGTGCGCGGCTACTTTTATCTGGGTCAAGGCAATCTCTCGTGGGACAACTTTATGGCCGCGATGCTGAAGGGGCGCGGATTTGTCACGAACGGACCGCTGATCGAATTCACCGCGAATCAGTCGATGCCCGGCGACGAAATCCAGTTGCCTGCGGGCGGAGGCAAGCTGACGTTCCGCGCGGCCTTGAATTCGATCGCGCCGATCGATCGATTCGAACTGGTGCGCAACGGCAAAGTCATCGAAAGCGTTCCGCTGACCGGCGATCGCCGTCACGGATCCTTCGAGAAGGAATTGAACGTCAGCGAAAGCGGCTGGTACTCGATGCGCGCCATCGGACCTGCGCGGACGCATCCGGTCGAGAATACGCGTCCGCAAGCCGTGACCAATCCGATCTACGTGATCGCCGGCGGCCGCCCGATTCGGAGCAAAGAATCCGCGGACTACTTCGTGCGCTGGATCGATAAGCTGAAAACGATGGTCGAGCAGCATCCGGGTTGGAGATCGGACAAGGAAAAGCAGCACGTGCTTGGGCAGATCCAGGAAGCAAGAGACATCTACGTGAAGCGTGGGCAGCAGTAGGTATCGCGTCGTGTCGCTTGTTCGAAGGCGTGGGCGATTTGCAGCACTTCGAAATCGCGGCGATACGGACCCATAATCTGCAGACCGACCGGTAGCCCATCGCGCGTAAATCCGCAGGGAACGGAAATGGCGGGCGATGCGGTGAGCGTGATGGCGTAACACCTCGCCATCCAATCAATGTACGTTTCCATGCGGACGCCGTTGATCTCGCGAACCCACTCCACTTCAAGCGGAAACGGCGCCACCTGCGAAACCGGCAGAATCAGGAAATCGAAGCGCTCGAAGAATTCGCGCAGGCGATGAAACAAGGCCGTGCGTCCAGCTTCGGCAACTGAAATGTCACGCCCGCTGAGCGCGAGTCCGCGTTGGATATTCCAGATGACGGTGTCCTTCATCAACTCGGGATGACGGCGAAATTCCTCGCTGCGCGTCTGCGCCGTCTGCCATGCGCGCAGCGTCTGAAAAATCTCGTCGGTGCCGCTGAAGTCCGGAGACGCTTCCTCGACCGCGCAACCCAGATCCGTAAACGCCTGGCAGGCTCGCCGATTCAGGCTTTGTTCGCCCGGACATATTCCTCGACGTTTTTCGCGAGCACATCGAGCGGCACGTTCCCGCCGAGCACCACGGTGTCATTGAAGGCCTTCAGGTCGAATTTCGATCCGAGCGCCTTCTGTGCGTTCTCGCGCTGCCGGTTGATCTCGCTGTGTCCGACCTTGTAGCCGCACGCTTGTCCGGGCCACGAGCAGTAGCGATCGACCTCGCTGGCGACTTCCAGCGGATTCGATCCGTTCACGTCCACGAAGAATTGCACGCCTTGTTCACGCGTCCAGCGCGTGGCGTGGATGCCGGTGTCGACGACCAGCCGGCATGCGCGGAAAGCGATCGACTGCAGATATCCGACCCGCCCCACGGGATCGGTGGAGTACGCTCCGAGTTCGTCCCCGAGCTGCTCTGCGTAGAGCCCCCAGCCTTCGGAATACGCGTTGAACGCGAGCAACTGCCGGATCAGCGGCATGCCATGCGTGTATTCGCCCTGCCAGATATGGCCGGGAATGGACTCATGAAACGCCAGATCGGCCAGGCTGTACTTGCTGTGTAGACTTGTCGTGCGGAGATTGATCCAGAATCGTCCGGGGATTTTGCCGTCAATCGATCCCGCGCCGCCGTACGCTGCGGGCGCGCCGGGCTCTTCTTCAGGAGGCAGCCGCTTTACCTCCATGTTGGGATTCACCACCTGGTTGAACGCGTTCGGCATCTGCGATCGTATCCAGTCCAGGCGATTCTGAATGAACGCCATGATCTCGGCCCGCCCCTTGTCACCTTCGGAGAAATGATAGCGGGGATCTTTCGCCAGAGCCTTCATTCGCTCGCCGACGCTTCCCTGCGAGTAGCCGATCTGCTTCAGGATCTCGTCCATCTGCGCATGCAGCCGCTGCAGTTCGCTGCGGCCCATTTCGTGGACTTCGTCGGGTGCCATGTTCGTCGTGGTGGATGTCTTGAGCGCCCAGCGGTAATACTCGTCGCCGCCCGGCCGGGCCCACATGCCCGCGTCGTTCGTTGCGATCGCCCGCTGCAGGCGCAGTTCCTGAAGCTGCCGTTCGAGCGCAGCAGAAACTTCCTGTTTCGCGATCTTCCGCGCGCGCTCGCCCCAGTTGCCGGCAATGTTTTTGGTTCGCCGTTCGATCGATTCGACGAGTGAGGCTCCTTCGCGCGCCGCCTTCGCGGACAGGCCCATTTGCGCGAGCGCTTTATCAATCAGGAACGCGGGCGGCACGAAGCCCGCAGCGCGCGCAGCCTGCATGCGTCCAAGCTCGCCGTCGAGCTGCTTTGGATACGACTGCAAGCGGTCGAGATACGCCTCGGCGTCAGCGGCGTTCTCGATCGGATGATCGCTGTCCAGAAACCGCGGGATGTCGAGGTATGCGCCGACGTTCTGAATCACAACATAGGGTGTGTTGCGCCAGCCGCCCACCGGAACATCTCCGTAGGGCAGCGCGAACCCTTCGAGCGCCTTCGCATAAGCACTGCGAACGACCTCGAAGCTGGTTCGCGAGGCATAGGACAGCGCCGACGTGTTGAAAGCGTTGACACGCTGCAGATCACTCCGAAGCTGGGTGGCGATCTGCTGCTGTCCCTGGGCCGAGCGATCGGAAAGCTGAGAACGCAGAGACGATCTCGAGCCGGTGTCGATACCCAACGACGTCGCACTTTCTGGCGAGAGCCGCAGAAGATTGTTGCCGACCTCGTCCAGCAATGCGAGCGCATCGGCTTCGGTTGCGCTTGCGGACGGCGGGGACGCCGGCTCTCGACTGCAAGCGGACAGCAGTGGCAACGCGGCTCCAGACACCAGCGCTGCAATGGCTTCACGACGATCAATGGAGTCTGTCATTGTCGCTGGAGCATAGACGTTTGCGGAGGGAGCTTGCAAGCTGGACAGCGGCTGCTGGACAGCGGCGCGCGTTGGAATTATTATCCGCTGCCATGATGAATCGACGTGGCTTTCTTGCCGCCGCCATCCCGCTGGTCAGCGGTCTGCGCATGGCGGAGGGCGCTTTCCAGAATCCGTTCGACGAGCTGTCCAAGCTCGTTGAAGAACGCATGCGCGAACTCGGCATCCCTGGCGCTGCGTTCGGCGTGATCAAGAACGGCGAGATCCAGATGCGCGGTTTCGGCGTCACCAGCGTGGACGATCCGAAACCCGTGACACCCGAGACCGTTTTCGAGCTGGCATCGCTTTCCAAGACGGTGACGGCAACGGCGGTCATGCGGCTGGTCGAGCAGGGAAAGCTGGATCTCGACGCTCCGGTGCGGCGATATCTTCCGGCTTTCCGGGTTCAGGACGAAGAGGTGAGTGCCCGAGTGACGCTTCGCAGCCTTGTGACGCACAGCCCGGGTTGGGAGGCCAACTACACGGTCGAGGATCTTGGACGAGAGTCACTCGGACGCTGGGTCGGGACGATGGGCCGGATGATTCAACTTGCTCCGCCCGCCCGCATCTGGAGCTATAACAACCCGGCGTTCGGTCTGCTCGGCCATCTCATCGAATTGACCGAGCGCATGGACATTCGCGACGCTTTCCGCGAACTCGTTTTCAAGCCTGTCGGACTCGATCGCGCGTCCGCGCACATCACGGAGATCATCACGTGGCCGCTCACCGTCGGCCACCGTCCCGGACAGAAAGGCGCCGCCGAAGTGGTGCGGCCTTACTCCATGGGCTCGAGTATTCCCGCCGGCGGAGTCCACATGAGCCTTAACAGTCTCATCAAATACACCGCCTTCCATCTTGGCGAACACGACGGCGCAAACCCGGCTGCGCTGGGCCGCAAAAACCGTGAGGCGATGCTTGTCGCTCAGTTGAGGAAAGAACCCACGGGTGAGCAGATGGGACTTGGCTGGCATCTGCGCACGCTGAACGGCGTCCTGACCGCCGCGCACGGCGGCACCGCCGGCGCCGGACACCGCTGCCACCTGCAGATCGTTCCGTCGCGCCGGCTCGGATTTGCGATTCTCACGAACCATACTGAGGGCTGGCGTCTGCTTCAGGCCGTTGAACGCGCAACCCTGAAAGCGTATGAAGGTCTCGCCCTCGAGCCCAATCAGCCGATTTGCGGCTACCGCGGCCACACCGAGACGCTCGATCACGTCACTGCGCTCGCTGCACAACCCAACACGGCCGAGTACGCCGGCCGATACCGCCGTGGACCCGGCAATCCGATCGAGGTGCGCGCCGGCGACGAAGGCCCACGCGTTGGCGACGGCGGCGCCGCTCAGCCCATCCTGTTCTACGGCCCCGACCTCGCATTCGGCGCCGCCGGTCCAAACAAGGGCGTCAATCACGAATTCATTCGCGACAACGGCATCGTCCGATGGATGAGAGTCGCCGGACAGATCGCGAGAAAAGAAAGCGACGCCGTCATCATCGGATAAGCGCGTGCTTGACGTCTAGTCGTCGCGAGTGTCTACGCCACACTCGAACAGCGCGATGTTTGGAAGATATCCGGCTGGAAAGCGGGCATCATCCCTTGTTGATCGATGCCGCCGTCGAGTGTGTTCGCCAATGGACGTACGAACCCGCCCGCCTGAACGGGAAGTCACTTCCGAGTCCGGTCCTGATCACGGTCCGATTCGTTTTGATGATGGTGGAGTAGGCGCCGGCTGTACGCCGGCGCCGGCCGGCATTTTTCTAGAACTTGTATCGCACGCCGAGCTTAAAGACGCGGGGCGCGATGATACCAGTCGAAGTCGGTTTGTGGTACGTGGACCCGGAGGCGACGGACCACGCCGTGATGGTGTTGATGTTCACGGTGTTGAACAGATCGAACGTGCCTTCAATGGACTGCCTCTCCGTAAGTTTGAACCGCTTCGAAATACGGTTATCCCACAGATTGACCCACTGGTAGCGGCCAACGCGCGGATCGACGCCGACGGTCACGTTGGTGCCGCGCGCATCCTTCACCTGAACCGTGCGCCCGTACCACGAACCGGACTGTGCGGTGTACGTGCCGGCCCACATCAAGCCCCACGGGAGTTGGTATTGACCGTTCATCTTGAGTGCCTGGCTCCAGTACGGAAGATCCGTGAGCGACGTGCCCCACTTGTACATCAATTCGTTCGGGTTCTGCGAGTCATTGGTGCTCTCGTGATTGAGATCGATCGTATAGCTGGCGAGCGCCGACCACTTGTTCGACATCGACTTGTTGAAGGTGACTTCATAAGCCGTGTACTGGTCGGAACCTTCTTTCGATCGCGTGCTCACGCCTCTGGTGATGACCTCTCCCTGCGTCGGATACGCCGATGGCACAGACCAGACAGTGACACGGCCTCCGGCCGGATCATCGCCGTTACCGGCGATGCCGTCGGGACCGGGATCCGCATACGATCGGACATCCGTGTAAGCCTCGAAAGGCTGCGCCAGATCCCGCGTCGTCGTTCCAGGGAAGTTGAACTTCCGGACGACGTTGAAGCGCATGGAGTACTCGCGATTGAACCCAACCTCGAGACCGACGGTGTACTCATCCAGATAATCGGATTTTAAGTAAGAATCGAGTGTCCTGCTCGACGTCGGCGCGATCAGTTTCTGCGAAACCGCATCCCAGCTTCCGCCGCTGCAGCTCGCCGGCTTGGCGCCGGCGGGAATCTTGAACGGAATCGAGCCATCCCAGTTATTGAACGTGCAGTTCTTGCTGGCATTTGGGTTCACATCGTTCGCACCGAGGCCGGGCTGGCTGCCCGGGCTTGAACTGCTTCCGGTATAACGCCCGAAGCTCGCTTTCAGCGCAAGCTTGCCGTTTCCCTTGACGTCATACGCAAACGACACGCGCGGCACGACTCGAACGTACACAGGAAAATCGCGCCGTTCGGGATAGATCAGCAGCGGCGAGAACGGACCTTCGCCCGTGCTGCCCTGTACCGGCAGCCACGACGAGAATCGATCGAAACGAACGCCGCCGTTGATCGTCAGCTTGCGGTTCCAGGTGATCTTGTCGTTGATGTAGAAGGACTCGTAGCCGCCGCCGTTGGAGACTTTATTGGGATAGTCGTAAACAACGACGGAATCGGGATGCAGGAACAATCCCCGGATCTTGTCGGGAGTCGTTTCGCTGAAGTTAGCCTCGGCTGCCGTGCTCTTGTACCGGTAGATCTGCTGGTTCGGATAACCGAAGTTGGAGTTATAAGATTTATCCCACCAGCCGTAGTAACCGAATTTCAATTCGTTGTTCCTGCCACCGAGGGTGCTGAAGTAGCTGATATCACCGTTCCACGTCCAGCGAATCGGACGGCGATAAATTGATAGGATCGGACCAACCCTCGCGCTTGTCGCGCTGTTAGTGTCCTCGCGCCGCACCTCGTTCGGATCCGTACAAACCTTCGACGGGCTGCAGCCCTTCGTCCAGGGAGTGTCCGGCCACCAGTAGCCGCCGCGGTTCACGCCTGCTGTAGCGGTCATCCTCGGCCCGATGATGTAGGTCCATTTGAAACTCGGCCCGAATGTCGACCAGGAATCCTGGTTCTGAGCGCCCTCAACGGGAACGTACTGGCTGGCTCCGCGGTAGGGCTGCCACTTGCGTCCGAGCTGCCAGCTCACATCCACCTTTTGATTCTGGGTCAGTTGATAGGTCAGCTTGGCCGTCGGCGACTGGAGCTTCGAGTAGAACTCCTGCTGTTTTCCGTCGGAGAGTCCAATGAACCCGGGATAGAACTGTCCGCCGTAGCTGTCGCGGTAGCTCACGTAGAACCACAGCTTGTCCTTCTTCACGGGACCGCCGATATCTCCATACGTTTCGCGCAGCGTTGTGAACTTGTTCGAGCCGGCGGAATACCCCAGCTTGCGCAGATAGTCGTCGATGTTGGTTCCCTGGAAGGCGCCCTTCTCGAGATCCTGATTGAAGGAGCCATGGAACGTGTTGCTTCCCGATTTCAGGATCATGTTTACGGTGACGCCCGAATTCATCTGGTCCGCACCCTTTGATGCAGTCGAGATGTTCACTTCCTCGAAGGCGCCGTAGTCGGCATAACCCTGGTCCCAGATCAGGCCGTCGATTGAGACAACCGAATTGCCGCTGCGGCCGTAGGAACGGACCGATACGTTGGATCCTGTCGCGAAGTTGGACCCGCCGACATCAAAGGATGTCTGAAAAAGGCCGGGGATCATGGTCGTCAGACCCGCCAGACTGCGAGAGTACGGCAGATTGTCGAGCTTGTTCTTGTCCCAGTTCACCCCGACCGTGGCCGCTTCCAGGTCAATTGTCGGAGCCGCGCTCGTGACCGTGACTTCTTCAGCAACAGTTGCAACTTCCATCGTTCCATTGACCGTCAACGTCTTTGAGGCAACGACTTCGTTGCCATCAATATTGATTGTCTTGAAGCCGCCAAGCCCGAAACTGACGCGGTACGTCCCGGGCGTCAGCAGCGTGAACCGATACGTGCCGGTCTCATCGGTAACGGCATTGCGCGCACCACCGATCATCGCAGGGCTGCTGATCGTCACATCCACACCGGGAATCAGCGCACCGCTGGCGTCCTGTGCTCTCCCGGTGATCGCACCGGTCGTCTGATTCTGAGACAGCGCGGGCGCCGCGATGGCGAGCACCAGACAAACGATTGTAAAAAGCCGAATTGTTCCTCCCAACATATCAACCTCCAAATTGTTACCGGAAAAAATGTTCGCTGTTACTCGAAGCTTTGGGGGTGAGGCAAACGTTGTTTTCTTCGGGCCAGCACAAGGGGTATTGCTACTTCCTAAACCGACGCCGGCGAATATATAGCCGCTAGTCTGGTTCTTCAAGGGGTCAAATAACGGAATCAACCGAATTGGCGCGCGCCTCACATCGATTCGTGATCCGGAGCACTTTGGATCGCGCAGGAACGGGTTCCTCGAACTTAAAAGTGAGGACTACTTCATCGGTCTTAACTGTTTCCAGCGCTCAATGAACTTGACCGCGGCGTTGACGAAGTTTTCCGTATCGTCCCGCCCTTGCTCGGCGCTCGACTGAGTAATCTCGCGGACGCCCCATGTGCCGGTATTCGACATTTCTCGTGTCGACGTGCCCTTGCCGGTTTCTTTGGGCTTCAGTCCTTCAGCCAGAAAAACGAGTGATGCGGTAGGATCGCCGGCGGCAACCAGCGGAAGCATTTTCTCCATATGCGGCGGGAGGGTGAGTTTCGCGGTCTGCGCGTTCTTCATGTTTACAAGGTTCGGGAACATGTACAGGGACGTCGATGTCTCTCCAACTCCTGAATGGCGATCGAAGACCGGCGGAGCGGAAAGAGTCGACGGCCGTGGCGCGCGCGTGAGGTAAGGTTGCGCCGCTTCACCCAGTTCCACGGCGATTCCCTCGGTCTCCTGATTGATCGGTCGGCAATGTACTTGGTTATGTACTGGTTTCCGCGATGACTGTTCAAAAGAAGAAACCGGCGAAATCCGTGCCTGATCAGGCTTTGGACGGCTTCATGTGCGGCAAATAGTTCTTGGTTTTCTCTTCGTGCCAGAGCGGGTTCGTGGCCTGCGCCACGACGAATGAAGGTATGAGCAAAAAGCTGATGGCCAGGATCAGTCGTTTCATTTTCTTCTCCCTTGACTCAGCGCGATGACGCCGGCTAGGAAGTCCTGTTTCAGCATTCCGCTGCCCTTCATTGTTACAAGTCCCGGCAAAGACGGTTTGTGACAGACCAAGGAAATTTTTTTTCGAAAAGACGAAGGGAAGGAAAGAAAAGGAAATATCGGAACCGCCTGAGAAGGTACAGCACGGCGAAAGGAACTTGAGTCTACCGATCCGGAAGTCGAAGGCAACGCAGACGTGGTTCGGGAAAGGCAGGGAAAGGCAGGGAAAGAAAGGGAAATCCGGGGAAAGCTCAGGCAATTAGAGGCAATCACGGATGCACGAAAGGAACTGGAAGGAACAACTCCGCCTCACCCGAAGGCAACCCAGGCCGGGTAGTGGAACATAAAGAAAACGGGATTGGGCGCGCCGCGGTTTTGGTGTTTCGGCCTGTTGTTTCCGACATTTGCGGTGACATTCATTTTTCGAGCCTGTAATTCATTTGAATTGCGCTGTCACAAAAGCCCGTTTTCAAGACTTGTAACAGTAGGAGGGTCTCGAAAATATGCCGCAATGGTGTGTTCGGCTGTCGGCCGCCTTGGATGAACAAGTTTCGGAAGCCGCGAAGAGGGAGGGCTGTCATCCGAATGCGCGTTGAACGAGACGACATCAAATTTCACTGCCTGATTCTGTGCCGAGAGCCTCTGCGCTGGCAAGTCCAGCTAACGGCTCAACGTTCAGCCGCGCCGAACCGCGCGTTCTTTGCGCGGTGAGGGACCCCGGAGCGGCTCTGCCGCGGAGGGCGTCGGCTCCATCGTTTTGTTATCCGGCCTCGCAGGCCGACTACTTCTTTTTGGGTCGCCGCGCGGGCACTCCGTGAAACATGCCTTCAACGCTGAGATCTTCGTCAACGTCAGGCCAGTGCACTCCATGCCCATCGCCGATGATTTCGTAATTGTTCCGCTGCTCGGGAGTCGCGTCACTCAGTCGCCATGACCACGCCAACGGCACGCTGATTACGCGCCCATCGATAAGATGAAAAGTGATCAGATCATTTGTAACGGATACTTCTTTAACCCGAGCGTCCGTATTAACCGCAATGCTCACGCCATGTCTCCTGAATCTTGGTTAGTTCTTCCTGAATGATCGCACGAATCTGGTTCAGTTCCCGAGCCGAGAATCCATGGTTTTGTGCCAGTGCAACTGGTTCCAGCCAGAATTTGCAAACCATTCGTTCTCTTCGAACATGAACATGCATTAGCTCATTACAGTCGAAACTGTAGAAATAGAACCGATATGGTCCCGGAATATCCTTGATGGTGGGCATACGAGCGTTCGACCATCGCTACCGTACTACAAAACCGGGGTGAGGTCGATTGCTTCGGTGTCCGGATAACGGCTCAACGTTCAGCCGCAAGCCGCGCGAACCGAAGGTTGCGAAATCGAATTCTCTTTGCGCGCGGCTTGGCGGCTGCAACGTTTTGTTAGCTGGCCTCTTGAAGCGCGAGAATTTTTTTTCTTACAGTTTGGGGAAAAGTGACGAAAGCGAATTGGCTTTTATGGAAAAGGTAATCTTCTCCACTTTCGTCGACGATCCGAACGAAATCGTCTTTAGCCGCGCGTGCGTCGGGCAAAATTCGATAGACCTTGCCCAGTATCAGCGAAGCTTCGTTCCCTTCGTTCTCAAGGCACAGCGCAAATTGTTTTGCTGGTTGTTTCATGGTTTGTCCAAATAACTCTTAATTTTGAAATCCCGCCTTCCGATGCCGTGAGCCTCGTACCAATGAAGCTCTACTCGACGCAAATCTCCATTCAAGAGGCGCACTGTTGCGACACCCTTCCGCTTGCGCCATTTTCCGCGACCATAAGTCTTGCGAAGAAACATTCGAACTTTGACGCTCGGTCCTGCAGCGATTGTCTCAATTTGCTCGATTGTACCGACGACATCAAATTTCACTGCCTGATTCTGTGCCGAGAGCCTCTGCGCTGGCAAGTCCAGCTAACGGCTCAACGATGAGCCGCGCCGAACCGCGCGTTCTTTGCGCGGTGAGGGACCCCGGAGCGGCTCTGCCGCGGAGGGCGTCGGCTCCATCGTTTTGTTATCCGGCCTCGCAGGCCGACTACTTCTTTTTGGGTC
>JAHFTY010000077.1 GCA_023265365.1 Acidobacteriota bacterium
TCTTCGGGCAAGGCGCCGCAGTCCACCGCGACGAACTTACCCTGTCCGCGCTCGCTCCGCTCGTGGATCGAGCGAGCCACCAGTTCCTTGCCGGTTCCGGTTTCACCCGTCACCAGCACCGCGCCGTCGATTCTGGATGCGGCGCTCATTCGTTCGAACAGTTTCTGCATCACGTCGCTTCGTCCAATCATGCAAGGAGTAGCCGCACGAGGTGGGAAAAGGTCACAAAAATGTTCAGGCCCGACGAAATCCATGAGCTTGTCCGTGCCGCCACCCAAACCATCGACGAAGACCTCGAACAGGAAGCGGCCCTTCGCGCCATTAGCGCGTTTCGGCGCGCCGGCCATGTCGAGTATCCACGCGCATTCCTCAGAAAGGTCGTATCGGATGCCGTTCACGATTACTGGCGCCGGCGGCGCACCTGTGAAGACATCGAGGCCATCGACGAACGTTACATTCGGGTGCAGCCTTGCCTCGAGGAAGACATCGATCGCCGGCGCCGGACGATCGAGCTGCGGGATGCGTTGGCACGGCTGAAGCCGTCCGACAGGCGTTTGTTGAACCTGTTCTACGAGGAAGACCTTTCGATCGCGAAGATCGCCCGGCATCAGAAGACCAGTATCTCCGCCGTCAAGATGCAGCTCCTGCGCGCCCGCCGCGAGCTTGCGCGAATTGTCCGGAAAAATGCGACAAAGAAATCGCGGTAACCGCGACATTTCGCAACCGGCCTCCAGCGTCCTCAACAAGTTCTCCGTGGAACCCAACGTGAACACCACACCAAGGTTTTCCCCTCCTCGGCGAGGGTGGGTGGCGCGAAGCGCCGGGGTGGTGGCGCCGCCCTTGAACATGAGATACACAATCGAGACCACCAATTTGTCCAAGCGATGGGGACCCTTCCATCTGGGTCCGCTGAACATCCGCGTGAAGCCTGGCGAAATTCTCGGTGTGATGGGATCCGGAGGAGCAGGAAAAACGACCCTCCTGAGACTGTTGTGGGGCTTTTCACGTCCGGATGAAGGCCGCATCTCCGTGTTCGGATTCCCTCCGCACCTGGAACAGCGCGCCGTACGCCGGCGAGCCGGTTTCATGCCCGACAATCCCCAGCTTTACAATTCCATGACGGCTCCGGCATTTCTCGACTTCGTCGGCCATTTTTACGAGAACTGGGACGCAGTCCGGACGAGAGAAATCCTCGAGGAGCTTCGAATCGAAAAAGATGTATGTATTCAGGATCTTTCGAAAGGAACGCGCGTGAAGCTATCGCTGATGGCGGCCACAGGTCACAATCCTGAGCTTCTGATCCTCGACGAGCCCACATCCGGACTGGATGCCCCGGCACGCGCCGATATTCTCCAGTTCCTCCGCTCACTGGCCGGCGGGAAGCAGGTCTCGATTGTGTTGTCGTCACATGTTTTCGAAGACCTGGACCCGATCGCAGACGGCATCCTGATGTTGAACTCGAGAATTCAGCAGACTATTTTACGCGCTTGATCGTGACCTTCTTCAGGCCCACATCCTTCACGGGCCGGCTCTTCTCGCGGCCTCCGGGCTGGATCTTGGTTTCGACCTTCGCGATTCTCTTCACCACGTCCATCCCGTCGACGACCTGGCCAAAGATCGCATAGCCGCCGTTCAGTTGCTGCTTCGCCGCCACCGTGATGAAGAACTGTGCTCCGCCTGTGTTCGGCCGGCCCATGTTCGCCATCGCGAGCATGCCCTCCCGATTGAAGTTCAAGCCGGGCGCCTTTTCGTCGTTGATGAAGTAGCCCGGCCCGCCTGCGCCTGTGCCGGAGGGGTCGCCGCCCTGGATCATGAAGCCGTCAATGACGCGGTGGAACGCCGTGGCGTCGTAGTAACGTTTTCCGCCTTTGATCTTTGTTCCTTCGGCAAGGCCAATGAAATTCTCCACCGTTTGAGGAGCTTGTCGTTGAAACAGCTCGCACGTGAAGCTTCCCATCGACGTTTCGAATACGGCGTAGACGCCGGGTTGCAGCTTCGGTTCCTGGGCCATCAGCAGAATGAGCAATAACGTTTTCATAGAATCTCCCTTTCTTACCACCCCGGCGCTTCGCGCCACCCCTCCTCGTCGAGGAGGGGAAACCGACTCGCCTAAACATTTTTCCCCTCCTTTCAACGAGGCACCGCTGTCCCAATCAAGCGAAATCGAGGAGAAGCGTTTTCGCCTCGACGAGGAGGGGTGGCGCGAAGCGCCGGGGTGGTGTTGTTCTTGAAATTGTTTTTGTTGAACGAACCGCCCCGCATGTAAAAACCACACCTTCCACCTGGTAACCGGCGAAGCGCCGGTGTGGCCGGCCCTTCGCTAGTCCAGGACCTCGATTGCGGTTTTGTAATCCTCAAACGGGCCGCGGATCTGGACGCCTTGCACCATGCCGCGAACGTCCTTCAGGATTTCGCGGGCGATGCGGACGCCTACTTCGCGGGTGCCCGCGTTGCGCATGCGATCCAGGATGGAGTCCGGCACCGAGCAGCCCGGCACTTCGTTGTTCAGGTACTCGGCAGTTCGAAAACTGTTCAACGGAAGAATACCGGCCACAACCGGGATCTTGCAGTCTTGGGTGCGTTTGAGAAAGCGTTCGAGCACCCGTGGATCGAAGACCGGCTGGGTCAGCGCAAACTCCGCGCCCGCTTCCACCTTGTAATAGAAGCGTTTCAGTTCCTCATCATTATTAATGGCGCCGGGATTGACGCCGACGCCGATGACGAAGCCGGTGGGCGTGCCGATGGACTTGCCGCCCACGTCCACGCCGTGATTCAACCGCGACACCATGTTTGTCAGTCCGATGGAGTCGACGTCGTAAACAGCCGTCGCGTCCGGATAGTCCCCGGTCAGTGGAGGATCTCCGGTAATCAGCAGCATGTTGCGCAGGCCGAGTGCAAAGGCGCCGAGAAGATCGGCCTGCATGCCGAGCAGATTCCGGTCGCCGCACGTGTAATGCGTGAGGCTCTCGATATCGGTTGATTTCTCCAGCAGCAGCGACAGCGCCAGCGCGCTCATGCGGGCGCTGCCGCGTGGCGCGTCGGGGATGTTGATGATGTCGACATCATGCGATTTCAGGTACTTCGCCTCCTCGATCGCGCGCGTGTAGTCGTGGCCCTTGGGCGGAATCATCTCCACCATCCGAACGAATTCGCCGGACGCGAGCTTCTTTCCGAGGCGCGACTTCTCAACGATGGGAATCGCCTTGACGCCGGCATGCGCCGGAATAAAACCGGATCCGACATTCCGCGCCGCCTCTTTCGGTAATATCGATTTCATGGCGCCGCGCATCGCCTTCACGTGCAGCGGAGTCGTTCCGCAGCAGCCTCCCACGATTCCGACGCCGTATTGAACGAACTTTCGAGCGTACGAAGCCATGTACTCCGGCGAACATAAATAAAGGTTGCGGCCCTCGATGTTCTGGGGCTTTCCGGCGTTGGGTTGGACCGCCAGTTTTTTCGATGTGACGCCCGCAATGCGCTCGATCGCGTCGAGCATCGTTTGTGGACCCACGCTGCAATTCAAGCCGATGACGTCGGCGCCCCACTCGTCGAGTTTGCGCGCGAAGACTTCGGGTGGGGTGCCTTCGAGGCTGTTGCCGTCTTCTTCGATGGTCATCTGGGCGATCACGGGTTTGTCCGAGACGTCGCGCACGCCGAGGATCGCGGCCTGGATTTCGTTCAGATCGGAGAATGTTTCGAGGATGAACAGATCGACGCCGCCCTCCAGCAGCGCCTCCGCCTGCTCGCGAAAAATGTCTTTCGCTTCGGCGATCGCCATCTTGCCCCACGGTTCGATCCGGATGCCGAGCGGCCCCATCGCTCCCGCCACATAAACGCTGTCGCCCGCTGCCTCTTTCGCGATGCGGGCGCCCTGGACGTTGATGTCGCGGGTTTGAGGCGCCAGGCCATGCGTCATCAGCTTGGCGCGGTTTCCGCCGAAGGTATTCGTTTCAATGATGTCCGCGCCGGCTTTGATGTAGTCCTGGTGCACTTCGCGAACCAGGGCCGGATTGGAGATGTTGAGTTCGTCGAAGCAGCGGCTGATGAAAACGCCTTTGCTGTAAAGCATCGTTCCCATTGCGCCATCGCAAACCAGGACCCGGCTTTGCAGCGCGGAGAGAAAGTCGGTCATAGAGGGGAAATTCTAGCATGTGACATAATCATTGTTTTTTGGAGGACCCATGAAAAACATCATCATCGTCGCCGGAAAACGCACGCCGATGGTCGAGTATGGCGGCGCCCTGCGCGACTTTACGGCCAATGAACTTGGAGCGTTCGCGTCGAAGGCGGCCATCGCGCAGTCGCAGTTTGAAGCGAAGGATTTCGATCACGCCATCTTCGGCAACGCCATGCAAACCAGCGCGGATTCGATCTATGGAGCGCGACACGTGGCGTTGCGGGCCGGCCTTCCGATCGAACTTCCGGCGCTGACCGTGAACCGGCTCTGCGGTTCGGGAATCCAGTCGATCATTTCCGCTGCGCAGCTCATCCAGCTCGGCGAAGCAAACGTGGTGCTGGCCGGCGGCATCGAATCGATGAGCCAGGCTCCTCACGTCATTCGAGGCGCGCGATGGGGATTCAAACTCGGCGAAGGAAAAATGGAAGACTCGCTGATGGTATCCCTCATGGACTCTTATTGCGGCTGCTATATGGCCGTCACGGCCGAGAACCTGGCGCGCCAGTACAACATTACGCGCGAGCAGCAGGACGAGTTTGCGCTGCGCAGCCAGAAATCGGCGGCGGCGGCGAGGGAAGCAGGGAAGTTCAGGGATGAGATCGCCGGCGTGGAGGTGAAGTCGCGCAAAGGCGTCGAGATTGTCGACAAGGACGATCACATTCGGCCGGACACGACGATGGAAGGTCTTGCGAAGCTTCGTCCTGCCTTTTCGAAGGACGGGTTTGTCACCGCCGGGAACGCGAGCGGCATCGTCGATGGGGGCGCGGCGGTTGTCGTCACGACCGAGGAAAACGCCAAAACCAGGCCGATGGGACGCCTGGTGAGTTGGGGCATCACGGGCGTGCCGCCCGAGACCATGGGGATTGGGCCCGTTCCCGCAATCAAACTCGCTTTGGATAAGGCCGGCCTGAAGCTGGCGGATCTGGACCTGATTGAAATCAATGAAGCGTTCGCCGGCCAGTACCTCGCATGCGAGCGAGCGCTCGAATTGGATCGCAGCAAGGTGAATGTGAACGGCGGCGCGATCGCGCTCGGTCACCCGCTGGGGGCGTCGGGCACGCGGCTGGTGATGACCGTTCTTTATGAATTGAAGCGCAGGAACAAGCGATATGGCGTGGCCTCGGCATGCATTGGCGGAGGACAGGGAATCGCGCTGATCGTGGAGGCTGTTTAGGTTTCCAGCACGGGAGGTAATGATGGCAATAAACAAGGTCGGGGTATTGGGTTGCGGTTTGATGGGTTCGGGGATTGCACAGGTCGCCGCTACGGCGGGATATCCGACGATCGTCAAGGAGGTCGAAGACGCATTCCTGAAAAAGGGGATGGCGTCGATCGATAAGTCGCTTTCCCGTTTCGCCGAGAAGGGGACGATCACGGCCGATCAGCGGACACAGATCATCGAGAGGCTCAAGGGCACGACGAAATTCGAAGATCTTGCGGATTGCGACATCGTCATCGAGGCGATCACCGAAAATCTGGGCGTAAAGCGCGAGACCTACGCCGCGCTCGATGCGGTGGCGAAGCCCGGCGCCATTTTCGCCAGCAACACGTCGTCGCTCGTCATTACGGAAATGATGACGGCCACCAGGCGTGTCGACCGGTTTATCGGCATGCATTTCTTTAATCCCGTGCCGTTGATGAAGCTCGTCGAGGTGGTCGGCACCATCACCACGGCGCCCGCCGTGATGGATGAGGCGATGAAGTTTGCGTCGAGTCTGGGCAAGGTTCCGATTCGTACTACCGATCGATCGGGCTTTATCGTGAATCGGCTGCTCGTGCCCTACCTGCTCGATGCCATTCGCGCTCTCGAGGAAGGCGTGGGGAATGTCGAAGACATCGATAAAGGGATGAAGCTCGGCTGCGGCTACCCGATGGGGCCGTTCACGCTCCTCGACTTTGTCGGCCTGGACACGACCTACTACATCGCCAACATCATGTTCGACGAGTTCCGCGAGAAGCGTTTCGCTCCTCCGCCGCTGTTGAAGCGTCTGGTTCTGGCAGGGCACAACGGCAAGAAGAGCGGCCGCGGATTTTACGATCACAGCGATCCGGCGAACCCGAAGCCGCTGTATTAAGGGCGAACGACACGGAGATTAAAAATGTTTGAGAATGTGCTTTACGAAAAACGAGAAGCGATCGCCGTCATCACCATCAACCGGCCGTCCGTGCGAAACGCGTTGAATGCGCAAACGGTTCGCGAACTGGGTTCCGCTTTTGAACAGGCGAAAGCGGATTCCGGAGTGCGAGCGATCATCCTGACCGGCGCAGGCGAGAAGGCCTTTGTGGCGGGCGCCGATATCAACGAATTGTCCGTGCAGAGTCCGGTTTCCGGGAAGGAGTACGCGTTATCCGGTCAGTCGGTTTTCGATTCCATCGAGAATCTCGGCAAACCCGTGATCGCCGCCGTGAACGGTTTCGCGCTTGGCGGCGGTTGCGAGCTTGCCATGGCCTGCACGTTCCGCATTGCCTCCGAGAATGCGGTGCTGGGCCAGCCTGAAGTGAAGCTGGGCATCATTCCCGGTTACGGCGGCAGCCAGCGTCTGCCCCGGCTGGTGGGCAAAGGCCGCGCCATGCAGATCCTCCTCACGGGTGAGATGGTCCCTGCCGCGGACGCTTTCCGGATCGGTCTTGTGAATCAGGTGGTTCCGCAGAGTGAGCTGCTGGCGGCCGCGGAAGGGGTTGCCAGGAAGATCATCGCCAACGCGCCGATTGCGGTGAAGTTCGTGATCGAAGCGGTGAACAAAGGTTTGGAGATGACTCAGGCCGAAGGACAGTTTCTCGAGGCCACGCTTTTCGGGTTGTGTTGTGCAACCGAAGACATGAAGGAAGGAACCAGGGCGTTCCTCGAAAAACGCGCCGCCGGTTTTCAAGGCAAGTAGTCATGAAAATGGACGATATGCGGCTCGTCATCGTGGCGAGCCGGTTCAATGATGAGATTGTGGGCGGCCTGCTTGACGGCGCGAAGAGGGCGATTGTCGAAGCGGGCGGGGATTGGGAGCAGGTGCCGGTCTACCGTGTGCCCGGCGCCTTCGAAATTCCGCTGGCGGCGCAGAAAGCGATCGATTCCGGGAAATGCGACGCCGTGATCGCCATCGGATGTCTCATCAAGGGCGAGACGCCGCATTTCGAATACATCAGCGAGCAGACCAGTCTCGGAATTGGAAGGGTTGCGCTCGACACGGGCGTTCCGGTGTCGTTTGGCGTAATCACCGTGAATACGGACGAGCAGGCCATCGCGCGATCGGGAAACAACAAGGACAACAAAGGATACGAAGCGGCGATGGCGGCCATCGAGATGGTGCATCTGCTCCGTCGATTGTAATGGGAACCAGGCGCAAGTCGCGCGAGTATGCGCTCCAGATGTTGTTTCAGTGGGACATTACCCGCGACTCCATCGAAACCATTTCCTCAAACTTCTGGGAGAACCATGACGAGCCTCACGCCGTCGTCGAGTTCGCGCGGGCGCTGGTGACGCGCACGATCGAGAACGTGGAAAAGATCGACGTTTTGATCCAGAAACATGCCGAACACTGGCGTCTGGATCGCATGGCGGGAGTCGATCGGAACATTCTTCGCCTCGCCACGCAGGAGTTCCTCTTCGACAAGGAAACGCCGAAAAACGTCGTCATTAACGAAGCGATCGAGATCGCACGTCGTTACAGCGCTCAGGAATCTCCTCAGTTCATCAACGGTATTCTGGACAGCATCAAGAAAGAACTGGAATAATGCCTCGCACTGCAGGGCGGCGACAGCCGCCGAGGAGGATGGATGAAGTTTCGTACCGTTCTTGTGACCGCATTTATGGTGATGCTGCTCGCCAGTATCATGGTTGTTGCCCAAAACAAAGGGAAGCCGCACATGAATCCCATGGTCGATCTTCTGGCCGAGAAGAAGGTCGTGGTCGGTGTTGCGTATCCGAGTAATCGAGGCGGAGCCCCCCGTGGAGGGAATGCGCCCGCAGCGGCATTGAATCCTCCAGCTCCTCCGAATCCCGCACCCGGTGCGCCCGACGTTTGCGGGATCGTTGCGACGGGACCCGGCGAAGGTGAAGGCGGGCCTCGTGGAGCCGGCAATCGGGGTGGCGCCGGTAATCGGGGCGCCAATCCGAATACCCCGCCGGCCCCTCCGATGAAAACGAATGACGAACTGGCGAAGTTGGCGCTCGCGTACAGAGCGACGGATTATCTTTTCGGCAGCATGGAAGGTGGCGTCGAAGGTCCGTTGCCCGCATTCTCCGAATTCATGAAGTCGCTGGGCGAGGCTGGTGTCGCGGTGAAGACTCCGTATCAGCGCCTGACCCATCCCGTCATCATGAAGGCTCCCAAGATTCGCGATGTGGCGAAGACGAGCTGGAACATCAGCCAGGAACTGAACACCGGCATCAGCGGAATCATGCTGGTGGGCGTGGAATGCGCCAAAGAAGTTCAGGTCGGCCTGAACGCCATGCGGCTCAAGTCCAAGGGGGGCACGCGTCTGGACGACGTCGGGTTTGCGCCGCGCGTCTGGGGGCTGACCGAAAAGGATTATCGCGAAAAAGCCGACCTCTGGGGATTGAATCCCGGCGGCGAACTGGTGAACTGGACGATCGTGGAAAGCAAAGAAGGCCTCAAGCATGTGCGTGAAATCGCGGCCGTGAAGGGCATTGGCGTCCTGTGGCCGGGGGCCGGCACGCTCGGCGGCGTTTTCAGCGTCACCAAACCCGACGGAACCCGCGTCCGCGACGACTTCGCCTGGGAAAACTCCATTCAGCAGGTCCTTGCCGCCTGCAAAGAATTCAACGTGGCTTGCGGATATCCGGCGGGCGCCCAGGAGAAAACAGCGGACGGCCTGACGAACCCCGGATACATCGAGTACCGGATGAAGCAGGGATTCACCGTATTTGTGATGCAGTCCTTTGACGACAATGCGTTCAAAGCCGTCGACATCGGACGAAAGGCGTCCGGACGTCCTGCAACGAATAATTAAGTTGAAAGACCACCCCGGCGCTTCGCGCCACCCCTCGTCGTTGAGGAGGGGAAATAAATCCAGGCCTTTCCACTCCTCGACGAGAAGGGGTGGCGCCAAGCGCCGGGGTGGGGATGGAGGTCAGAATGAAATCGATTGTTGTTACCACTTTGCTGGCGAGCATGATGGTTTTTGCACAGACCAAGGGCAAACACCTCAACCCGATGGTCGATCTGCTGCAGCAGGGAAAGCCCCTCTTCGGCATTTATGCGCCGAGTGCCCGCAACCTTCCCGGTGCCCCGGCCCAGGCGCCGCGAGGTGGCGGCGGCGGTCAGCGCGGAGGCGCGACGGACAAGCCGCCTCAGCAGGAAGCTCCTTGTGACGACGCGACCAAGCTGGCTCAGACGAAGCCCACGATCGCGGCTCTGAGCGCGGCGGAGATCAAAGAGCAAAACGAACTCGCAAAGCTGACGCTGGGGCAGCCCATGGACTATCTGTTCAGCGGGGACTTCGAGGACGTCATCGTCGACGTTCCGATGCCGCGATGGACCGAGTATATGAAGGCGCTGCAGTCGAACCGGAAACAGTTCAGTCATTCATTGATGCTCAAGGCTCCCAAGGCCGCTTGCGATCCGCAGGCGCTCGTTTCGAACGTGAGCAAAGAACTCAACCTCGGCGCGTCCGGAATCATGTTCCCGCATACCGCCAGCGCGAAGGAATTGCAGATGGCGCTTGCGGCGATGCGATTCAAGTCCAAGGGTGGCACGCGTCCCGACGCGGTGGGGATGGCTCCCGCCTACTGGGGATTGAGCGAGAAGGATTACAAGGACAAGGCGGATCTGGCCGCGCTGAATCCGAATGGAGAGTTGATCAGCTTTGCCGTTCTTGAGGACAAGGACGGCCTGGCGCACCGGCGGGAGATCGCGCAGGTGAAGGGGCTTTCCGTGTTGTGGCCCGGCGCGGGTACGCTTCGCGCCGTGTTTTACAAGCAGGAGAAGGATGGGAAGTACGTCGCGGATCCGGAAGCCTGGGAAGCGGCGATTCAGTCCGTTGCCGACACCTGCAAGGAGTTCAAGGTCGCGTGTGGGTTCCCTGCGAACAACGTGAAGGACATGGAACAACGCCGAAAGCAGGGATTCAGCGTCTTCGTCAGCAGTTGGGGACCGGACGCATTCGCCGTCGTTGAAGCCGGTCATAAAGCCACGAGCAGCAATCGGTAGCTGAACGGACCACCCCGGCGCTTCGCGCCACCCCTCCTCGTTGAGGAGGGGAATGGCGCAGCCCAAAATGGCAGCTGAACCACCGAAACCGGCGGAGCAATAAACCCCAAAACTCCAAAGTTGTGGTGCAAGCACCCAGCGGTGGGGCAAATACCCGGCCGTGGTGCGACCCAAAACGGCAGGTGAACCACCAAAACCGGCGGAGCAATGAACCCAAAGTTTCCCCTCCTCAACGAGGAGGGGTGGCGCGAAGCGCCGGGGTGGTCAGTAAGGAACAATGGAACAACTCGAGTCGATTCGCGTTCAGAAGCTGCAGCAGATCCGGGCTCTCGGCATCGACGCCTATCCTACGGAATACCGCTACACCCACACTGTCCCCCAGGTGGTCGAGCAGTTCGGCGGGAAGACTGCCGAGGAACTCGAACACGGCCCCGCGACGATCCGAGTCGCGGGACGGATCGTCGCGAACCGGCCGTTTGGCAAGGCCGGATTTCTGGGCATCACGGACGCGGGAGAGAAAGTTCAGGTCTATGCCAAGAAGGATCAGCTTGCGGAGCGCGACTTCCAGCTCTATCTACTACTCGATCTCGGCGACCTGATCGGCGTCGAAGGCACGCTGTTTCGAACGCGAACCGGCGAGTTGACCGTGCTGGCAAAGCAGATCTCGTTCCTGGCGAAGAGCTTTCTTCCACTGCCGGAGAAGTGGCATGGACTGACGGACGTTGAGATCCGATATCGCCGCCGGTATGTCGACCTCGTGGTGAATCCCGAGGTCCGCGGCGTTTTCGTGAAGCGCAGTCTGATCATTCGCGAAATCCGGCGGTTCCTCGATGACGCCGGCTACTTCGAAGTCGAGACTCCCGTTCTCCACACCGTTGCCGGCGGCGCACTGGCGAAGCCGTTCCGCACGCATCACAACGCGCTCGACATGCCGCTCTATCTGCGAATCGCGCTGGAGTTGCATTTGAAGCGGTTAATTGTCGGCGGGTTGAATCGTGTTTATGAACTGGGACGCATTTTCAGGAACGAGGGCATTTCGTGGAAGCATAATCCCGAGTTCACGATGCTCGAGTTCTATCAGGCCTACAGCAACTATGAAGACCTGATGGATATGACGGAAGAGCTGCTCAAGAAAGTGGTGCAGACCGTCAACGGTTCGCCCGTCATTACCTACGATGAACAGCAGATCGACTTCAGCAGATTCACGCGACTGAGCATGCGTGAAGCGATTGTGAAGTTTTCGCCGGAGCCGGTCACGATCGAGGACGTGAAGGATCGCGCAAAGGTCGAGGCGTTATTGAAGAAGCTGCACGCCGAGTACGATCCGAAAGCGCCGGTGGGAAACCTGGTCGGCAGCCTGTTTGACGCGGTGGCCGAAAAGCATCTCGTGCAGCCGACGTTTATTTATGACCATCCGATCGAGCTGTCGCCGCTCTCGAAGATCAAGACGAGCGACCCGTCGCTGGTCGAGCGGTTCGAACTCTACGTCGGAGGGATGGAAATCGCGAACGCGTATTCCGAGTTGAACGATCCGGTGGACCAGCGGGAACGTTTCGAGTCGCAGCTGAAGGCTCGGGAAGGCGGCGACGAAGAGGCGCATCAGATGGACGAGGACTACATTCGCGCGCTCAGCTACGGCATGCCGCCGACTGCCGGCGAGGGAATCGGAATCGACCGGTTGACGATGTTGCTGACGAATTCGAAGTCGATCCGCGATGTGATCCTGTTCCCGCTCATGCGTGCCGAAGAATGAGCCCCGGACTCGCGGATTTAAGATGCGTTTTGAACTCCTAGTCGCGGTCCGCTACCTCAAAGCCAAACGCAAACAAGCCGTCATCTCGCTCATCACCATCATTTCGATCGTCGGCGTGGCCGCGGGCGTGGCCGCGCTGATCATCGCGCTGGCGATCAACGCCGGATTTACCGAAGACCTCCAGAAAAAGCTTCTCGGCGCCCAGGCCCACATCCGCATTGCCAGAAAAGACACGGTTGGGATCAACGACTATCTCAACGTCTCCAGGCAGGCCGAGCAGGTTGAGGGCGTCGTTGCGGCCGCCCCTTCGATCTATCAGCCGGTGCTCATTTCAAGCGCAAGTGTCGACCATCCCGCGCAAATGAAAGGGGTGATTCCGGAAATGGAAAGCCGGATGTCCGCGCTTTCCTCGAACATCGTCGAGGGAAGGTTCGAAGATTTTGGCGAGGGTTCCATCATTGTGGGACGCGAACTGGCCAACGCGATCGGCGTGAAGGTTGGCGACCGGGTTTCGCTGCTGAGCTCGCAGACCACCGTGTCGCCTTTGGGAGCGATGCCGACGAGCAAGGGTTTCCGGGTTGTGGCCATTTTCTCGTCCGGCCTGTTCGATCTGGACTCGAACTTCGTCTTTGTCCCGTTGGCTGAAGCGCAGAGGCTATTGCGGATCGGCGACGTGGTGAGCACGATCGAGGTCAAGGTTTCGAGGATCTACGAGGCGAAGGCGATCGGCCAGCGGATCGTGGAGAAGCTCGGAGGCGGATTCGAGTTCGAGGACTGGATCAGTCTGAACAAATCCATCTTCCAGGCGCTGGAACTCGAGCGGCTGGTGATGTTCATCACGATTGGCCTGATCGTCATTGTGGCGGCGCTGAACATTGTGGCGACGCTCATCATGATGGTCCTGGAGAAGACCCGCGATATCGCGATTCTGATGTCGATGGGCGCAACGAAGGAAAACATCAAGCGTGTCTTCATTCTGCAGGGCGTGATTATTGGCGTGATCGGAACGGCGTTCGGAATTGTGATTGGGCACGCGATCAGTTATGTGGCAGACAAGTATCACCTGATCAGTCTCGCTCCCGACGTTTACACGATTGCGTGGGTGCCTTTCCGGGCCGAGCCCTTCGACACGGTCATCGTGGCGTTGTCCGCGATCCTGATCAGTTTCCTCGCGACGCTTTATCCGTCGGCTGCCGCGTCGAGGCTTCAGCCGGTGGAGGCTTTGCGATATGAATAGGCTGGGGAGTCGCGAAGTGGCGGGGCGGTTCGACCACCGCCACCCGAAAACGGGATCTCATGATTATTGAAACGAAGAGTCTCTCCAAAATTTACAGGACTCCGGCGTCGGAGGTGGTGGTCTTCGAGGATGTGAACCTTGCAGTTTCAAAGGGAAGGCTTATAGCTGTGATTGGGCCTTCGGGTGCAGGGAAGAGCACGCTGTTGCATCTTCTTGGCGGACTCGATGAGCCCACCCGGGGCACGGTTCTGTTCAAGGGCTCGGATATTTTCAGGATGGGCAGCACGGACCTGGCGAAATTCAGGAACAGGCATGTCGGCTTTGTCTTTCAATTTCATCACCTTCTGCCGGAATTCACGGCCGTCGAAAACGTGATGATGCCTCAACTGATCCGTGGACTTGGGAAAGACGTTACGGAATCCGGCGCAAAAGGAATCCTCGACCGCGTCGGATTGAGTCATCGGCTTGACCATAAAGTTGGTGAATTGTCCGGAGGCGAGCAGCAGCGTGTCGCGATTGCGCGGGCGCTGGTGGGTGGTCCGGAGTTGTTGCTGGCGGATGAACCGACGGGCAATCTGGATCATCGGACCGGCGAGACGATTTTTGGAATGATTCGCGAGCTGCATGCCGAAAAGGAATTAACGTCAGTCATCGTTACGCATAACGATCGGCTGGCCGTCCAATGTGATGAGGTCTGGCAACTGGATGCGGGGACGTTTCGCCGGGAATAGTTATTGTTCGGGTTAAGCGCTTCGGCTAGAATCGGGTACAGCCGTTCATTCCCGGCAATTTGAGAGAAAGAAAATTATGTTCGAGAGATACACTGAACGAGCACGGCGGGTGATTTTCTTCGCTCGCTACGAGGCCAGCCAATTCGGAAGCACCACCATTGAGACTGAGCACTTGCTGCTGGGTCTGATTCGCGAAGACAAGAATCTTACGAATCGTTTTCTCAGGAATTCGTCCTCGATTGAAAGCATCCGCAAGGAAATCGAAGGCCGGACGACGATTCGTGAGAAGGTTTCCACCTCTATCGACCTTCCTCTTTCGAACGAGTGTAAACGGATTCTTGCCTACGCCGCCGAAGAAGCTGAACGACTGAATCACCGACACATCGGCACCGAACACCTGCTCCTCGGTATTCTCCGCGAAGAAAAGTGCGTTGCCGCGGAAATCCTCCATGAACGCGGTCTTCGCCTGAACGCCATCCGGGAGGAACTTGCCCGATCCGTGGTCGATCGCCAGACACTCGTCAAACCGAAGGAAACGCCTCTGCTTAGCGAGTTCTCGCGCGATCTGACGCAGGCCGCCATGGATGGTGTGCTGGATCCGCTCGTGGGCCGGGATGCCGAAATCGATCGTGTCATCCAGATCCTCTGCCGCCGGACCAAGAACAACCCGGTGTTGATTGGCGATCCCGGCGTCGGCAAGACGGCGATTGTCGAAGGACTGGCGCAGCGAATCGTCGATGGCGAAGTCCCGTCGTTCTTGGCGGATAAACGGATCCTGGTTCTGGATTTGTCGCTGATCGTTGCGGGAACCAAGTATCGCGGGCAGTTTGAAGAGCGCCTGAAGACGATCATGAAGGAGCTGGTCGATAATCCGAACACGGTTGTGTTCATCGACGAGCTGCACACCCTGGTGGGCGCCGGATCGGCGGAAGGCTCGCTCGACGCGGCCAATATCCTGAAACCGGCTCTCTCGCGCGGCGAAATCCAGTGCATCGGCGCGACGACGCCGGCGGAATACCGAAAGTCGATCGAGAAGGACCGTTCGCTCGAACGCCGTTTCCAGTCCGTCAAGGTGGGAGCGCCCAGCGAAAACGAAGCGGTGCGCATCCTTCAGGGTGTTAAACCGCGCTACGAAAAGTTCCACATGGTCAACTACACCGACGAAGCCATCGAATCGGCGGTGTATCTTTCGAACCGTTACATTCCCGATCGTTTCCTGCCGGACAAGGCAATTGACCTCCTCGACGAGGCGGGCGCCCGTGTCAAGCTGCGCCAGGCCACGCTGCCGTCGGAAATGACGGACATCCAGCGCCGCATCAAGTTCATCGTGGCGCGGATGGAAAGCGCCATCTCGAGCAAGGACTTCGAGAAGGCCGAGCACTACAAAAACCAGGAGCAGCTCGAGCGCGAGAACCTGCGCCACGTGCGCGAGAAGTTCAATATCAGCGAAACCACGAGTATGGGTGTCGTGACGAAGTCCGACATCGAAGATGTGGTTTCGCGCTGGACGGGCGTGCCGGTAACTTCGATCAAGGAAGAAGAACTCCAACGGCTCTCCCGGATCGAAGAAGAACTGCACCGGAGAATCGTCAGCCAGGAAACGGCCATCAACGCTCTGGCTCGCGCCATCCGCCGCTCACGCGCGGGCTTGAAGTCGCCGAACCGGCCGGCGGGTTCGTTCCTTTTCCTCGGACCGACAGGCGTCGGCAAAACCGAGATGGCGCGCACCCTTGCCCAGTTCCTGTTCGGAAGCGAGAAGGCGTTGATCCGGTTCGACATGTCCGAGTTCATGGAAAAGCACTCGGTGTCGAAACTGATCGGTTCGCCTCCGGGCTACGTGGGATACGAGGAAGGCGGCCAGCTGACGGAACGCGTCAAACGGAATCCGTACTCGGTCATCCTGCTCGACGAAATCGAGAAGGCGCATCCGGATGTGTACAACATCCTGCTGCAGGTTTTTGAGGACGGTCATCTGACCGACGGTCTCGGCAACACGATCGACTTCAAGAACACGATCATCATCATGACCTCGAACATCGGGGCGCGGTTCCTCAGCAAGCACACCAGTCTGGGCTTCCAGGGGCCGAGCGAGGCGTCGACCAATCAGAAGATGGAAGACGCAGTGATGTCGGAAGTGAAACGGTTGTTCAACCCCGAGTTCATCAACCGTCTTGACGAGATCATCATCTTCAACTCGCTCACCAACGCCGACCTCGCGAACATCGTCGACCTGATGGTTCGGCAGTTGAACGAGAACCTGGAGCACAAACGGATTGAAGTGATCCTGACTGAGGAAGCAAAGCAGTGGATCCTGGATAAAGCCTGCCGTGACAAGAATTACGGCGCCCGTCCGCTTCGCCGGGCGATCCAGCGGTACGTTGAAGATCCGCTCTCCGAGGCGATGATTCAGGGCGGGTTGAAAGACATGCCCAAAGTCGAAGTCTATGCGGACGGCGACCACCTCTCCTATCGGGCCGCCAACCGGGAAGAAGTTGGCGTGCCGCTGACCATCTGAAGTTCCGGACCACCCCGGCGCTTCGCGCCACCCCTCCTCTTCGTTGAGGAGGGGAAATCCTTGCGCGCTAACAGCCCGTGGCAGCAGTGGGGCAGATACCTCGGCGCCCATTTTCACAATTCGGGGTCAAGACCCAAAGAACTGACAAAGCAAGGGTCTGACCCCACCGAAAATGGGCGCCGGGGTGTCTGACCCAGAATGACCGTCTTCTGCCACGGGCTGCGAACCAGGCAAGGGCCCCAGAACTCCAAACCGTGTAACCATTCCAATTCGGTTAAGTCTAATTCCAACCTGTTTATAGTAAAATTCCCGGGCTGGAGGAGTAGATGACGGTTCTATCTGTGATGCTGGCTCTGTTTTTTGCCGGAGCCGGTCCCCAGACAATTCAGACCTACGACCCAAACCGGGTTGAAGAAGTGCTCGTGCGTAACAGCCGCCGGTTTCCCTCCGAGACCATCAAATACAACATCCAGACCAAACCGGGCGACAACTTCAGCGAAGAACTGATTCGTGCCGACATGCGCAGGCTGTACAACCTCGGATATTTCGACGACATCCGGACCTACGAGGAAGAGGGCAAACGCGGCAAAATCGTCGTTTTTGATGTCCATGAAAAGCCACTGGTCCGGAATATCGAATACAAGGGGAATAAATCGATCACCCGGTCGGAAATCCTGGAAAAACTTCGCGAGAAGAAAGTCGGCATGAGCCAGGAGTCGCCGTACGATCCCACCCGGATCAAACGGGCGGAAACGGTGATCAAAGGGATGCTCGCCGAGAAGGGACGCCAGAAGGCCACCGTCACCGAATCCGTCGAACAAATCCCGCCCAATGCCGTCGCCATCACCTTCAACATCGACGAAGGTCCCAAGATCAAAATCGAAGAGATCAATCTGGACGGCAATCGGGTCATGTCCGATCGCAAGCTCAAACATGCCATGAAGCTTGTGAAAGAAGCCGGACCGCTCAGTACCCTGATGGGGAAGGACTCCTATTACGACCTCAAACTGGCCGACGACGTGACGCGCGTCAACATGCTGTATCAGGAACATGGCTATGTGCGCGCGAACATTCTCGAGCCGGAGGTCACCACCAAGACCACCACGGTCTACCGCACACTTCCCTTCATTAAAGCGCCGTTTCCCTGGGGCATCCCGATCCCGTTCTGGAAGAAGACCGTCGATCGTTACTACATCTCGATCAAGATCGAAGAAAACGACCAGTACAAGATCGGCGACGTGAAGGTGACGGGCTCGAAACTCTTCAAGGACGACCAGATTAAGGCGGTCCTTGGCCTCCAGGAAGGAGAGATCTTCAACGGCACGGCGCTTCGCAAAGGCTTTGAGAACCTGAAAAAGCTTTACGGCAACTACGGCTATATCAACTATGCGCCCGTGCCGAACCAGGACTTCGACGAGCAGAAGAAAACGGTCAATCTGACCATCAACGTCGACGAGGATCGGCAGTTCTACGTCAACCGCATCAACTTCAACGGCAACACCACCACGCGCGACAAGGTCATCCGGCGCGAGATCATGGTGGACGAAGGCAACGTGTTCAACTCGCAGGCGTGGGACATGAGTCTGCTGCGATTGAACCAGCTCGGCTACTTCGAAGAGATCAAGAACGTGGATGCGGAAGTGAAGCCTTCTCCGACGCAGCCGACGGTGGATATCAACCTGAAGGTGAAGGAAAAGGGCCGCAACACCATCGGATTCAACGGCGGCGTCAGTGGGATCGGCGGCAGTTTCCTGGGCCTCAGTTACGAGACCAACAACTTCCTCGGATTCGGCGAAACGTTTACGATCAATCTGCAGGGAGGAACCCGTCAGTCCAACTACGTTCTCGGATTCACCGAACCCTACTTCCGGGACCGGCCTCTGACGCTCGGCGGTCAAATCTTCGCCAGCAACTTCAATTACGACCAGGCGCGCGAGGTTTTCGGTCTGGACCCGAACAGTCTGCCGCAGGGGCTTGGCTTTGAAGACCGGTTGAACTTCAACCAGAACCGCAGAGGGTTCAGCCTGTATGGCAGTTATCCCTGGAAGATCTGGAGCCGGTTCGGTGTGAACTATTCCTTCGAGGACTCGAAAACCGACGCCGTGAACCCCGCGACCCAGGATTATTTTTCGGCGGTCCGCACGCAGGAAGGCGAGAGTTTCATTAACAGCAATAGCAGCAGTTTTGGAACTTTCCGCGCACGGAAAATCATCCCGACGTACAGCTACAACACCACGGACTCGGCCATGAATCCTTCGAAAGGGCATGCCTTCAACGCGACGTTCGACTTCACCGGCGGTCCCCTGGGTGGAAACGTGAAGTACTACAGCCCGACGCTCGAGTACCGGTATTTCCATCCGGCCAACAAGCGGCGAAACACGTTGGCGTTCCGGCTGATGGGGTCGCACATTCGAAGTTTCGGCGGGATTTCGGTGCCGTTTTATCAGCGGTTCTTCATGGGCGGAGACTTCGATATCCGCGGGTTCAATTTCCGGTCGGTCAGCCCCATCGCCTTCATTACGCGTCAGTTGGACGTGACGGATCCCGAAACCGGTTTTACGGTGAAACGCCCGTTTGACGATATCGTGCAGGTTGGAGGCGACACCCAGGGCATCTTTAACTTCGAATACCGGATCCCCATCGTCGGGCCGATCACCCTGGCGCCTTTCGCGGACGTGGGCGGGTCATGGGCGACCCAGAAATCGCAACTGCAGCGTCAGGTTTTCGATTCCGACGGAAAACTCCGAAGTGAAAGCGTGCGGTTTCTGCCGGGCACCAACTCCGGTGTGCGTTCGAGCGCTGGAGCGGAAATTCAGGTGATCATGCCGGTGATCAATGCGCCATTCCGGCTGATCTTTGCTTATAACCCGTTGCGCATCGATCGGCATTATTTCGGTATTGCGAACGGCTTACCCTTCCAGATCCGGGATCCGCGGAAGGACATCAAATTCACGGTGGGACGGACATTCTAGGGCATTTCGAATTGCGAATTTCGAAATGCGAATCGAGGAAACGATGAGACGAGCGAGTTTACTGATTTTGATAACGCTGCTGGTTTCTGCAGCAGCTCTTGCACAGGCCCCCGCAGCTCCAGCTGCGCCGCCACAGACTTCCGCGCCCAAGCCTGCAGCGCCGGCCGGAGGAGTTGCAGTGATCGACTTTATGAAGGCCGTGACCTCGAATGCGGAAGGTACGCGAGCCTCGAACAAACTGCAGGCGGAATTCACCAGGCGCCAGAACCAGTTGGCTGCCAGGCAGAAGGAAGGCCAGGATGCCCAGGCGAAATTGCAGAGCGGCGACAAGGTGCTTTCCGACCAGGTGAAAGCCGAACTCGCGAAGACGATCGATCGCGTACAGACCGATCTGACCCGCATGAACGACGACTACCAGAAGGAAATGCAGGACCTGCAGCAACAACAGCTCTCGCCGGTCGCGGCCGTCGTGCGATCGGTGATGGAGAAGTACGCTGCGGAAAAGGGCTATGCCGTCGTTTTCGACGTTTCGAGCGAAAGCAGCAATATCGTGTTTCAGAATCCCGGCGTCGACATCACCGATGAAGTGATTGCGCGCGTCGACGAAGAGACGGCAAAGAAGCCGCCCACGGCTGCCCCGGCTTCTCCGAAACCGGCTGTTCCCCCATCTCCTGCAGCGCCGAAACCGCCGGATCC
>JAHFTY010000361.1 GCA_023265365.1 Acidobacteriota bacterium
TCAATGAACGGTTCGACGACGTCGTCTTCATCGGCGTGCTCTACCACCTGAAGCATCCTTTATATGCGCTCGAAAAGGTCGCCTCGGTCTGCAAGGAAACCCTCTACTTTCAATCGATGGTTCGCGGCGACAGCGGAGACGATTTCATCCCTGCCGATGACTATCCCGGCAATGAACTGGAGATCTTCAAGAAGTCGAACTTTCCGAAGCTCTACTTCATCGAAAAGTCATTCAACGGGGACGAAAGCAACTGGTGGTTCGCCACGCACAGTTGCCTGAAGGCGATGCTGCGCAGCGTCGGTTTCCGAACGATCGAGAACACTTCCCATCCCGAGATTTTTGTGGCGCGGAAATAAAGGATAGAAGACAGAAGTCAGAATACAGAATGGGAACGGGAATCGGCCTCCCCATTCTGTCTTCTGACTTCTGTCTCCTGTCTTCTCTCCCCCTAATCGATCCAATCCGCAGTGAAGATATTCGTGTCGCCTTCGTTTGCGGCATTGCGGTTCGAGGCCCAGATCAGCTTCTTGCCGTCATTCGTGAACATCGGGAAGGCGTCGAAGGCTATGTCGAAGGTGACCTGCTGGAGGCCTGTGCCGTCGCGGTCGATCAGGAACAAGTCGAAGTTGGGAATTCCCTTGTTCTTGTTGTTGATGTCGGATGCAAAGATGATCTGACGTCCGTTCGGATGGAAATACGGCGCGAAGTTCGCGGCGCCATTGGATGTGAGCTGCTTCACCTGAGTGCCGTCCGCTTTCATGATCATGATTTCCATGTGCAGCGGCATGACCAGATCCTTTGCGAACAGGTCGCGATCCTGTTTGATTTCCTCCGGCGTCTTCGGCCGATTTGAGCGCCACACAATCCACTGGCCGTCCTGCGAATAGAACGCGCCGCCGTCGTAACCGAGCGCGTTCGTCAAACGTTTCGGATTCGAACCGTCGATATTCATCTCGTACAACTCGAGGTCGCCGGAGCGCGCGGACGTGAAGAGGATCTTCTTGCCGTCAGGAGAAATGATCCCCTCGGCATCGTAGCCATTCGTGTTCGTCAGGCGTTTCAGGTCGGTTCCATCGGGTTTGGCCGAGAAGATGTCGAAGGTTTTGTAGATCGGCCAGACGTAACCGTCAGCCCGGCTCGGGACCGGCGGGCAGTCCGGCGAACCGAGGTGCGTCGAGGCATAGATGATCCGTTGTCCGTCCGGCGTGAAGTACGCGCACGTCGTTCGGCCTGAACCCGTACTGACGCGTTTGACGTCGGAACCGTCCAGCTTCATCGTGAAGATCTGATCGCACTTGTAGGGTTCGCGCGTGGACTGGAAAATGATCTGTTTTCCGTCAAAGGAGAAGTAGGCCTCGGCGTTTTCGCCGCCCTTGGTGAGTGGCTTGATGTTGCGGATGTGGGTTTCTTTGGCCGCAGGAGTGACTTGAGCGCCAAGGAAAGACGCGCGCTCATAGAGCGCGCCTACAGTAAGAGCAAACAAAAAGGCGAGTTGCAGAGTGCGTTTCATTTTCGAGCCTCGAGAGTGACGTTAACTTTTAGAGTTTGTCCGTTTCGCTGAACGACAACGACGACCACGTCGCCGGGTTTCTTCACCTGCAGCGCGTATGTAAAGTCGTAGAGGTTCTTGATTTCTTTTCCGTCGAATTGGGTCATCAGGTCGCCGCCCTTCAGACCCGCTTTTCCCGCCGGACTGTCCGCCCGCACGTCCGCAAACAGGACGCCGTTGAGATCGTCTCGGAAGTCGGGAACGGATCCAAAGTAAGGTCCGTATCCGTCGCCTCCCCCGCCTCCGCCTCCGCTCGGCCGCGGCGCCTGAACCTCGGTGTACTGAATACGCGCCGGTTCGTTGGCCACATGAGCGGCGAGGTCATAAACGAGATTGAGCACTCGGATCGCGCCGGGCGCGTTGATCTTGTCCGCGGTGTCGGACGGCCGATGATAGTCGGCGTGCAGGCCGGTAAAGAAAAACAGGATTGGGATTTTTTTCTGGCTGAACGACATGTGATCGCTGCCGCCGTAGCCGGAATCCGAATAATCCAGCTTCAATCCAAGCGGTTTCGCCGCGGTTTCAAGCCATTCGCGGAAATTGGGCGACGTGCCGACCCCGCCCATGAAGACCTGATTGTTATTCAGCCGGCCCACCATGTCGAGGTTGAGCATGCCGACGATGCCGGCGAGCGGAATCGTCGGATGATTGACAAAGTTCTCCGACCCGAGCAGTCCCAGTTCTTCGCCCGCGAACGTCATGAACAGGACCGACCTCTTGAAGGTCGCCTTGTTACTCGACGCCAGCCTGGCGACTTCCAGAACCCCGGCGGTTCCTGACGCGTTGTCGTCGGCGCCATGATGAATCTGTCCGATTTGCGAAGGCGCCAGCGAGTGGCTGTCACCCAGTCCGAGATGATCGTAGTGGGCGCCGATCACCACCCATTCGTTCCGCATCGCCGGGTCCGATCCCTGAAACGAGGCGATGACATTGCGAACGGGTTTACGCAGATGCATGACATCGGTTGCCAGTCGAAC
>JAHFTY010000362.1 GCA_023265365.1 Acidobacteriota bacterium
CAATAGATGTTCAGATTCGATCCGATACGAATGCGTGATGTTCCCGGCGGCAGTTTGGCTGTGAGGTCGGCGACCATCGTCCGCGCGAGGCCGGCCGGGAAACCGATATCGTCGCTGACGCGCTTCCATTCTCCTGTTGCCGTCCGAACTTCCAGGAACGGAACGACGGGCTCGATTCCCGCCTGGTGGGCGGCAAAACCCGAAGTCGCGCTGAAGTACTCGATGAACCCGTGCATCAGCAACCTCAGCGGACCTGCCGTGTATGTTTCGGGCAATGCAAGCTCGAGGTAATGCATTTTCGAAAAACCCGGAAACTGAATCGGATCAAAACCGGTCACGTATCGCCTATCGCGCCGGAGAAGTTGCCGCAATACATTTCTGCCCTCGCCGTCCGCGGCCGAGCGCGGCGGCCGGGCATTGCGGCTCGCAATGATCTTGAACTCGGGAAACGGAGGCGCGCTCGCGAAATATTCGTTCGGATAAACATCCACGTCGGCCGGATGATCGACGGCGGCTAGCCGCACCTGATCGAGATAGACCAGTTCCTCCATGACCTCGGCAAACCGGAAGCTCAGCCGGCCGTTGCGGGGTTTCACATGACGGCCTTCGATTCGCAGATACTCTGTCGGATCCGGAACATTCGTCTCGCCCGGCGCCACCCAGTGACCGACGATCCCCGGCCCGATCATGTCGGAGATAAATTCGTAATGTTCGCCGTTCCACGCCCACACCACCGGACACGAACTGCCGCGCCTGTCGATTTCCTGAATGACATGGCGCCGGCGCGACGCAAGTTGAACCTCATCCTGAACGACACCCGTGGGCCAGAGCATCCGCACGACATCCGCTTCTTTGGCCTGGTCGATGCCCGCGACGATCTCGCGCGCATTCTGTCCGAGATATCCCGATGACGAAGGCAGTTCCCATTTCTGACGGAGCCCACCGGCAAATACTTCGATCTTCGATCCGAAGCCGCTTCGATTGTCTGCGAGTCCGCGCAAACTCAGCCGTACTGACGATCTTCGATTCCCTCCGTTGTTCTTCAAGAGAAGCGGCGGCCCGCCGGCTTGAGTGACGATCAGGTCGGCGTCTCCATCGCCATCGGCATCGGCGCTGGCGAGCGCGCGGGGGCGGGCGAGCGGAATGGCGCGAAGCGAGGCCGCGGGAGTGACATCGCTGAATCGGCCGTCTCCAAGATTCCGCAGCAACAGCACCTCGCCCGAATTGCCGCCGGCGTCGCGCTCGCCGACGGCCGCGAGGTCGATCCACCCGTCATTATCGACGTCGATTGCGGTGATTCCCCATCCGCGAACCCACGTGGGTTCGGGAATAGGCACTCTCTCGAATCGTGTTCCCGCGACGTTCTTCCACAGGCTCACGCCAGGCTGACTCCAATGCGTGAACGCCAAATCCATGAAGCCGTCTTTGTTGAAGTCGAACGCAATGACCCCAGCGGGATCTGGAGGGAACATCGAATCCCAGGGTTGCGACCGCCGGAAAGCTCCTTCGCGTGGATTCGTGTAGATCGAAGCGGCTTGACCGGAACCGGTGAGGACAAAGTCGATGGCTCGATCGTTATTCAAGTCCGATGCGAGCGCCGCGATGCCGGCCTGGCCATTTCCACCCAATCCGGACTGTCCTGTCCAGTCTGTGAACGTTCCATTGCCATTATTGCGCCACAGCGCATTCGGCGCCGGGGCCGTGAAGCTCGAGATGTAAAGATCAAGGTCTCCGTCGTGATCGAAATCCACAAAGGTGAGTCCGAGCGGCACGCTGTCGAAGCGAATGCCGGTCGATGGCGTGGCGTTGCGGAATCGGCCGGCGCCTTCGTTGTGGTAAATGGCGATTCCGTTCGACAACCCCAGAACGATATCTTCGCGGCCGTCGTTGTCATAATCGCCGATGGTGCACCCATGTGCTTCGCCTGCGGAATCGAGTCCGGCTCGCGGGGTGAGATTGGAAAACCGGCCGCCTCCGGAATTGCGATAAAGAATCGCCGCACCGCCTCCTTGTTCTGCCGGCAGCAGCAGGTCAGGCCGGCCGTCGGCGTCGAAGTCAATGAAGCATGCGCCGGAGCCGGCGAGCTGCAAGGAACGTCCCGCCGGTCCTGCCGGCGTCCGCGCGACGCGGCCGCCGGACAGCGCGCTCGCCGCAAAGCGAACGGCAAAATCCGCAGGCGCGGGTTCCGCGCCGGAAGCAGGCTCCGCGGTCGAATACGGGCCCTGCTCGCCATAGGTCAGGCTGATCTGCCTGCCGATCTTCGATTGTGTCAGTTGGTCAAACCGGGCGAGATGTTGCGCCGCCGCGTTGTCATTTCCGGAGAGCTGGTATGCGCGGGCCAGACCGAATTCAGCGGACAGGTGGAGAGAATCCAGCGCCAGGCACTTTTCGAAAGCCGCGATGGCTTGCTCGTATCGGCGCGCCTGCGCATGAAGCTGACCGAGAAAGTACAACGTGTCTGCGTCGCTCGGATCGAGACGCGAGACCTGCTCGAACGCTTCGACAGCGGCATCGGTTTCACCA
>JAHFTY010000078.1:0-5906 GCA_023265365.1 Acidobacteriota bacterium
CATGCTTGAGCCGCTGAACTTTGTGCTGGCCCGGTTGCTGGACCAGATTTGCCGGCGGCTGAAGGCAAGGAGTCGGGCGACGCATGAAGTGCGTATCACGCTGGATGCGTACGAGCGGGTTTTGCGTTTGCCGCTGCCGGTTTGCGATCCGAAGCTTCTGGTGAAGTTGGTGATGCTGGATCTGGAGTCGCATCCGCCTTCGGACGCCGTTGAAAGGGTTCACGTCGAGGCCATTCCAACGCGTCCACGCACGGTGCAGAACGGGCTGTTTGTTCCCCTCGCGCCGGAACCCGAAAAGCTGGAACTCACGCTGGCACGAATTAAGCACGTGGTGGGACAGGAGAATGTGGGATCGCCGGCATTGCTGGATACGCATCGGCCGGACGCCTTCCGCGTGGATCGCTTCCTGGCGCCGGGGTTTGCGCCGGAGCGGCGTTTGAAGGCACCACCCCGGCGCTTCGCGCCACCCCTCCTCGTCGAGGAGGGGAAACCGAATCGACTAAGCATTTCCCCTCCTCAGCAGGGAGGGGTTTCCCATACTCAACAGGGAGGGGTTTCCCCTCCTCAGCAGGGAGGGGTTTCCCCTCCTCAACGAGGAGGGGTGGCGCGAAGCGCCGGGGTGGTGCCTTCCGCCGCTACGCTCACCTTCCGGCAGTTTCGTCCTCCACGGGAAGCCGGCGTTCGGATGCGGGCCGGCGTTCCTTCCTGGATTGCGTTTCATGGAGTCATCGGCGCCATCACGGAAGCAAGCGGGCCGTGGAACGTATCCGGAGAGTGGTGGCGCGAGGATCGATGGGCTCGCGAGGAATGGGATGTCATGGTCCAGTCGGGAATGTATCGCATTTATCGCGATCTCCTCGGCGGCCGCTGGTTTGCGGAAGGAGTCTACGATTGAACCGCGCCACTTACGTCGAGCTGCATGCGGCGTCCGCGTTCTCCTTCCTCGACGGCGCTTCCCTGCCCGAAGAATTGGCAAGCCTCTGCGCCGGCCTGGACATCCCCGCCATGGCTCTCCTCGACCGCGACGGCGTTTACGGCTCACCGCGGCTCCACATGGCCTCGATGAAAAAGGCCGGCATCCGGCCGCACGTCGGCGCGGAACTCACCGGCGGTCCGGATCTCCGTTATCCGGTTCTGGTGAAATCCCAGCGCGGTTACCAGAACCTGTGCCGGCTGATCACGCGGATGAAAATGCGTTCGGCGAAAGGCGAAGGTTCCATCGAAGAAACCGAGCTGGAGGAGTTCGCTTCCGGACTCGTCTGCCTGACCGGAGGCGACAGCGGCCCGCTGACCCGGGCGATCCGTCACGGCGGCGTCGACCGGGGCCGGGCGATGCTCCGACGGCTCACCGGCATCTTCGGCCGGGACAACGTCTACGTCGAGCTCCAGCGGCACTTCGATCGCGAAGAAGAAGCCATCAACCATCGCGCCATTCAGCTCGCGCGGGAATTCAACCTCCCGCTGGTCGCAACGAACGGCGTCCGCTACGCCACTCCGGACGCGCGAGAGATCCTGGACGTCTTCACCTGCCTGCGGCATCGCCGCACCCTCGAAACCGCAGGCCGGCTGCTGACGAAGAACAACGAACGTCACCTGAAATCCGCGCAGGAAATGGCCATGCTCTTTCACGATCTTCCGGAGGCAATCGCCAATACAGTCGAGGTCTCGGCCCGGCTCGAGTTCACCATGGGAAGCCTCGGATACGAATTCCCGCAGTACCCCGTCGGCGAAAACGAAACGATGGCGTCGTTCCTGCGCAAACGCACTTATGAAGCGGCGCCTTCTCGTTTCGAGAACTACGGGGAGAGGCATAAAAAACAACTCGAGCGCGAATTGACGCTGATCGAAAAGCTGCATCTCGAAGGTTATTTTCTGATCGTGTGGGATCTCGTCCAGTTCTGCCGCAGAGAAAACATTCTCGTTCAGGGCCGTGGCTCCGCAGCGAACAGCGCGGTGTGTTTTGCGCTGGGGATCACGGCCGTCGACTCGGTGAAGATGGAGCTTCTCTTCGAACGATTTCTGTCCGAAGAGCGCGGCGAGTGGCCCGACATCGATCTCGACCTGCCCAGCGGCGGCCGGCGGGAGCGCGTCATCCAGTACGTCTACGAGCACTATGGCAGGTTCGGCGCGGCGATGACGGCGAACGTGATCACGTATCGCGGCAAGTCGGCGGCGCGCGAAGTGGGGAAAGCGCTCGGCTTCGATCTCGACATGCTCGACCGGCTCGCGAAGCTGGTCAGCGCGTGGGAATACCAGGACTCGCACGACACGCTGCAGACGCATTTTCAAAGCGCCGGCTTCGACATCCGGCATCCGCGCATCGGGAAATTTCTATCGCTGTGCCTCGGACTGCAGGAGCTTCCGCGGCATCTCGGCCAGCATTCGGGCGGCATGGTGGTGTGCCAGGGCCAGCTCGATTCCGTCGTCCCGCTCGAACCCGCGTCGATGCCGAATCGCACGGTCGTGCAGTGGGACAAGGACGATTGCGCGGACATGGGCATCATCAAGGTCGATCTGCTTGGCCTCGGCATGATGGCCGCGCTGGAGGAATCGATCGATCTCATCCGCAATCATTACGGCGAAGAACTGGATCTGGCCCACGTGCCTGCCGGCGATCCCGCCGTCTACGATGCCCTGCAAAAAGCGGACACCGTCGGCATGTTCCAGGTGGAGAGCCGCGCGCAGATGTCGTGCCTGCCGCGGATGCGGCCGGATCATTTCTACGACATCGTGGTGCAGGTCGCCATCATCCGGCCGGGCCCGATCGTGGGCAACATGGTCCATCCTTATTTGAAGCGGCGTCAGGGACGCGCTCCGGTCACCTATCCGCATCCGTCCCTGAAACCCGTTCTGGAACGGACTCTCGGCGTGCCTCTGTTTCAGGAACAACTGCTCAGCATCGCGATGACCGCCGCCGGATTCACCGGCGGCGAAGCCGAAGAACTGCGCCGCGCGTTCGGGTTCAAGCGGTCCGAAAAGCGGATGAAGGAGATCGAGGTCAAGCTTCGCGCCGGCATGGACCGCAAAGGAATCGTTGGCGAGGCGCAGGATCAGATCGTCCAGTCGATCGTTTCGTTCGCGCTTTACGGCTTTCCCGAATCGCACGCCATCAGCTTCGCGCTGATCGCTTATTCCAGCGCGTATCTGAAGTGCCGCTACCTGGCCGCCTTCACCACCGCCATCCTGAACAACCAGCCGATGGGGTTTTACAGTCCCGCCACCCTGGTCAAAGATGCGCAGCGTCACGGCCTCCGGATCAAACCGGTCGATGTCACGCGCTCCGAATGGGCATGCACAATCGAGCGGGATGGCGAATCCCGGAAGGCGATGCGGCTGGGACTGCGGTACGTGAGAGGACTGCGCAAACCCGCAGCAGACGCGCTGCTCCGGGAACGCGCGAAAACAGCCTTCACTTCAGTCGACGATCTGGCCATACGCGTACCCGAACTCTCCAAAGCCGGCCTGGTCATGCTTGCGGAAATCGGCGCGCTGAACTTCCTGAACGGCCGGCGCATGCACCGGCGGGATGCGTTATGGCAGGTGGAGCGCGCCGCGCGACGCACCGGCCCCTTGCTGGAAGGAATTCACGAGTTCGATACCCCATCGCCGTTGGCCATCATGACGGACGAAGAACGCATCGTCGCGGACTTCTACGGCACGGGAATGACCGTGGGTCACCACCCGATGTCGTACTGCCGCGAAGAAATGAACACGTTGGGAGTGAGCCGGGCTGCCGATCTTCCGGGTATCCGGGACGGAACGTTTGTCCGGATCGCGGGCTGTGTGATTGCGCGCCAAAGGCCCGGAACGGCAAAGGGATTTGTGTTTTTGAGCCTCGAGGATGAAACCGGCATTGCGAACGCCATCCTGACGCCGGATGTGTTCCAACAGAATCGCTACACCATTGTCGATGGAAAGTTTCTACTGCTGGAAGGCCGCCTGCAGAATCTGGATAACGTCATCTCCGTGAAAGTGTCCACTGCCCGCAAGCTCTCCGTCAGTCAGGCGTCCGCCATTTCCCACGATTTCCATTAGCGCGGCGTTGGGCAAATACCGGCCGGGGCCGTACCGGTGTTGGCGGGTTGCCGTTGTGCGATACTAATCCGCACCGAGGAGAACCCCATGGGACCAGGCGGTTTCATCAAAAAACAATTCATCGACATCATCCAGTACACCGAAGAAACGGACGGTGTTCTGGCCTGCCGATACCCGATGCAGGATTTCGAAATCCAGTACGGCGCCCAACTCACCGTACGCGAGTCGCAGCTTGCCCTCTTCGTCGACGAAGGACGCATTGCCGACCAGTTCGGGCCCGGCCTGCACAAGCTGACGACCAACACGCTGCCGGTCCTCACGTACCTGAAAAACTGGGACAAGCTTTTCGAATCCCCCTTCAAATCCGACGTCTACTTTTTCAGCACCCGCTTCCAGCTCAATCGCAAATGGGGCACGCCCAACCCCATCACCATTCGCGACAAGGAATTCGGCGCCGTCCGCCTCCGCGCATTCGGCATTTACACCTACAAGGTCGCCGAGCCGCGAATCTTCCACCAGAACATCAGCGGCACGCGCGCCGTCTACACCGTCGACGATCTGGACGACCAACTGCGCAACACGATCGTTGCGTCGATTACGGACCTGTTCGCGGAATCCGGAATTCCTTTCCTCGACATGGCCGCCAACCAGGACGAGTTCGGCGCACGCATCAGAGAGAAGCTGGCGGCGGAGTTCACGAAAATCGGCCTGGCACTCGACTCGATTCGCGTGCAAAACATGTCGCTGCCTGAAGAGCTGCAGAAGGTCCTCGACAAACGTATTTCGATGGACATGGTCGGCGACTTGAGGCGCCTCACCCAGTACGAAACCGCGGGAAGCATACCGGTCGCCGCGGCCAACGAAGGCGGCGCCGCCGGCATCGGCGCAAGTCTTGGCGCCGGGCTGACGATGGGCCAGGCGATGGCGGAGTCCATCAAGTCCTCACAATCCGGCGCATCGACGACGGACGTGATGGCCACGCTGGAAAAGCTGCACGACCTGATGACCAAGGGCGTGCTCACCAAGGATGAATTCGAAGCCAAAAAGGCGGAGCTTCTGAAGAAGATCACGTAAATGACAGGTGTCGAGCCTGCATCCCGCCATCCATCAAATCAGGCAATGCCGAAAGCGCGGAGCAACTGAACCGTGCCGACAGAGAGGACGTAGCCCAGACCGGTGTAGAAGCCGAGCTGGGCGGCCGCTATTCTCCAGGAACCGGTCTCCTTGCGGACAACGGCAACGGTCGAGAAACACTGCAGCGAGAAGAAGAAGAATACGATCAGTCCGGCGATGCTCGACGGTGTAAAGATCCGCTGATCCGAGCCGGAAAACGTGGCGTTTCGCATCTGTTCGAGCAGCAGATCCTGCTGCGAAGCATCGTTGCCGTCGATGTGAAAAACAATCGCCATGGAACTGACGAACACTTCGCGGGCGGCAAACGCGGAAATCAATCCGACGCCGACACGCCAATCCACTCCCATGGGCCGCAGGGCCGGCTCAAGCCGGTGCCCAAGAGTCGCAGCAAACGAATGGTCCATGGACGCCGGAGCCACGACGGTTTCGGACGCAACCCCAAAATGCGAAAGGACGAAGAGAATCGCCGAGACGACCATGATCGGCACACCGGCGCGTTTCAGATATGCGGAACCCCGAGCCCAGGTCATGCGCAGAATGGGCTTTAAGCGGGGCACGCGGTACACGGGCAGTTCCATTGCCAGGAGGGACGGCGGACGATACTTGTAAACGAGACGGCTGGCCACTCCCGCCACCAGCGCGCCGATCAGAAGGCTCGACACATAGATGGCCGCCAGCGCGAAACCGGCCTTCCACGCCGCCGCATGCAACAACGCCGCCAGCAGCAGCGCGTAAAC
>JAHFTY010000078.1:5916-20017 GCA_023265365.1 Acidobacteriota bacterium
GGGCCGCAAAGACCGCCGGGATGGCGCATGCAAATCCCGAAAGCATCGGAACAAACGACCGGCCGTGAAGTCCCAGCGCCGCCAGCGGCCGGTCAACCAGCGCTGCGCCACGGGCGAGATATCCCGAATCTTCGAGCAGCGTCATGAGGAAGAACAGAATCATGATCTGCGGAAAAAACACCGCCACCGAACCGACTCCGCCAATCACTCCCTCGGAAATGAACTTCGCGAACATCGAATCTCCGAGCACGCGAATCAGAAGGACACCGGCACGGGCAAAGGCCGCTTCGATCAGATCCATGAACGGCTGCGCCGCCCAGAAAATCGACGCGAAAAGGGAGATCAACGTGATCAGAAAAATCGGGAAACCCCAGAATCGATGCAGCGCATACCGGTCGATTCTCGCCGTAAGCGGATCCATTTCCGGCCGCGCCCGCGTCGTATGGGCCACCGCGCCACTTTGCTCCAGCAGCTTTCGCACCGCTTCGAAGGCGGCGGACGCATCCACCGGCAGAGCGGCCAGGGCATTCGCCGGAATGTCCTTCTCCGCTGCATCGCGCAACGCCTTCAGCAGATCCCGGACGCCGTCACCCGACCGCGGGTCGACCGCGACCACCGGCACGCCAAGCGCGGCCTGAAGCCTGTCCACATCCAGAGCTTTGTGGACCCGGGGAAGCAGATCGCTCATCGTCAGCGCGATCACGATCGGCTTCTTCTGGTGAGCGACGAATCCGGCAAACTTCAAATGACGTTCCAGTTGCGTCGCATCCACAACCAGCACGAAAGCATCAGGCTGGACACGCAAACTCCGTCCTTCAATGACGCTGCAGGCCAGTTCCTCTTCCGGCGATGGCGCAACCGCGCTATGGACACCCGGCAGATCGACCACGTTGATGACGGGTCCCAGATCCGCCCGGCTTCGTCCACGCAGCAGGGACACCGTGACGCCGGGATAGTTGGCGGTCGAGAAACTCCCGCCGGTCAGCGCATTCATGAGGGTGGTTTTGCCGGCATTCGGCATTCCCACCAGACAGACGGTCAGTTCTATTCGAGCGGCTTCGACGGAGGGCATTCGGTGTTACTGCACGAGGATCCAGGCCGCTTCACGCTTTCGCAAAGCAAGCAACGCGTCCCGGATCCGGATCACAAGGGGGTCGCCGAACGGCGCGGCGTGGGTGACCACGACTTCTTCGCCAGGGGTGAAACCGAGATCGAGGAGCCGGTGGCACTCGTCAATCGGGCCTTTCACGCTCTTGATACGAAACCACCGGTTCAGGGGAACTTCCGAAAGGCGGCGCGTCACCGGATCTAGCAGTTCCTCAACAGGTATTGGATGAAAACGATTATCATTTTCAAGTCGCACGAGACAAATATGCCTGAGTCACCTCCTTGATTCAAGGATTATCTGAGCATGCCGGGCGTGATTTCGATGAACTCCCCGTTCTTCATCACGCGGCTGATTTTGCGCGTGTTCTTGATATCGATCTGCGGGTCGGCGTCCAGGATCACGAGGTCGGCGAACTTCCCTTTCTCCAGCGTGCCGACTTCCGTCTGACGGCCCATGACGGCCGCCGCGTTCTTTGTCGCGGAAACAATGATCTCGAGGGGCCGGATTCCGGCTTCCGCCATCAATTCGAATTCACGATGCAGCGCAGGACCGTGCAGCGTCCCGATATTTCCGGCGTCGGTCGCGCCGACGATCCGGACGCCGGTGGACTCCAGCAACGCAAGATTCTGGAACGTGACCGGCCGGGTTTCCCGCGCCGGACGCGTGCGGATTCCGCCCGGGATGTCGGAAAGCGGGATCTTCCCGAGTTGAGCCCAGGTCTCGATCACCTTCGGGTCTCCCAGTCTCTGCTCGATCTCGGAAAGACTGACCTGCTGGTTCAGCACCTCGCGGTACCCCTCCTCGACCACGAGCGTCGTCATATACAGAACGTCGCGCTTCTTCACCAGGTTGATGAACTCGTTGTCGACAAGACGATCGCTGACGCTGTGAACCAGAATGTCGGCGCCGGCCTCGAGCGCCGCCTTGGCGGTCATCAGTTCGGTGGCGTGGACGGCAACCCGCAGCCCGCGCATCCTGGCCTCATCTGCCGCGGCCTTCACGATCTGGGTTTGTTCTTCGAGGTTCTCACCGGGCCTGTGGATGAACCAGATCTTGATGAAATCCGGCTTGTTGTCGACCTGCCGCCGCACGAGTTCACGGGCTTCGGCCGGCGTATTCGCTTTGATGATGGGCGGATCGGCCGTTTGGAGCGCGGGCGGAACATACGTTGAAATCAACGGGCCCGCGACGGCCACGCGAGGCGCGTTCTTTGTTTTCGCGGCAAGTTCACGGACACTGAAGTTCCACATCGGGCCGCCGCAATCCACGACGCCGGTGATGCCGCTGGCGAGGTAACGCGCGAAAGTCACCGGCAGCCGTTCCTTGATCCAGTCCAGTTCCGTGTTGTAGGAGCGCTGTTTCCGAAGGTCGACCACATCCGGGCGGGTATAGACGTCACTCGACTGGAAGAAGTGCACATGCGCATCGATCAAGCCCGGAATAACGTATTTGTCCTTGGCGTCGATCGTCTTCGCGTTGGCCGGAACGCGCACGTTGCCCCTGGGACCGATGTCACGAATGCGGCCGTTTTCAATAACGATTGCGCCATTCCGGATACCCTGGCGTCCGGTTCCATCGATGATCGTCGGCCCGAGGATGACCGTGATCGTACTTCCCTGCCTGGCGAACAACGGGATCGCTGCGAGTAGAGCAAGAACCAATGCGGTTTTCTTCATGACGGCTTCACTGCGCTTTCAAACGGTCCAGACGTTGCCGAACCATGTTGGTTGAGGAATGACCGGGATGAGCTTTCATGAACTCTTCGTACTCCGCAATCGCCGCGGGCCGATCGCCGAATGCTTCGTAGATCATCCCGAGAAACAGACCGGGAAGCGTCGGAGCCATGGGGTCGCCCTGCCTGGCCAGCCGCAGATGCGGAAGGGCGTCGGAGAATTGATAAAGGTAAAAGTAAGCCAGACCCAGTTGCGCCTGCGCCAGACTGTCGGACGGACGAAGAGCCACCGCTTTCGTGTTTTCAATCACGGCGCGATTGAAATCGCCGAGACCCATCAAGGCGCCGCCAAGATTCACGTGGGCGACGAAGGAATCGGGATTCGCCCTGAGCGCGCGCTCCAGTAGTTCTTTGGCCTTCGCGTAGTCGCGTTTGCGATAGTAGATGGTCGCCAGGTTGTTGAGGGCCTCTTCGAAATTCGGCGCGATCTCGATCGCCCGCTCGAGGTGCCGCTGGGCCTTCTCGAGGTCGCCCTTCGCTTCGATGGACTTTCGAAGCTCGGAACGCGCCTTTTCCGGAACCAGCAGCGCAGCGACATTCGCTTTGTAGGCCTGCTGTTGGATCGTGGCCTTTGCGACATCGATCTTGAAGGTCACTCGCTTCTTCTTGTCGGCAAATGCCGGCGCGACGGAAAGACTCTGCCGCCACTCCCGGCCACGGCCCATGCGCACTGAAATGAAATATTGTCCTTCAGGGATCTTGGCGATATGGAACTTGCCGTCCAGGGCGAGAGTGGTGTCTTTCACAAACCGGCCGTCGACCGACTCGATCCGTGCCATCGCGAATCGCGAGCGGATCCGCGTGGTGAACTGCCCCACCACTTCGTACTGCGGCGCCGCCTGGTTGGCGAGGAGAAGAAGAAGCAACCCGAGCTTCAGCATTGCCGCAGAGTATAACTTCAGTGGTCACGCTTTACCTGTTGAAGTTGTCGGATTGCCACAGGGGCCTACTCCTCGATGTACTCGTGTTTTCCTTCATCGAGCAGGATCTGGATTCCCTTCTGCATCATGAAGGGAAACATCACAACCGCACCCAGCGCATCGCCCCACGGCAACGCCATTCCGATCGACATCAACTGCGAAATCAGGAGAACCAGGGAAAGGTACGAGTTGCCGAATGTGAAGATCGCGGCATTCTTCAGTGTCTGACTTCGCAGTTCGACCGCAAGGACCTTCATGTACGAGCCGATGATCGGGATCGCAAGCATCGAGACTGCGGCGAGGCCGATGCCCAGAATGTTCGGCTCCGCGTGTTCGCCACGCCAGAGTTGTGCAGTTCCCAGGTAGAGCGCGACCAGACTGCCGGCCATGTATCCCGCCGCGACCGCGCGAAACCGCCATCGTTCTTCGATGCCGAGGATATCGATCCGGTTATGCCTGGCGATCCGCGCCGCAAGAATGAGGGCGGCCGGCGCGCTGATGATGGCGTCCAGCGCATAGGTCATCAGCGCGGCGGAGTGTGTTCTGCCGAACAACGCCAGGCCGGCGAGGAACTGGAGCGAGTGGTAAAGCGCGGTCAGAAGCGCGAGGTAAAGGGTGTGCCGGATCCAGGTTTGTTTGTCCTGTTCTGACGCGTTCGGATTCATTCAAGTCGATACCGGAAGACTGGCGCCGGCCTAGTAAGCGCGGGCAAAGATCACGCGGGCCTCCGACGGCGCCGCGCAAACGACGCACGTTCCGGCTTCCTTTTCCTGCTTCATCGGAATACAGCGGATCGTCGCTTTGGTCTCGTTCTTGACCTTCTCCTCGCAGTCGCCGGAGCCGCACCAGTGACTCCAGAGGAACCCGGATTCGGAATCGAGGATCTCGTTGAACTTCGAGTAGTCGTCCACCGGCCGGCTGAGCTTTTCCCGGTGAGCCAGGGCCTTCTCGAACAGGCCCGACTGGATGGCATCGAGCGTCTCGCACACGGTCCGAGGGAGATCGTTCTGTGAAGCGGGCGTCTTCTGGCCGTTGTCGCGGCGGGCGAGCATCACCTGGTTCTTATCGAGATCGCGGGGACCCACCTCGATCCGCAAAGGAATGCCTCGACGCTCCCACTCGTTGTACTTGTAACCCGGGCTGTGCTGGTCACGGTCGTCGACCTTGATGCCGATACCGGCCGCCTTCAAAGCGCCGGTGAAGGCATCGACGGCGGCCATGACCTTTTCCTTCTCGTCGGGTTTCCTGAAGATCGGGACGACCACCACCTGGATCGTGGCGAGTTTCGGCGGAATGACGATGCCGTTGTCATCGCCATGCGCCATGATCAGCGCGCCAATCATGCGTGTGGAGAGCCCCCAGCTCGTGGCGTACACGTGTTCCCGGGTTCCCTGCGCTGTCTGAAATGTGACGTCGAACGCTTTCGCGAAATTCTGGCTCAGATGGTGCGACGTTCCCGCCTGCAGCGCCTTCCCATCGCCCATCATCGCCTCGATCGAATAAGTGTGATCCGCGCCGGCAAACTTCTCGCGTTCGGATTTCCTGCCTTCGATCACAGGCAGCGCCATGAAGTCTTCCGCAAAGGTGCGGTAGACGCCAAGCATGCGAAGCGTTTCCTCCTCGGCATCCTCGTAGGTGGCGTGGGCGGTGTGTCCTTCCTGCCAGAGAAACTCGGTCGTGCGCAGAAACAGCCGGGTGCGCATTTCCCACCGGACGACGTTGCACCACTGATTAATGAGAAGCGGCAGATCGCGGTACGACTGGATCCAGTTCTTGTAGGTATTCCAGATGATGGTCTCGGACGTCGGACGGACGACCAGCGGCTCTTCCAGCTTTCCGCCCCCGGCGTGGGTCACGACCGCGACTTCGGGCGCAAACCCCTCGACATGCTGTGCTTCCTTATGCAGGAAACTTTCCGGAATAAACAGCGGGAAGTACGCGTTCTGATGTCCCGTATCCTTGAACATCTTGTCCAGCGCGGCCTGCATCTTTTCCCAGATCGCGTAGCCGTTCGGACGGATGATCATGCAGCCCTTGACCGGCGCATAGTCCGCCAGCTCCGCCGCCGCAATCACATCGGTGTACCACTTGGAATAGTCTTCGGTTCGCTTGGTAATCTTCGCTTCAGCCATAGGCTTGGGATCATAGCACGAGCCGAACGCCCGCCCGCTTTGCGCCCGACGCCCGCCGCCGCGATCGATTCCTTGTTGAAGCGGGATTGCCAGAGAGATGACAATACGAGCGTGATACGAGTTCTTGTCGCAAAACCCGGCCTCGACGGCCACGACCGCGGCGCAAAGATCATTGCCCGCGCGTTCCGTGACGCGGGGTTCGAAGTGATCTACACCGGTCTCCGCCAAACTCCCGAACAGGTGGTCCATGCGGCGCTTCAGGAGGACGTTGACGTCATCGGCCTTTCAATTCTTTCGGGCGCGCACATGACGCTCTGCCCGCGGATCATGGAGTTGATGAAGAAGGAAAAGCTCACCGATGTGCTCGTCCTGGTCGGCGGCATCATTCCGGATCCCGACGTCGTTCGATTGAAGGAACAGGGCGTCTCCGAGGTTTTCCAGCCCGGCGCGAACACGGCGGACATCGTGGACTACGTCGTCAATAACGTCAGGCGGAAGTGACCTATCTCGAAGTCGCTTACGAGAGCGACGCCGCGGTCATCACCCTTCGTTCGCACACACTCAAGGTCGCGCTCCTTGCCGAGCTGGAGCGGACCTTGCCGGCGATCGAAGCGAAACGCATCGTGATTACGGGACGCGACGGCTTCTTTGCCGCGGGCGCGGACATCGGAGAACTGCATCGGCTGAACGGTGCGGACGCCCTGGAGTACGCGCGTTTCGGGCAGCGGGTTTTGAACCTGCTCGCCGATCATCGGGCCGCGACGATCGCCGCCATCGACGGATATTGCATGGGCGGCGGGCTGGATCTTGCGCTGGCGTGCGATCTCCGATACGCGACTCCAAAATCAGTTCTTGCGCATCCCGGCGGGAGAATCGGTATCATGACCGGTTGGGGCGGCACGCGACGCCTTCCGCTCATCATCGGGAAGAGCCGGACGCTGGAAATGATGGCGATCGGCCGGCGGATCACCGCGCCCGAAGCTGCCGAATGGGGATTGATCAACGCTGTCGTTGACGATCCCGTGTCGCATGCAATGCAACTCCATATATGACCGACGCACAAAAGAACCGGGAAACGATGCAGCAACTCGTGGCAGACCTCCGCGCGCGGCTCGAAGCCGCCGGCAAGGGGGGCGGAGATGCGGCAGTCCGACGCCACAAGGAACGCGGAAAGATGTTCGTCAGGGAGCGGATCGAGGCTCTCGTGGATCCCGACACGCCTTTCCTCGAGCTGAGCGCGCTTGCGGCCAACGGCATGTACAACGACGAAGCGCCGGCGGCCGGAATCGTCACCGGAATCGGTGTCATTCAGGGCCGGCAGACGGTGATCGTCGCCAACGATGCCACGGTTAAAGGCGGGACGTACTTCCCGATGACCGTCAAAAAACATCTCCGCGCGCAGGAGATCGCACTCGAGAACAACCTGCCGTGCGTTTACCTCGTCGATTCGGGTGGCGCGTTCCTTCCGCTGCAGGCGGACGTTTTCCCGGACCGCGAGCACTTCGGCCGCATCTTCTACAACCAGGCCACGATGTCCTCCGCCGGCATCTATCAGGTCGCGGCCGTCCTGGGCTCGTGCACGGCGGGCGGAGCCTACGTCCCGGCGATGAGCGACGAGGCCATCATCGTCAAGAACCAGGGAACCATCTTCCTGGGCGGGCCGCCTCTGGTAAAGGCGGCCACCGGCGAGGAAGTCACCGCCGAAGAACTCGGCGGCGCCGATGTGCATTGCCGCATTTCGGGCGTCGCGGATCACTACGCGCAAAACGATGCCGACGCCATCCGCCTCGTGCGCGATGTCTTCCGGTCGATTCCGCCTCCCCGGCGTCAGGACCTGCAGGTGGCCGAACCGGAAGATCCGCATCACGATCCTGCCGAGATCTACGGCATTGTTCCGGCGGACCCGAAAAAAGGTTATGACGTCCACGAGATCATCGCCCGCATCGTCGATGCAAGCTGGTTCCACGAATTCAAAGCGCTCTACGGCCAGACCCTCGTTTGCGGATTCGCCCGCATTTGGGGATATTCCGTCGGCATTCTCGGGAACAATGGCGTGCTTTTCTCGGAAAGCGCGGTGAAAGCCGCTCATTTCATCGAACTTTGCTGCCAGCGCGGCATCCCCCTGGTGTTCCTGCAGAACATCACGGGCTACATGGTCGGGAAAGCGTATGAACGCGGCGGCATCGCCAAAGACGGCGCAAAAATGGTGAATGCCGTTGCCAACGCCGCCGTGCCCAAATTCACGGTAATTGTCGGCGGCTCCCATGGCGCCGGAAACTACGGCATGTGCGGACGCGCCTACGGCCCGCGCCAGCTCTGGATGTGGCCGAACGCCCGGATTTCCGTGATGGGCGGCGAACAGGCGGCGCGCGTCCTGTTGCAGGTGAAGATGGATCAGAAGCCGATGACACCGGACGAACAGCAGGAATTCATGAAGCCGACGCTGGACAAATATGAGCGCGAAGGAAACGCGTACTACAGCACCGCCCGCATCTGGGACGACGGCGTGATCGACCCTGCGGAAACGCGCATGGTGCTCGGGTTGGGGATTTCCGCCGCAATGAACAAGCCGGCCAGGGAAACCAGGTTCGGTGTTTTCCGGATGTAGGCGCCCGCCTTCAGCCGGCTGGGCAGAGTTTTACCTATGCTGAAAGTCGAGATTCAACAACCGATCGCGCGTGTGACGCTGGACAGGCCGGACCTGCACAACGCATTCAATTCCGGCCTGATTCGAATGCTCAGCGATGCATTCACGGAAATTTCCGCGAACGCGGACGTGCGCGCCGTCATACTGGGCGGCAACGGGAAGTCGTTCTGCGCCGGCGCCGATCTCCACTGGATGAAAGGCATGGCCGCTTTCACGCGCGAGGAAAACGTCGCGGACGCGAAAGCGGCGGCTCAAATGTTCCGGTCCATCGCGAAGTGTCCAAAACCCGTGATCGCGCGCGTCCACGGCGCCGCACTCGGAGGCGGCGCCGGCGCCGTGGCGGCGTCGGACATCGCGATTGCCGTTGAAAGTGCCGTCTTCGGATTTACCGAAGTGAAACTCGGAATCATCCCGGGCGTGATTTCTCCATTCGTCATCTCCAAAATCGGGCCGGGGCGCGCACGCGAATACTTCATCACCGGAGAACGATTCTCCGCTTCCACGGCATTGGAAATGGGGCTGGTGCAGCACGTCGTTCCGGATGAAGCGGCGCTCGACCGGCTCATCGATTCAAAAATCGCGCAAATCCTGACGTCCGCCCCAGGCGCGATCGCCGCGGCAAAGGAACTCATCTTCGGTGTTGCGGCGCTCGGAATGGAAGGCGCGTTCGACTTCTCCGCCGAAGCCATCGCCAACGCTCGATCGAGCGAAGAAGGCCAGACCGGGATGAAAGCGTTTTTCGCGCGCGAAAAAGCGCCGTGGGTTCCGCGATGATCCGCAAGGTGTTGGCCGCCAATCGGGGAGAAATCGCGATTCGCATCTTCACGACTCTCCGGGAAATGGGCATTCACACCGTCGCCGTTTACACGGACCCCGACGCCCACGCGCTCCATGTTCGATCCGCCGACGAGAGCATTCGCATCGAAAGCTATCTCCAACCCGATGAAATCGTCAGCGCGGCCCGGCAGGCAGGCGCGGATGCCATCCATCCGGGTTACGGATTTCTGTCGGAGAACACGAGCCTTTCCACGGCCTGCGAAGCCGCCGGAATCACGTTCATCGGCCCACGCACCGACACGATCCGCCGCATGGGCGATAAGCTCGAGTCGAAGCGCTTGATGGAGAAGGCCGGCGTTCCGGTCGTTCCAAGCTGGGACCGCAACCCGCACGATTCGGAATTCCCCGTCCTCGTCAAGGCCGTTGGCGGCGGAGGCGGCAAGGGGATGCGGCTGGTGGAAGAGCCGTCGCAGCTCGCGGAAGCGAAGGCTGCCGCTTCCCGGGAAGCCGGCAAGGCATTCGGCGACGATCGGGTCTTCGTCGAAAAATACGTCCGGAATCCGCGGCACATCGAGTTTCAAATTTTGGGCGACGCACACGGCAACGCCGTCCACGTCTTCGAACGGGAGTGTTCGATTCAACGCCGGCATCAGAAGGTGATCGAGGAAACACCTTCGCCCGCCTTGACGCCCGGCTTGCGGGCTCGCATGGGCGATGCCGCCGTGGCCGCGGCGAAAGCCGTCGGTTATGTGAACGCCGGGACGGTGGAGTTCATCGTCGGACCGGATGGCCGGTTCTATTTCCTCGAAATGAACACGCGGTTGCAGGTGGAGCATCCGGTCACCGAAATGACCACCGGTCTCGACCTGGTGCGTGAACAGATCCGTATTGCGGAAGGAAACCCGCTTTCATTCACACAGTCCGATCTCCGGCAGACCGGCCATTCCATCGAATGCCGCATCTATGCGGAAGTTCCCGAAGAACAGTTCAGGCCGGACATCGGGACCGTTGCCGTCTACCGGCCCCCGTCGGGCGCCGGCGTCCGGCTCGACAGCGGAATCGAGGAAAACTCCGAAGTCGGTTTTCATTACGATCCCATGCTCGCCAAACTCGTCGTGTGGGCCGGATCGCGTTCCCAGGCCATTCATAAAATGCAGCGTGCCCTCTCCGAATTCGTCCTGCTCGGCGTTCGGAACAACATCGATTTTCTGCATCGTGTGATTTCTCATCCGGAGTTCGGCGAGGGAAAGATCGACACGCATTTCCTGGAGCGGCATTCTGCATTGCTGCGTCCGGCGACGGAGGAAGTGCCGGTCGAAGCTCTGCTCGCCGCATCCCTGAGTTCCGCCAGGACCCCGGCCGTGACAGGCTCTGCAACTGCTGCATTTACGGATGTCTGGACATCCGGTCCGTGGCGGATATCATGACGGGACGCGAACTGCACTGGAACAAGGGCGCCTCGGAAACTCAAGTCCGTATTGAGGAATCCGGCGGGCATGGCATTTTTCATATTGGGGAACAGGCCATTCCGTTCGTGGTTCGCGGGCAGGGATGGCTCGAAGTCAACGGTCGAAACATCCGGTACTATGTTCACCGGGACCGCAATGAATACAGCATCTGGATCGACGGCCGCACCTACAGGCTGACCCGGATTCAGAAGGGCGCGCATGCGCTGGAGCAGGCGGGCGGCGCAAGTGGAGAAGTCCGGGCGCTGATGCCGGGTAAAGTGCTTCGCGTCGAGGTTGCCGTCGGCGATACGGTCAAGGAGAGGCAGCCCGTGGTTATCATGGAGTCCATGAAGATGGAGAGTTCACTGCCTGCGCCCAAAGCGGGCGCCGTCATCGCCATTGAGTGTGCGCCCGGCCAGATTGTGGAAATGGGCACACTGCTGGTCACGATTGAGTAAGCCTGCCCGGAGTTCGGAAAACTATGATTCAAACCGCTACAGCCGGTACAGCGACGATCTATAAACCGAAACACCGCGTTCGTTTCGTAACGGCGGCCGCACTTTTCGACGGACACGACGCTTCGATCAACATCATGCGGCGCATCCTGCAGGCGAGTGGCGCTGAAGTGATCCACCTCGGACACAATCGCTCCGTCAGCGAGGTGGTCCATGCCGCGCTGCAGGAAGACGTGCAGGGTATCGCGATCACGTCCTATCAAGGCGGTCATGTGGAGTACTTCAAATACATGCTCGACCTCCTGAAACAGAACGGCGGCGAAAACATCAAGGTTTTCGGCGGAGGCGGCGGCGTGATTGTTCCGGCCGAGATTGCCGAACTTCACAATTACGGAGTCACCCGGATCTATTCTCCGGAAGACGGCGCGAAGATGGGTCTGCAGGGGATGATCAACGAACTCCTGACCGCTACGGACGTCGAACTCGGCTCGCTCGCGCCTCAATCCGAGTCCGAATTGTTCGCCACCCTGGCTTCCGGCCATCGGAGAGACCTGGCCCGCATCGTGACGGCGCTTCAGGACAACGTCTACCCGGCGGACATTCGGGCGAAGCTGAGGGATCAGGCCAGGTCGGTGGGTACTCCGGCTCTGGGAATTACCGGAACTGGTGGCGCCGGAAAGAGTTCACTAACCGACGAGATCGTCCGGCGATTCCGTCTCGACCAGGAAGACCGGCTCCGGATCGGCATCATCTCGATCGATCCCTCGCGCAAACGCACGGGCGGCGCCCTGCTCGGCGACCGGATCCGGATGAATGCGATCGAGCACCCCAGTATCTTCATGCGGTCGCTCGCCACGCGTGACACCGGGTCCGAAATCGCCGCGGCGTTGCCCGAGGTGATCGCGGCGTACCGCCTCTCCGGCTTCGACCTGATCATTGTCGAAACATCGGGGATCGGCCAGGGCGACACAGCCATCGTGCCGCATGTGAACCTCTCGATGTACGTGATGACGCCCGAGTTCGGAGCGACGAGCCAGCTCGAGAAGATCGATATGCTCGACTTCGCCGACTTCGTCGCCATCAACAAGTTCGATCGGCGCGGCGCGGAGGACGCCTTGCGCGATGTGCGGAAACAAGTCCAGCGGAACCACAACCTGTTCCATGTGAACGCGGACGAGATGCCGGTGTACGGCACGATCGCATCGCGCTTCAATGATGACGGCGTCACTGCCCTCTACCAGGCCCTCGTTCCCGCACTCCGGGACAAGGGCCTGCAGACGCAGGACGGCAAGTTGCCCAAACCGGCCGTCAAGCACTCCACGGGCGCGACCGTCATCGTCCCGGCGCAGCGCGTCAGGTACCTGGCGGAGATTGCGGAAGCCGTTCGCGCCTATCATAAAGAAACCGAAGAACAGGCCCGGTTCGCCCGCGAACGGCAGGCGCTGAAAACATCGAAGGCCCTCTTTGAGAAAACCGGAAAAGCGATTGAGGGTTTCGACGAACTCATCGCGGACGCCGAACTGAAACTGACCTCGTCATCCAAAGACCTCCTCGAAGCGTGGCCCGACGTCGTGCAAACGTACGCGGCCGACGAGTTTGTCGTTCGGATTCGCGATCGCGAAATACGCACGTCGTTGATCTCGGAATCGCTCTCGGGAACCAGGGTCCGCAAAATCGTGCTGCCGCACTACGAAGACGACGGTGAAATTCTCCGCTTCCTTCGACGGGAAAACGCGCCCGGCACTTTCCCGTACACGGCGGGAGTCTTCCCGTTCAAGCGCGAGAACGAGGATCCCACCCGCATGTTCGCGGGGGAAGGCGATCCATTCCGGACGAACCGACGATTCAAGAAAGTATCCGAGGGGATGCCCGCCGTTCGTTTGAGCACCGCGTTCGATTCGGTGACGTTGTATGGCTGCGATCCCGATCTACGGCCCGACATTTATGGGAAAGTCGGGAACTCCGGCGTCTCCATCGCAACGCTCGACGACATGAAGGTCCTTTACGACGGATTCGATCTCTGCTCGCCAAATACGTCCGTCTCGATGACGATCAACGGACCCGCCCCGATCATCCTCGCGTTTTTCTTCAACACCGCGATCGATCAGCAAGCGGCGCGTTTCCGTGTTCAGAAGGGCCGCGATCCCAATGACACCGAATACCAAACGCTAAGGCGGTTCGCGCTATCGACCGTGCGCGGCACCGTTCAGGCGGACATTCTGAAGGAGGATCAGGGACAGAACACCTGCATCTTCTCGACGGAATTCGCGTTGAAGATGATGGGCGACATCCAGCAGTACTTCGTCCAGCACAACGTCCGCAACTTCTACTCGGTTTCCATTTCCGGCTACCACATCGCCGAGGCGGGCGCGAATCCCATCAGCCAGCTGGCGTTCACGCTGGCCAACGGTTTTACCTACGTCGAAGCGTATCTCGCCCGCGGCATGGACATCGACGACTTCGCTCCGAACCTCTCCTTCTTCTTCAGTAACGGCATGGATCCGGAGTACAGCGTCATTGGGAGAGTGGCTCGGCGGATCTGGGCCGTCGCCATGAAACACAAGTACGGCGGGAATGAACGCTCCCAGAAGCTGAAATACCATGTACAGACGTCCGGCCGCAGCCTGCACGCCCAGGAAATGGCTTTTAACGACATTCGCACGACTCTGCAGGCGCTGATCGCCGTTTACGACAACTGCAACAGCCTGCACACCAACGCCTACGACGAAGCCATCACCACACCCACCGAAGAATCGGTGCGGCGCGCGATGGCGATCCAATTGATCATCAACCGGGAATGGGGACTCGCGAAGAACGAAAACCCGCAGCAGGGCGCGTTCGTCATCGACGAGTTGACGGACCTTGTCGAAGAAGCGGTGCTC
>JAHFTY010000216.1 GCA_023265365.1 Acidobacteriota bacterium
CGGAACGCCGGTCGACAGCGTGTCGTTGAATGTCGGCGCGCGATAACCCGAGGCCGCATTGGCGGCGAATCCCAGCGTATGGGTCAGGTTGTAGGTTGCGCCGGCGTTCCACGTCACGGAATTCCATCGCTTGTTCAGTTGCAGATCCTTGAGCGTGAACGGAGCGACGGGATCCTGTGTGCGGGGGAAGGAGTCCAGCCGGGTCGATTCGAAACGGCTTCCCAGCGAAACGGTGAGTTTCGACGACGGATGCAACTGCGTCAGCACGAAGGCGTCAGCGACCTTATAGTCGCCGGCCGGAACATTGCCGTTCGGCACCGTCACCGCGAAGGCGACGCCGGTCTTCGTCGTGGTGCGAAGCGTCCGGTCGGAATTCAAGTGCTCGAAACGATAGTCCGCGCCGTAGACGATGCGGTGGCGTCCCACCAGCTTGGTGCTCTGAGCGCCGGCGCCGTTGATGCGCTGCCGCGTGTCGGTTCGCGTCACGTTGAACTGGGTGTTGGATTCCACCGTCTGATCGCGCCGCGCATCGTAGTACTGGTGATAGAAATAAGCAGACAGGTTGGTGCTGAGTTTGCCCAGATCGCTCAAGTCGTAGGTGAGCTTCGCGACGCCCCGTTGCTCGTATGGCCCGAAGATTCGTGGAATGCCGCTCGCATTGAGCTTCGACTGGCTGTAGGTTCCGACGTCGAAGCGGCGCTCCTGGAGCCATGAGAATCGCACCGTCTGATGGTCCGTCGGACTGAACGCCGCGGCCAGCGAGCCCCCGGCGTTCTTGAATCCCGAGTTCTTCATGACGCCTGCCGGTGTCTTGTAGTCGTCCACGAACTGGCCGGTCGCGCCCCCATCGGCGCTGAAGCGCCGGCTGGTCATCCAGAAATTGCCCTGCGAGCTTTTCTCCCGGTCGACGGTGCCGTAACGCGAGGTCAGGTCGCCTCCGAAGACCGCTTTGTTGAGCTTGCGGTCCGGTGTCATCCCGTTGGTCAGAATGTTGATGACCCCGCCGATGGCGTCGCTTCCGTATTGAACCGCGGCGGGCCCGCGCACAACGTCCATGCGGTCGACCGCGTTCATCGGGATCTGATTGAAAAACCCGTTTGGACCGGAAGGCGTGGTTCCGTTGTTGATGCGGATCCCATCCCATAAATAGAGGACGCGGTTTCCCATCTGACCCCGGATGGTCGGCGAGCCCTGTGCCGCAGTGCGCGGTGACCAGATGCCGGGTTCTTCCATCAGCATCTGGTTCGGCGTCTGGGCCTGCCGCTGTTCGATGGCCTCCCGTGTGAGGATGGTGACCGCTGCCGGAACCTGCCGGATCTCCGCAGGCTCGCGCGTGGCCGTGACGGTGATGCTCTGAAGCAGTCTCGGAAGATTCAGCTTCGAACGATCGTCATTCGAAGCGGTCTGTTCGGGTTGAGCAGGGTCTTGCCCAAAAGCGCTGGAGATGAACAAAGAAACAAAAAGAAAGTACCTGAGTTTCGTGGGGAACAACGTGCCTCCCTGGCAACTGTCGGAATGTGAACAATCCTTGCTTAAGCCCAATGCAGGTTATGCGAACACATGGAATGAATCAAGTGCTTGATCTGGTAATGTTTCGGGTCATGCTGAGACGGATTTTTGCCCATGGTACTTTAGTGCTATTCGCGAGCTGTCGGCCGCAGCCGCCGGCCGAACCCGTCCACGTTGCCCCGGAATACGTCGATTCCGCCGAATGCGATGCATGCCATGCCGAAATCGCCGAAAAATACCGTTTGACGGGAATGGGCCGCTCCTTCTTCCGGCCGTCCGTTTCCAATAAGGTTGAAGACTACCAATCGAAGAACACGTACCACCACACCGCTTCGGGCCGCTTCTATACGATGATCGAGCGCGATGGCCGCTTTTATCAACGGCGTCATCAAGTTGGGCCCGGTGGCGAGGAGGTCAATGTCGTCGAACAGCGGGTGGACTACGTCATCGGTTCCGGGAATCACGTCCGCACCTACCTTCATCGGACCCCGCAGCAAAAACTCGTGGAACTTCCCGTGGCCTGGTACGCGGAAAACGGCGGTCATTGGGGGATGAATCCGGGATACGACTGGCAGCGCCATTCGGATTTCCGGCGCAAGATCACGATGGAGTGCCTGTTTTGCCACAACGCCTATCCGGAATCGAAGAAGGATTCGGACCGCGCGGACATGGAAGCCGTGCTGCCGGGGAAGATTCCCGAAGGCATCGACTGCCAGCGCTGCCACGGACCGGGAGGCGAACACGTCAGGTCGCCCGGCCTGGGGAACATTGTCAATCCGGCGAAACTCTCTTCCGAGCGCAGTCTCGAGGTCTGCATGCAGTGTCATCTGGAAACCACGAGCGCGCCGCTCCCCTACGCCATCCGGCGTTTCGACCGCGGCCTGTTTTCGTTCAAGCCGGGCCGGCCGCTCGCGGATTACATGATCCATTTCGATCATGCGCCCGGCACGGGTCACGACGACAAGTTCGAGATTGCGGGCTCCGCCTACCGGCTTCGAAAATCCCGGTGCTTTATCGAGAGCGCCGGCGAAATGACGTGCACCACGTGTCACGATCCGCACGACATTCCGCGCGGTGAGGCCGCAGACCGGCACTACACCGCGGTTTGCGAGAAATGCCACGCGACGCCGATCGCCAATCACCCGTCGTCGAAGGACTGCGTCGGATGCCATATGCCGAAGCGTCGAACCGACGACGTGGTGCAGGCCGTGATGACGGATCACTACATCCAGCGAAAGAAACCGTCCCGCGATCTGCTTGCGCCTCTGGTCGAGCATCATGGCGCGGATGAGAAGGTCTACCGGGGAGAAGTCGTTCTGTACTATCCACCGTCGCTTCCTTCGGGCGCCGTTACCGAACTCTACCTGGCGGCCGCTCAGCGGAACTCGCGACAGCGCCTGGCCGCGGCGGTTGAGAAATACCGGCCGAAGTCCGGCGGCTTCTATTTTGAACTGGCCAAGGTGTCGCCGGATGCCGAAGCGATCGGGCTTTACCGGAAGGCCCTCGAAAGCATGCCGGATTACTGGCCCGCGCTGCACCGGCTCGGACTGGCCTACTCAAGAACAGGCCAACTCGATCGCGCCATCGATTTCCTCCGCCGTGCGAGCGAGCGTGCGACGGAGGGGACGGTCCTCAACGACCTGGCGCTCATCTATCGGCGGCTTGGGAAAACTTCCGAAGCTCTCGCTGCGCTCCGAAAGTCCGTCGCCATGGATCCGGGACTTCCGCACGTGCACAACAATCTTGGCGGCATGCTGCTCGACTCCGGCGATCTGAAGGGCGCCGAAGAACAATTCCGCGAAGCGATTCGCGTGCAGCCCGATCTTTCCGCCGCGCACGCGAATCTCGCCGGCCTCCTGATGAAGCGAGGCGACCTGAGCGCGGCCCAATTCCATTTCGAGACAGCGGTCCAGGTTGCCGCGCCGGGCGAGACGAGCGCTCTCGAAGCCCATATGGCCCTCGCCAACATGATGGAGATGCAGGGCAATCTGGATCGCGCCGCCGCGCATTACATGGAAGTGCTGAAAGCCGACTCGAGTTCGGCGATAGCCCACTTCAGCCTCGGCGCCGTTCTGGCGATGCAGGGAAAGCGCCCGGAAGCGTTGAGACATTTCCAAAATGCCGCGGAGGGAACGGACCCCGCCATTCGCCAGTCCGCGCAGGAAGCCATCCGGGCATTGAGGCGTCCCGATTGATTTTTAAAAGGCTGTGATAGAGTTCCGCGCCATGATGACAACAATTCTGATTTCACTCGTTTGGATGCTTGGGTTGCAGGCTCCCGCGGCTCAGGCTCCCCGTGGTCAACAGCGCAGTCCGGAAGAGCAGGCGAAGCTGAACGCGCAGGCGGACGAGCTTCGCGCGATTCTCGCGAAGGCGACGAAGCTTCCCTTGCAGGCGGCCGAGATCCTGCCGAACCCGCCGGTCGCCGGCTGGGCGATGGGCATGACGTCCTGGGTTGCCGCCGATGGCAAGGGCCTGATCTATCTTCTGCAGCGCGGCGACAAGGCGGATCCGGTGATCGTTATGGATCGATCCGGCAAAATCGTTCGATCGTGGGGCAAGGGGATGTACACCATGCCGCACGCCATCCGCGTCGATCCGCAGGGCAACATCTGGACGACCGATGCGGCCAGTTCGATGGTCTACAAGTTCAGCGCCGACGGAAAGAAGCTGATGGAAATCAACGTCGGCGGACAGCCCTCGCCGTGCCCGAACAACTTTTGCAGCACGACGGACATCGCTTTCGCGAAGAACGGGCATCTCTTCATCTCAGACGGATACAAGAATGCGCGAATCCTCGAGTATTCGGCCGATGGCAGGAAACTGAAGGAATGGGGAAAGCCGGGGACCGGTCCCGGAGAATTCGTTCTCCCGCATTCCATCCAGATCGACGAGAACGACACCATCTACGTCGCCGACCGCGAGAACGGGCGCGTGCAGTACTTCGATACGAATGGGAAGTACCTGGGCGAGTTCAACAAGTACGGCAAGACGTTTGGACTGAGAGTGGCCGGCAATGCCCTCTGGCTGGCGACACAGCCGCGCAACCTGCCGAACCTGTCGCCGGGCTGGCTGATCAAAATCGATAAGAAGACCGGCAACGTGCTGGGATACGTCGAAGTGACGGGAGTTCACGGCATGGACGTGATGGGGAATGGGGAACTGATCGTCGGTCCCGGCCCCGAAGCGCTGCACCCCCAATGGTTCAAAGTGGCCAGGTCTCAGTAAACGACCGCCCCGGCGGAACTGTTCAAGAGATGGATTTTATTGGACGAACCGCCCCGCCGCTTCGCGGCACCCCGCCTTGGCCAAGGCGGGGAAAAGCCCTCGTCCTGCGACTCCATCCCCACCTTGATGGGGCATTGCTTTCCCGTTTTTTTTCCCCTCCTCGACGAGGAGGCCGGGGTGGTGCTTACGGATGCCTGGTGTCCCGAAGAATCTCGAGTGCTTCCGTGCCCTTGAGCTTTTCATTCAATCTCGAAAAAATTTCGGCCAGGACCTTCTCCGGCATCGCATCAAAAGTCTCGCTATAGATCATGTAGCTCAGCGGGTACCTGAACAGGCGCGTCTTGAGATCGAAGTCGCGCAGGGATCTTCCCTTCTTATCGCGTGGGCCGCGTTGCGGGAAGGTTTTGGTGAACGTGGATATGCCGGTGATGGGTTCCTTCAGGGGCATCTCGTCGGCGAAGGTCATGTAGGTGACGAGATCCTCAATCGTCTTCGGTGAAACCTCGCCCGTTCTGGCTTCCCAGCCGGCGCGGATCATGAGGTTGGTCATCTGGGTCTGATGTTCGAAAGTCATCAGTGCGGCAATGTCGCTCGAGGGCAGGAGGTATTTCGAGGTATCGAATTTCGAGGCCAGGTTCGTCAGATTTTGAGTGTCTTCGGTTTCGAGGACGAACGGGTTCGAAGGGTCCATCGCGACCGCGTTGCCCCGGTGCTTTTGCGAGCCGTGAGTGCCGGTCACGTACCAGCCGCCCCATCGATCTTCAAACGGTGTCCGGTGATCGGTCACGATGGCGCCGGAACGGAAGTTCGCCGCGCCGGACGAAGTCGGAAAGACCGAGCCCACGTACATCCCGGGGATGCCCGACGTCGCCGGACCCTGATGGCATTGCAGGCACATGGATTCACGGACGAACTTCGGAGGCACGGCCGGATCGGCAGGCAAGGTATAGAAGATCGCTCCCTGCCGGGGATCCGTCGCGACCAGTTCCAGATCCGAGCCGCGCACGAACCCGACCGCGACATCGTTGCCGAAGTAAATGGCGCGGGGCGTTCGCGGCGAGGTCATCGCGCTCTGGAGTCCGGTCTTCGAAAACACCAGGGCCTGCGTATCCTTATTAATGCCAAGTTTCTCGAGAAGCGAGGTGAGGTATCCGAAACCGTCCGTTCGGAATTCCAGCCGGGCTTTGCCCTCGGCGAGCTGTTTCGAGAGCCTGGCGACGGCGTCGTTGACGGATCCTTCGTATCGGATGGACGGGTGGTTGACGGGGATGTTGTTCTGATAGTTCTGGCCCATCGCCAGAAGAGTCGCCGCCAAAATCAAAAACGTCGCGCGCATCGGTGGCCAATTCTAGCAAACTAATTGTAAATAGGGCCTGAATCCACTATACCTTTTGGCGCAATCGGCGGTCCGGCACCGCCGCAACAAGGGGAATAAATGAAGAGGATTCTGGTTTCCGGCGGACTGTTACTGATGTCCGCGGCACTGGCTTTCGGTCAGACCAAGACGAACGCTCTCACCGACAAATACTGTCTCGGCTGCCACAATGACAAAACGAAGAGCGGCGGCATGTCGTTGGCGAACGTCGACTTCTCCAACCCGGCAAAACACGCCGAGCAACTGGAAAAGGTCTCGCTCAAGATCCGATCGGGCATGATGCCTCCGGCGAAGATGCCCCGGCCGGATGCCGCGACGCTTAAGAATTTTGTCGCCGAACTCGAAGCCGGTATCGATAAGGCCGCTGCGGCCAATCCGAACCCGGGACGCCCGATTCTGCACCGTCTGAATCGCACGGAGTACGGCAACTCGATTCGCGAACTGCTCGACATCGACGTCGCCGTTGAAGACCTTCTGCCGGCCGACGACATGAGTCAGGGTTACGACAACATGTCGGACGTGCTGACCATTTCGCCGACGCTGCTTGAAGGCTATCTCAAGGCCGCAAGCAAGATCAGCCGCCTCGCCATTGGAGATCCCGAAGTCGTGGCCGCCGTCGATACGTACGTCGTCCCGCAGGCCATCTCTCAACTCAAGCACATCGACGGCGCCCCCATGGGCACGCGCGGCGGTCTGGTGGTGAAACACAACTTCCCCGCCGATGGCGAGTACAAGTTCATCATCAGTTTTTATTACGCGAGCATCGGCGGTTTCTTCGGCGACAACAAGCCGGCTGAAGGGGAGCAGATCGAGATTTCGATCGACGGCGAGCGCGTGGCGCTGCTGGACATCAGCCGCAAGATCAAGGCCGACGACGACATGCGCACCGGTCCGATCAGAATCGCGTCCGGCCCCCACCTCGTTTCGGCGGCATTCATTCAGCGCTCCGCCGGTCCCGTGGAGGATTTCGTCATGCCGTTCGAGCGCGCACTGGCGGACCTTTCGACCGGCCACATTTCCGGACTGACCGGTTTGCCCCACCTCAGGAATCTCGGGATCGCCGGCCCGAACAACGTGAGCGGCGTTACCGGCGACATGCCGAGCCGCAGGAAAGTGTTGATCTGCAAGCCGGCCGGCGTTGCCGAAAAGGATGAGATCACGTGCGCCCGCAAGATCGTCGGCGCGCTCGCGAAGCAGGCGTTCCGGCGACCCGTTACGGCCGACGATTTCGAGAACCTGATGTACCAGTATCAGGGAGGCCGCAAAGGCAAGAACTTCGAGTCGGGCATCACTCAGGCCGTCCAGGCGATCATTGCGGATCCCGAGTTCATTTTCCGCTTCGAACGCACGCCGGCCACCGTCGCGCCCGGTTCGAACTACCGGATCAGCGACATTGAACTGGCCTCGCGCCTCTCGTATTTCCTGTGGAGCAGTTCGCCGGATGAACAGCTTCTGTCTGCGGCGGTCGAGGGCAGGCTGAAAAACCCGGCCACGCTCGAGCAGCAGGTC
>JAHFTY010000217.1 GCA_023265365.1 Acidobacteriota bacterium
CGAGCTTCAAAGGCTTCGCGAATACAACCAGCACGAACCCGCCTGTGGCGGGAGGAACGTGGAAGACGGACCCGGGTAACAGTTCCGGACCGCCGGCGGCGATTCCTGCGTATATGGGGATCATCGTGGCGAGTACGGATGTGAAGTCGGGCTCGACGATCAGCGGAAACATCGTGAAGATCGTCATCGTCAAGACCAACGCCGGATACGCCCCGAACCCGGGGAATGCCGGAACCGGCAGCATCGTCGCGATCCTGCCGTAATCTAAAATGCCGTGAAATGACCGGCGCCCTACCGTTGGGTGGGGCGCCGGTTTTTTTATTTCGGCAGTCATGTTAGAAAAGGACCGCCTTTTCCCCATTGGCGCCGGGTCTGCTGCGAAAGCCGGCTTTGCACAAAAAGTCGCAGGACGAGAAAACAACTCAGATGCCTCCTCGTTTTTTCTCGCTTGGGGAATGGTTGGATCCAAACCGACTTTTTGTGCAAAGCCGCGAAAGCCGATAGAGGGGTTGACAGCACCCCAACCGATTCTTACAATTAGCACTCGTATCTGGGGAGTGCTAGCAGTCAATCCTCCGGAATCTTTCTTTACAAAACAAAACGAGACAAAGGAGCAAGGACCAATGAAATTTCGACCTTTGCATGATCGGGTTCTGATCAAGCGCGTTGAAGAGCAGGAAACCATTCGGGGCGGGATCATCATCCCCGACTCGGCGAAAGAGAAGCCGCAGGAAGGCGAAGTCATCGCCGCCGGCACTGGCAAACGACTGGAAAACGGAACGGTTACGCCGCTTGAGGTCAAGGAAGGCGACCGCGTTCTTTTCGGTAAGTATTCGGGCGCGGAAATCAAGCTGGATGGCACCGAGTACCTCATCCTTCGCGAAGACGAGATTCTCGGAATCGTGACAGGAGCCGCCACAACCGCCGGAAAAGGCAAGAAGTAGGAGGGAATCAATGGCAGCAAAACAGATTGTTCACGGTGAAGATTCGCGTCAGGCGATTCTGCGGGGCGTCAACATCCTCGCGGACGCCGTCAAGATTACGCTTGGACCCAAGGGCCGCAACGTTGTACTCGACAAGAAATTCGGATCGCCGACGATCACGAAGGACGGCGTCACGGTTGCAAAAGAAATCGAATTGAAAGACCCCCTCGAGAACATGGGCGCTCAGATGGTGAAGGAAGTCGCCTCGAAGACCAGCGACGTCGCCGGCGACGGCACCACCACCGCAACCGTTCTGGCCCAGGCCATCTTCCGCGAGGGCGTGAAGACCGTGGCCGCCGGCGCCAATCCGATGGCCGTGAAGCGCGGCATCGAGCGCGCCGTTCAGGTGGCCACCGAAGAGTTCAGGAAACTGGCGAAGCCCGTCAAAGGCGATATGATCGCGCAGGTCGCGACCGTTTCCGCCAACAATGATCCGACGATCGGCAACATCATTGCCGACGCGATGAAGAAAGTCGGGAAAGACGGCGTCATCACCGTTGAAGAAGCCAAGACGATCGAAACCGGCCTCGACGTTGTCGAAGGTATGCAGTTCGACCGCGGTTATCTCTCACCCTACTTCGTGACCGACCCGGATCGCATGGAGACCGTTCTGGAGAACGCGTTCATCCTTATTCACGAAAAGAAAATCAGCACGATGAAAGACCTTCTGCCGGTGCTCGAGCAGGTGGCCAAGATGGGCCGTCCGCTCCTGATCATTGCGGAAGACGTCGAAGGTGAAGCCCTCGCCACCCTCGTTGTCAACAAGCTGCGCGGAACGCTGCAGGTTGCTGCCGTGAAAGCGCCCGGCTTCGGCGATCGCCGCAAAGCGATGCTCGACGATATCGGCATCCTTACCGGTGGCCGCGCCATCACGGAAGATCTCGGCATCAAACTCGAGAACATTCACGTGGAAGATCTCGGCCGCGCCAAGAAAATCGTCATCGACAAGGACAACACCACCATCGTCGAAGGCGGCGGAAAGGCGGACGGGATCGAAGGACGCGTGAAGCAGATCCGCGTCCAGATCGATGAAACCACTTCCGATTACGACCGCGAAAAGCTCCAGGAACGACTGGCGAAACTCGTCGGCGGCGTCGCGGTGATCAAGGTCGGCGCCGCGACCGAGACCGAAATGAAGGAAAAGAAGGCCCGCGTCGAAGATGCCATGCACGCGACTCGCGCGGCTGTCGAGGAAGGCATCGTTCCCGGCGGCGGCGTCGCGTTCATCCGCGCTCTCCCCGCTCTGGAAAAACTGAAGCTGGAAGGCGACGAGCAGATCGGCGTCAACATTGTGCGCCGCTCGCTGGAAGAGCCGCTCCGCATGATCGCCATCAACGCCGGTCATGAAGGCGCTGTGGTTCTCGGCAAGGTGCGCGAGTCGAAGGAAGCCAACTTCGGCTTCAACGCAGCCACCGAAGAATACGGCGACATGATCAAGGACGGCATTCTGGATCCGGCAAAGGTGACCCGCACCGCGCTGCAGAACGCCGCTTCGATTTCCGGGCTGATGCTGACGACGGAAGCTCTGATTTCCGAAATCCCGGAAGAAGAGAAAGGGCCGGCCATGCCTCCGGGTGGCGGCGGACCGCCGATGTACTAAAGTCCCGAACCCTTGGCGGCGCGCCGGCTCCGGCCGGCGCGCCGTGACGCCTGCACCCTGTATTCTGCCGCAATCTCCGGTTCAAGCGGATGCCGCGAATTCGCCATCGATACCGGCAGCCCGTCCCCGCTACTCATGGTAGACGCCTTCCAGCGCAATTTGCGGATCCGGAAACGGACTCTGCAGGGCGAACTCCAGATCGCGCTCCAGTTCCCGATGAATCCGCGACTCCATTCCCTTCACGGCAGCGTCGTCCAAAACGCCGAGTCCGCGAAGATGCTGATCGAACCGGTCAATCGGATCGCGCCGCTGCCATTCTTCGAGTTCTTCTTTGGGCACGTACCACGAACTGTCCGCGTCGGAGTGGCCGTGCATCCGCATCGTTTTCGCCTCGATGATGGATGGCCCCTCTCCCGCGCGCGCGCGGCTCAGCGCTTCGCGGGTCGCGCGATGAACGGCAAGCACATCGTTGCCGTCGACGATTTCCGCCGGGATTCCATAGCACTTCGCGCGCATCGCCAGGTCGGGGAGCGCCGCGCCCTTCAGGACGGGAGTGGAGTAGGCGTACCGGTTGTTTTCAATGATCAGAACGAACGGCAGTTTCATGACGGATGCCAGATTCAGGCCTTCGTGAAAGTCACCTGTTGCCGACGCGCCTTCGCCGATGTAGGTCATCGCCACCGAAGGCCGGCCCTGGAGCCGAAGCGCCATCGCGATCCCGGCCATGACCGGAATCATGTCTCCCAGCACGCTGAGCGAGGCCACCACACCCTTGCTCATGTCGCCGAAATAGTGGATGCGCTCCTTTCCCTTCGTCGGACTCGTCGCCTTGCCCATGTATTGCGTGAAAATGTCGCGTGCAGGAATCCCGCGCACCAGCATCGAGCCGAGATTCCGCGTGATCGGGCTCACCAAATCGTCCGTCGCAAGCGCGTAGGCGCTGCCCACGGACGTTGCTTCCTGGCCGCGGCTGGTAAAAACCGTCGCCGTGATGATGCTTTGCCGGTACAGCGCGATCAACCGGTCTTCCAGCGACCGGTTGAGCCGCATGAAGTAGCAGAGGTCGAGGAGTTGGTTTCGCGAAAGCGGAATGTCGTTCATCATCGCGATTCATGATAAGGCAAAACATGAAACCGTGGAGTCTCAGCGCGAGGACTTTTCCCCGCCTTGGCCAAGGCGGGGTGCCGCGAAGCGGCGGGGCGGTTCGTCTAACAAAATCAATTTCTCGAAAGCACCACCCCGGCGCTTCGCGCCACCCCTCCTCGTCGAGGAGGGGAAACGCTTCTCCTCGATTTCGCTCGTTGGAACAACACTGCCTCACGCCCAGGCAAAAACGCTTCTCCTCGATTTTGCTTCATTGGGCCCAGCAGTGCCTGCTCGCCTCATTTTCCAGCCGGCTGCGAAGCCCGCTGGACCTGTGTTGTCCGGACCGTTTTTCACAATGCTTTCCTATGAGTGAATTATCCACCCCATCTCTGTTCGACCCGTCTGCACCAATGCCCCCGACCGAAGCGCCGGATGTGTCCAGGCGCGAGGAAAAGAAGAGCGAGAAGTTCGCCCGGGAATTCGTGCGGTGGTGTTTCAGCTTCGGCGCGGATTTCCGGAATACGCCCGATGTCGTCAACCTGCGAAACTGGGCTCAGAAGACGAGATTGAAAATCATGAACTCGGAAGAAACCGAGATCCTCATCGAGTCCCGCCGTCTTTATCTGAAGCGCATCGAGTCCATGATGAAAAAATCCGATAGGCCTGTGCTCGGCACGGGGCCTGAAATCGAGGAATCCGTTTCCTGAAAACGGCTGTCTTCACGGCATGGAAATTCGAGCCTATACTCCTTGGAATGAGAATCTTCACGGTCCTGACGTTCATTGCGCTGCTGACGGTGTTCTGCAATTCAACCATCGGGACGGCGATGCCTTCTGCCATGTGTGCCTGAGGGTCGCCAACAGAGACCAAGGGCCGGAGTGGAAGCCCGGAACCGAATTCAAGGCGATCCACGAAGAATTGTTGGGAAGGTAAACGGTCCGGAGATGATCGACGTTGCAGCGCGGATAGAACGGCTTCGGGAGCAACTCCGGGAACACGAACACAAGTACTACACGCTGTCCCAACCGACGATCTCGGACAGGGAATTCGACGAGATGATGCGGGAACTCCAGCAGTTGGAAGCGGAGAACCCCGCTCTGATTGCGCCCGACTCCCCCACACAACGCGTCGGGGGCCAGCCCGCCGGGGAATTCCCCACGCATACCTTCTCGAAACCCATGCTCAGCCTGGAGAATGCGTATTCACAGGAAGAACTCGTCGAATGGGGACGCCGCGCACAGCAGCTTGCGGGAACCGATCAATTGGAATATGTCGCCGAATTGAAAATCGACGGGCTCAGCATGGCGCTTCTCTATGAGGATGGACTTCTGAGTAAGGGAGTCACGCGCGGCGACGGTCGCACCGGAGAAATCGTGACCGGCAACGTTCGAACGATCCGGTCCATTCCGCTGCGAATCCAGGAGCCGGTGTCCGTGGAGGTTCGAGGTGAAGTTTTCCTCAGTCTCACGGCTTTCCGCCAGCTCAACGACGAGCGCGAACTGGCCGGACATCCGCGGTTCGCGAATCCGCGCAATGCGGCGGCCGGGTCGCTGCGCCAGCTCGATCCGCAGATGACCGCCAAACGCCGGCTCGATTTCTACGGCTACTCGATCTTTCCGACGCAGCCGAGTCAGGAAGAAAACCTCGAGTGGATTGCGACGCTGGGTCTCAAAGTAAATCCGCACCGTCAACTGTGCCGCTCCCTGGAAGAGGTCCGGGACTTTTGCAGCCACTGGGAGGCGCGCCGCGACGCTTTGGACTATGAAATCGACGGCGTTGTTGTGAAGGTGAACTCCGTCGCGCTCCAGGGGAAACTCGGCAGCACGGCCAAGTCTCCGCGATGGGCTGTTGCGGTGAAGTTTCGCGCGCGCCAGGCGACGACGAAGCTGCTGAATATCCGAATCCAGGTCGGACGAACAGGCGCGTTGACGCCGGTTGCGGAACTGGAGCCCGTGCAGTTGGGCGGCACGACGATTCGGAATGCCACGCTTCACAACGAAGACGAGATCATGCGGCTGGGCGTCCAGATCAACGATCGAATCCTTCTCGAACGCGGAGGCGACGTCATTCCGAAGGTCGTCAGCGTCGTCGAAGAAGCGCCCGACCGCCGCCCGTTCGAGATGCCGGACCGCTGTCCCGTTTGCGGAGGCAAGGTGTTTCGCGAAGAGGATGAGGCGGTCCGGCGATGCGTTTCGCAAACCTGCCCCGCAAAGATCAAGGAAGCGTTTCTGCATTGGGCCGGACGGCGTGCCCTGAAGATCGACGGCCTGGGCTACAAGCTGGTGGACAAGCTGGTCGAAACCGGGCTGGTTCACGATGTTTCGGACTTGTACGGGCTCACCGTCGACCAACTCGAAGAACTCGAACGCATGGGCCGGAAGTCCGCGGAGAACCTGGTGGCCGAGATCGACGCCAGCCGCCGGCTGGAATTCTGGCGATTGCTGTTCGGCCTGGGCGTTCGGCATGTCGGAGAGCGAACCGCCCAGATTCTGGCGGAACATTTCGGGTCGATGGACAACCTGGGCTCGGCGTCGCAGGCGGAGCTCGAACAGGTCCACGAAGTCGGTCCGAAGCTGGCGGAAAGCATCTATCGATTCTTCCATGAGCGCGACAACCTTCAGTTGATCGCGAGGCTTCGCGCCGCGGGTCTCAACATGAAAGCCAAAACGGCAGATAAGCCGCGTATTCCGCAGGTGTTCGCCGGGAAGACCTTTGTTCTGACGGGAACCCTGGAGGGTCTCACGCGCGAAGAGGCAACCGAGTTGATTCGACAGCGTGGCGGCAAGACGAGTTCCTCGGTGAGTAAGAAGACAAGCTACATTCTGGCGGGCGCCGATCCGGGTTCGAAACTGGAGAAGGCCCGGCAACTCGGAGTGCCAATCATAGATGAGCTGCAATTCAGGCAGATGTTATAATCGGCGCCTTATGAGAACCCTCGGAATCGCGTTGCTGACGGTCCTTTTCTCCGGCGCCGGAGCCGCGCAAACGTCCCGCCCCTCCCAGCAGCCCGCACCGCCGCCCATGAAGCCAACCGAAACGGATCAACAAACGATCCGTGTGAATGCGACACGCGTCAACACCACGTTCACGGTGGCCGACAAGAACGGTAAAGGCAAGTTCATCACGAACCTCAAGCAGGATGACTTCAAAGTCTACGAAGACGACCGGCTGCAGACCGTGACGAACTTCAGCACGGAAACCAACCTCCCCTTGAGCATCGCGCTTCTCGTCGACACCAGCGGGAGCATTCGCGACAAGCTCGTTTTCGAACAGGAAGCGGCCATCGACTTCTTCTACAACGTCATCAAGAAGGGCAAGGACCGCGGCATGGTCATCAGTTTCGATTCCGGCGTCGATATTCAGCAGGAATTCAATGATGATCCGGAAGTTCTCGCCAAGGCCATCCGCAACATCCGCGCCGGCGGCGGCACGTCGCTGTACGACGCGGTCTACCTGGCGATCAACGAACGTCTCGCCAAAGAAGACGAGACCCGGCGAAAAGTGCTGATCCTGATAAGCGACGGCGACGACAATTCGAGCCGTGTTTCCCTGACCGAAACACTCGAGGCGGCGCAGCGCAACAACGTCACGGTCTACTGCATCAGCACCAACCAGACAGCGTATTTCGGAAGCAAGGAACAGGATCGCGGCGACAAAACGTTGACGAAGTTTGCCGCGGAGACGGGCGGCAAAGCGTCGTTTCCTCTGAAGATCTCGGACGTCGGCAACGACTTCAGAGACATCGGCGACGAGTTGCGCTCGCAGTACACCATCGCATATCAACCCACGAAGCCCGATGATGGAACCTACCGGCGCATTCGTATCGATGTTGCGACGAACAAAAACCACAAGACCCGGCACCGAGCCGGGTACTACTCGCCGAGACCGTCTTCCAAGTAGAAGAGCGTTTCCCCCTCCTCGATGCTTTTCGCGAAGAAATTTCCC
>JAHFTY010000218.1 GCA_023265365.1 Acidobacteriota bacterium
AGTCGAGCCAGCCGTCGCGATCGTAATCGCCAAAAGCGGCGCCCGCGCTGTATCCGGTTTTGGCAACGCCCGCGCGTTCCGTGACATCGGTGAAGGCGCCGTTGCCGGTATTGCGATAGAGCGTGTTTCGGCCATAGCTGGTGATATACAGATCGGTCCAGCCGTCGTTGTCGTAGTCTGCAGCGGCCACTCCCAGGTTCCAGCGGAGGTTGCGCACACCGGCTTTGTCCGTCACATCGGTGAAGACGCCGTTGCCCATGTTTCGATACAGGGCGTTGCCGGTGGTTTCGTTCCCCTTGCGTGCTCCGTTGACGAGGTACAAGTCGACGAGTCCATCCCGGTCGTAATCCAGAAAGGCGGCGCCGTTTCCATTCACATCGGTGATCGCCGCTTTTTCGGCAGAACCGAAGACATTCAGGAAATGGATTCCCGACTTCGCCGTGATGTCTTCAAAGAAAATCGGCGCCGGCTCCTGCGCAAGGATCGCCGTAACAAGTGTGGCGATGCAGATGACGCGTGTCATTCCGGCCGTTTTCGTCCCGGCGTGGGGGATTGCGTGCGACCGGCTTCATCGAGGGTCTGGAATTCCCGCAGCGCCAGGTCGGCCTTTTCAATGTCGCCGATTTGCCGGTAGGCGCGGGAAAGAGGGTAAAGCGCGCGGGAATATTCGGTGGCGGACGATGGAATTCTGGACAAAACGGCGGCGGCATCAGAAGGACGCTGCAATCGAAGCAAAGCGAGACCGTCGACAAGCAAGGCGGCGGCGGATTCCGCATTCACGCGGAGCGCGCGCTCGGAGAGCGCCAGAGCCTCTGTTGCCCGGTTTTGATCGAGTTCGAGGTCGGCGAGTGCGACCAGCGCATCGACGCTTTCGGGATTCAGGGCCAGTGCCTGCTGCCAGTCGGAGGCCGCCGTCTCGATATCGCCCAATCCTCGTGCGGCATACCCATGCCAGAGACGTCCCCGAAAATCATCGGGCGCCATTTTAAGAAATTCGGCAAAGGTATTCCGCGCATTTTCCAACTGATCCAGCGCATACCAGGCCTGACCCAGCCGGATTCGAGTTTCCGGTGTGCGTCCCGGTTCCGGTATCGCGAGAAGCATTTCAGCGGCTTCGGCATTTTCCTCACGACCCATCAAAAGGGTTGCGAGTTCGAGGGCAGCGGCGGGACTGAGGGGCGTCGACTGCCTGAAACGCGCAATGTACGGCTTGGCCGACGGGTAGTCGTTCAGTTCGAGGTGGGCTCTGGCGAAGAGGTAATCGAGCGCGGGTTGATCTCCCATCCCTTTGCGGGCTGTCTGGAGGAACCCCAGCGCCTCCTTGAAGTGCTTTGCGTCGATTTGCAGAATTCCCGCATTCAATGACGCTCGTGAATGACCTGGATCGGCCGCCAGCGCGTGCTCGATCGCATCAAGCGCGCCATCCCGGTCACCGGCGCGGCGCAGCAGGTCGCCGAGGTTATTCCATGCTTCGACGTGCCTGGGGTTTTCCTTGACGGCCTGCCTGTAAGCACGGATCGCCTCTCCCGTACTGCCGGCGGCGGCGAGGCGCACGCCGGTGGCATACCACTCGTTTGCGGACTGAAACGAAAGAAGAATGGCGAGTAGCAGGATGCTCACAAAGCGCGGAGTTTATCATAGCGGCTCTCCCCTGCGGCATCGGCCACAGCGAAGATCATCGTTGCGGTGGAACGACTCCACATGCTAGTTTGTGCCTCGTTATCGATGGCCTGAGTTCAGGCCTAATAGGGAATCCGGTGAGAGTCCGGAACTGTCCCGCAGCGGTAAGCAGGAACGAAAGTCGCGAACGATGCACTGGTTGACAGAGGGTCATCTGGGAAGCGGCGGCGAGTAGGAACGTAGACAGCCTGCGAGTCCGAAGACCTGTCGGTAACCGGCGTCATGCCGTACCTAACTAGTCAAGCCTTCGAGGTAAGGGGCTGGATGCACCGACAATCTTTTCGGAATCTCCTCTCAAACGAAGGCTCCTCAAAGGAGCTTTACCATGTCATTCGGAATTTCCCGGCCATTGCTCGTTCTCGTCCTGATTGCTTCCGCTGCCGTTGCCGCGCTGGCGGATAACCTCACGGGTCACGTCGTCGACCCGCAGGGTAAACGCGTTCCCGGCGCGCAGCTGCGCCTGTCCGATCGCAGGACCGGCGAACTGCGCACCACTCGAAGCACGGCAGAAGGGGACTATGCTTTCGAGGGAATCGGCGCCGGCGAGTACCTGATCGAAGTCGAGGCTTCATCCTCGGCCCTGACGGCGTCGCGCCAGGTCTCGGTTCAGGGTGTCCAGACCGTCGATATTGAACTGCAGATTTCAAGTGCGGTGGTGGAAGTGGTCGTCATCGCGTCGGCAACCCCGGTCAATATTCAGGAAGTGGCGAAAGCCATCGACGTCGTGGACTCGGACGAGATTGCTCTTCGCGACGAACTGTCCATCACCGAAGCGATTCGCAACCTTCCCGGCGTTCGAGTCAAACAGCTCGAAGGCCCGGGCAGCGTCACCACCATCAAAACGCGCGGCCTTCGTGCGCACGACACGGCCATCCTGATCGACGGCATGCGATTCCGCGACGCGGCCAGTATTCAGGGGGACGCGTCCGCATTCTTGGAAGACATGATGACCGTCGATACCGATCGTATCGAGTTCCTGCGCGGGTCCGGTTCGTCGCTTTACGGCAGCAACGCGCTCGGCGGAGTGGTCAACATCAGCTCGAAGCCGGGCGGGGGACCCATGCACCGCGACATCCGACTCGAAGGCGGCGGGCTCGGACTGATACGCGGAACGGCCGGCATTGGCGGCGGCGCAGGCGGCGACCGGTTTACCTACAGCACTTCAGCATCGCATTTGAACGTGACGAAGGGCGTCCGGAACGGAATGCCATATCGCAACACGAGCGCGCAGGGCTCCGCAAAATATGCGTTCACCCCGGACATTTCGATCAGCGGAAAAATCTGGGCCGCGAACGGATATCTGGCGAGCACGGAAAATCCCGCTTTCAATGCGGCGGTCCTCTCGAATTTTCCCGCGGCCGGTCCGGTCCGGGCGATTCCTCTCGCGACGGCTGAACTCGAAAAATTCGAGAAGAAGCGGGCGTACACCGCCGGCAACGCCACGTTCATTCCGAATCAGATCGATCCCGATGGCCGGCGCCTTTCATCTCTCTTCAGCGGCAGCCTGACTTTCCAGCAGCGGATTTCTCCGGACACGTCCTATCGGGTCGCCTACTCCGGCAATGCCACTCGGCGCACCTACATCGATGGGCCTGCCGGACCCGGTTCATTCGAACCGCTGTTCCCCACACGCAGTCAGTTTGAAGGACGGACGCACACGCTGCAGGCGCGGCTCGATCAGCGAGCGGGTTCGCGACAGCTCATTGCCGCGGGCTATGAATTCGAACGGGAAAGCTACAACGGCTCTGCCACGGACAGGAGTCCGAATCCGCCCGCAAGCTCCATCGAACTGCGTCAACGAAGCAGCGCCGTCTATGCACAGGACCAGTTTCGATTTCTTGACGGACGATTGCAGTTCACGGCGTCGGCCCGCGCCCAGTTCTTCGATCTCGATAAACCCGCTTTTTCCGGAGCCGCGAAAAATCCTTTCGAGAGCGTCCAGGTGGATACGCGCAACGCCTACACGGGCGATGCGGCCGTGGCGTACCTGTTCAGATCGAGCCAGACAAAACTCAGGAGCCACGCAGGCAACAGTTTCCGCGCGCCTTCCGTCTATGAGCGCTTCGGCGGCTCCTTCTCGTCGTTTTCGCGTTCATATACTTACTACGGCGATCCACGCCTTCGATCCGAACGCGCGATTGCCGTCGATGGCGGACTCGACCAGTGGTTGTTTCGCTCGAAAATCCAACTGAGCGCCACGGTGTATTACACGAACCTGCAGGAAACCGTGCTTTTCCTGAACAGCCTTCCGGCCGCCGATCCGTTCGGACGATTCTTCGGCTACGGCAATGGCGGAGGCGGAATCGCTCGCGGCGCAGAATTCAGCGTTCAGGCCTCGCCCACGGCGAGGACTCGTGTTCAGATGGCATACACCTACACGAATTCCGATTCCCGCACCCCGACAATCGGCTCGACCTATTTCCAGATCCCCGGCCTGTCCGCGCACACGTTCAGCGCGACAGCGACGCAATGGTTTGCACGGCGGTTCAACGCCACGTTCGACCTGTTCGCCGTCAGCGACTACACCCTTTCTCCGTTTGGCGCGGCGAACCGGCAGATGATTTTCGACGGACCGGTCAAGGCGGACGTTGTTGTTCACTGTGACCTGCCCGTGCCGGGCGACCGGAAGGTGGAGGTCTACGGCAAGGTTGAGAATGTCCTGAACAGAAGGCCGTATGAGGATGGCTTCATGGGTCCGGGAGCCTGGGCCATCTCGGGGCTACGATTTCGCTGGTAGGCGCCGGCCTTGGCTTTTCCCCTCCTCGACGAGGCCAAGGCTGTCCCAATAAGGCGAAATCAGGGAAAAGCGTTTTCCCCTCCTCGACGAGGAGGGGTGGCGCGAAGCGCCGGGGTGGTGCTTTCAATAAATCGGTTTTGTTGAACGAACCGCCCCGCCGCTCGGCGGCACCCCGCCTTGGCCAAGCTTGGCCAAGGCGGGGAAAAGGCTTTGTCTTGCGGCTCCAGGACCATCGTGCATTTCCGATGGAACTGAGCAAGCCGTGCTTACGGAAAACTTTTGAGTGTCACGCGGGCCCGCCCATTCTGCTCGACGTGAATGGGCGTGCCGCGGGACTCATAGAGTTCGAGGAAGGCCGGATCGAAGTAAACGTATGGCTCGATATCGTCCCACGCAAACAGTTTGTAGTCGCCGGGCGCCACTCCGTGAATGGCGAATCGTCCAAGCGGATCCGCGGATGTTTTGCGGAACAGGTCCACGCGCATGGCGCGGTCGGTATTCGGAATCAAGACGACCTGCGTGCCGGCTGCGGGTTTGTCCTGCGCGTCGATGACGGATCCCTGAATCTCAGCGGTCGAGAAGCCAACGGTGATTTCGAGCGGATCGATCGATGCCGGCCGCGTGTCGACGCCTTCGCGCAGAACATTGCGTGATCCGCTCCGCGCCGATCGGATGAAGAAGCCTTCTCGTGCATTCAACACGGCGCGGAACACGCCCGATCCGAGGTTCGACGCCACAAAGGTCCCATCCTCGCCGATGCCTGCCGCGCCGTCGTCGCCTTCGCCCACACTTTCGAAGCTGAGGCTGTCGATGCGGACGTCCGGCGCTCCGGGTTCCGCGATCACGCGCCCTTTCAGGACCGGCGCGCGTTGTACGATTGCGCGGAGACCGGAAATGTTCTTGTCGCCGACCTGCACGTCGATCTGACCGCTCAGTCTTCCGCCATTGACGCCGCCGGTCACAGCGCCGAGCGCGTAGACGCCCGCCGGAACCAGGGGAAATGTGAAGTCGCCTTTCGCGTCTGTGATGGCGCCCGGCAGTATCGCCAGTTTCGCCCAGTCTTCGCTTCGCGGGTGAAGGGCGACGCTGGTTTTCACCAGGGTTTGTCCGGACACGCCATCGATCAGTTGCCCGCTGACTTTTACAGTGGGAACACGAGTCATCAGAAAGTCGATGCCTCGAAGCTCCATTCCCGGCTCGACTCGCAATTCCGTGGCCTGTTCGGCTCTCAACGAGTTGGGATAGAACGTCGGCAGGAACATGCCGCGGTTGCCCTCGTACTGCTCGTTCAGGGTCAGCGAACTTTCCCGGAACACTTCGGCGATCTGCGTCGTGGCTGCGACGTAGTAGGTTCCGGGAGGAACCCAGAACAGGCGGTATTCGCCAAGATCGTTTGTCTCCGTGCCGGCAAGCATGTTGACGATGGCTCTTCCGGAAGGGGTGTACCGCCGATGGACAAGCTGGACGCGTGTGTTGGGCAGAGGCTTTCCGGTGTCGTCGTAAACGCGGCCGGAGACGACCGAACCGGCAGTCATTCGGATCGTCAGATTGACCAGGCTCTTCCCTGCGACGATGTCGATGGGTGTGCCTTCCGTTCCTGGCCGCTTCTGACCGAATTCCGAGTACATGAATCCCGGCTGTGACGCGATCAACCGGTAGCGTCCCGCCTGGATATTCCGGAGAGCGAAGCGCCCCTCCGCATCGGTAAACGTCGCGTATCCGCCCTTGTCGTCGGAGTTCTCGGCCAGCAGCAGAATGCGTACCTGCCCGATGGGCGTGTCGCCGGCCGCGCGGACAACCAGTCCTTCGATGCGCGCCGTCTGCTGCTGTTCCTGCGGTGAAATGGAAAGAGCCGCCAGGAGCAGAAGCAAGGCGGACCTCATGACGTTTGCACCATCATGCCCGCAATTTCTTTCAGAAGTTTGGCAGCGAGCACGGCCGTCATATTGGATAGATCGCAATGCGGATTGAATTCCACAATGTCGGCGCCGACGATCGGCTGACGGATTGTCTGAATCAGATTGATGACCTGTCTGGACGAAAGGCCGCCGGCTTCGCGATGCGAAACACCGGGAGCGAAGGCGGGATCGATGCCGTCGATGTCGAGCGAGATATAGACCGGCGTCGTGAAATCGACCTGTGTATCGTCGTGCCAGTGCCGTGCTTCGATCACGTCGACCCCGTGTTTCGCGATCTGGTCGCGCTGATGTCCGGTTGCGGTTCGGATTCCGCAGGACACCAATCGGTCGGCAAGGTGTTCCTCCATGATGCGGGCGAACGGAGACGCATGCGACCGGGGATTCCCTTCGAAGTCGTAATAGATGTCGGGATGCGCGTCGATGTGCAGAATCGTCAGTTTTGGATGATAGCGCCGCACCGCCCGGAGAACCGGGTGGGTAATGGCATGATCGCCTCCGAGAAAGATGGCCGCCCCCGGGTCGCTCAGGACCTCGTCGACGCGCGTCTCGATCAATTCCCAGGAATCGCGCCCGCCGTCGAACCGGATATCGCCGTGATCGTTCAGCCTTCCCTCGACGCCAAGATCCACTCCCGTCTCCGTCCACATGTTGTTGGCGGCGGACCACAGCTCGTGACGGATCTTCGGCGGAGCTTCGGCGCAGCCGCGCTGGAACGAGGAGTTTTCGTCATTCGGAATGCCGAGAATCGAAATGCGGAACATCGGGGCATTTTACTACTGTTGCGCACCCAGGCGTTGCAGCCGCGCAAGACGTTCCGGATCGTCCTGCTGAAGCCGCGGATCAACTGGAGCCCTTTTTCCTGTTCGACTCGAAGCGCATGCTTCAAAACGGGAATGGCTTCCTGCGGTTTGCCGGAGGAATTGAAAACGCGTCCCCGTTCGAGCAAACTTCGCGTACGCGCCTGATGCATTTTGCGTAATGCCTGATCGGCTGCAAAGACATGGCCGCGTATTTTAAGGGAGGTACTTTTGCTGGGCGAACTTTTCGTTGCGTTGTGCCGCCTGCCGTCTCTCAGGAAGCGCATGTGGAACGCTTGGTACCAGTTTCTGGCGCGCCGGTATCGTGGCCCGGAGTGGACGTTCATGAACTACGGGTTCCATGAGGATTTACCGATCCCACTCGAATCGGTCGATGAAAAGGACCGCTATTGCATTCAACTCTA
>JAHFTY010000079.1 GCA_023265365.1 Acidobacteriota bacterium
CCCGAAGCCCGGCTGGCGCGCGAGCAGAGCGCGCCGGTGATTTCAGGCGGCAGGTTGCGGAGGACGGAGACGATGCCGTCGGCGTTGCTGGCAAAGGCGTCCAGGAAGTGGCGATCCCGCCCGGTCCACTGGCCGGGGGAGAAGTCGGGCCGATAGCTGTTCAGATCTTCGGTCATAGATGAATACAATGTTCGGGTGCGCGAACCTTCCAAACAACCGCTAAAGGAGCCTACGTTCGTGGAAGGACTGATTGGGTCCGCGATTCCCCTGGCCGCGGCAATCGTGATTGCGGCGATTGCCGGTTTCCTGGCCTACCTTTTCTGGTTCGGCTTTGATTTTCGCTAGTTTTCCGTTGCAAGAAGCGAGTCGCGCCCATTCAATAGACACGGCGATTGAAGTACAACGCGCTTCAATGGAGTGAAGATGAACCGATTTCCTCAGATTGTCCTTTCGGGTTTCGTATTCTTGCTGATGGCGCTGCCTCTTTCCGCGCAAAACTTTACATCCGACGCAAGGCTCGTCGCAATGGGCGGCGCCGGCGCTCGTGCGAACGACTCGGTGAAACTGGCGGGTGATGCCCGTTCGTATCGTTCGATCGGCATTCCGATCGGCCTCATCCAGGTTTTCAAAAACACCAACGTTTTCCGGCCGGACAGCAAGGAATTCAATCCCCTGCACGCCATCGAACTCATCTCCAGCCCTCTGCACTACACGTTCGATCGGACCGACAGCGGTCCCGGAGAACGTCTCGTCGCCGATCTCGTGAAAGGCCGGATCAGCCGCGACCTGAATCAGTATCGCGGGTTCAAACCGCAGTCGAGTTTCGAATCGCAGGGCCTCGTGTCTCCGTCGTTCGGAATGACGTTCCGGGTGAAGGGCGACAAACGCGGACCGCACCAGGGCATTTACCTCGGCGTCGGGCCCTATCTCTCGGTGGGAACGAACGCCAGGGTGGACGACCGGCTGATTGGCATTCTCGGGAGTTCCTCCAACACCTACCTCCCGAATACAACCTTCACGATCGCCGACACCACGAACGGGCAGGCCGCGGCCGCCATTACGTTTGGATATCGGGCGCGATTCGCTCTCCAGGGTCAGGGGACGGCGGCTGCCGGCAACCAAACGGGGGTGGCTCGAGACCGCGACGGCATCTACGTTTCCATGAACTACAACTATCTTCGAGGATACCGGTACGACTCCGCGGATATGCGCGTGCGGTTCGACACGGACGCGCTGGGCCTGATCACACTCGCTCCGGCGACCACGCCGTTGACGGTGGAACACTCGTGGGCTTCCCGGGGAAAAGGCTCGGCGGTCGATCTTGGCGCCAACATCGTCGTCAATCACTGGGACTTCAATATATCCGCCAACGGTATCGGGAACCGCATCAACTGGAGCGACCGGCGGGCTGAATCGCTGGTCCTGGGAAGCCTGCTGCAGGGACTGAGTTTCAACAAGACCACGCTTCCCCAACCATCGGGAGAAATCCGCATCAAGCTTCCCGTTCAGTATCTCGGAGGCGCCGCCTATCACACCGACCACTGGACGGCTTCCTCCGAGTTCGCGCAAGGTCTTCAGAAATTCGAATACCGCGGCGGCGCCGAGTACCGGCTCGCGATCTTCGAATTTCGCGGCGGCGCTCACTATAAGAAGAAGGACTGGCAACCCGCCGCCGGAGTCGGGCTGAACTTCACGAAACGCTTCGGCATCGATGCCGCGGTGTACGGGTCGTCCACCAATATCGAGAAGAAACGCAAACCCGCACTGGCCCTCAGTCTGCGCCTCGGGGGAAGCTGATCGGCCGGCGCGAACCGCGGGCATGGTCACTTCCGTCCCAAAGCGCTCAGGAATGCCGATATATCCTGGCGTTCGCTCAATGCGGGCTCGAACAGGTCGCCGACTTTGTCGAGCCGCTTGAAAATCGTCTGAATGTTCCAGGTCCGCGGATCGATCGGCTTCTTCAGCTCTTCCCACTTCAGCGGCGTCGAGACGGGCGCCCCGGGCTTGGCGCGCGGTGAGTAGACGGACGCCACGGTCTTCCCCCTCACATTCTGGAGATAATCCACGTAGACCCATTCCGGCTTCCGGCGTTTCACGACTCTTTCGATCGTTGCATACTGCGGAATCCGCTGGACGACAATCGATGCGACCGCTTCGGCAAACGTGCGGACGTCTTCATAGGTGAACTTTTTTTCGAGAATCGGCAGGTGGACGTGAATTCCTGAAGCGCCGGAGGTCTTCGGATAGGCCCGCAGACCCAACTCGTCCAGAACGCCTTTCAAGGTCAGGGCGACGTGCTGAACGGTCGAATACGGCGCCTCGACCGGGTCGAGATCGAAGACGATGTAATCCGGGTAATCGAGGTGCTGGATGCGGGACATCCATGGGTTCTGCGTGATGGCGGCGGTATTCGCAATGTAGATCAATTGCTCCCGACCGGCGCCGACCATGTAGCGGATGTTTCGTTCGACATCGGGAGACCAGAGCGTCTCGGTGCGGATCCAGTCCGGCGTGTAATCGGGAGCATCTTTTTGATAGAAGTACGGGCCCTTGATCCCATCCGGATAACGCTTGAACACGAGGGGCCGGTCTTCCAGATACGGACTCAGATACGGCGCGATTCGATCGTAGAACCGGATGAGGTCGCCTTTGGTGAAACCGTCGCCGGGCCAGTAGACCTTGTCGAGGTTGGTCAGTTCCACCTTCGTTTGGATTCCGGACCGCTTCGACGGACGATCCTTGTTGCCGGCGGCTTCAACCGGCGCAACCAGTGATGGGCGGGTCTGGGGCATCGAATCTTCCAGCAGACAGTGGCGCGGATCGACATCGTCGCGGAAGCCCTGGAAGATTGGAGCGCGCAGCTTGAGGTCGGAGGTCCACTCGTTGAACTTCACTTCGCACACGAGTTGCGGCTGCGTCCAGGTGGACTTTTTCACTTCCGCGGGAATTTCCTTGAAGGGATTCTTCTTCGACACCACGGCCTTCAAGTCCTTGAACGCGTCCGCCAGGCCGCGATCGTCAAACCCGCTGCCGGCGCGGCCGACGTAGATCAGGTCGCCCTTCCTGTCGTACAGGCCCAGAAGCAAGGCCCCGAAATATTTTCGTGATCCGGCGGGCGGCGTGTATCCGCCGACGACGAAGCGGTCCGTGTGGAGCGTCTTGATCTTGATCCAGTTTTTCGATCGCGCCTGTACGTACTCGCTCAGCTTCTGTTTGGCGACGATGCCTTCCAGGTTGTGGGCCGAAACGGCATTGAAGAAATCCACGCCCCGGCCCTCGATGTGATCGGTGTATCGAATCCATCCGCCGTTATCGGGAATCAGCGCCCGGAGCACGGCTTTGCGGTCGACAAGCGGAAACTTCGTCAGATTGAAACCGTTGAGATAGAGAATGTCGAACGCATAGAAGTAAACCGGAATCTGTTCGTCGGCCGCGGCGATGTCTTTCGCGCGGCTCAGGTGAATGCGCGGCTGGATCATGCCGAAATGCGAATGGCCTTTTTCATCCAGCGTCACGATCTCTCCATCGAGAATGGCGGTGTCGGGGACGAGGCCGCGAATGGCTTCGGCAAGCGCCGGGAATCGCTTCGTCATCGACTTGGCGTTGCGCGTCCACATGTCGAGTTTCGAGCCGTTCTTCATCACCAGCGCGCGGACACCGTCGAGTTTGAGTTCGAAGAGCCAGTTGTCGTTATCGAACGGTTTTTCGCCGGGAGTCGCGAGCATCGGCTCGACGGATTTCGGCATGGACGTTTTTCCAGGCTCTTTCATGCCCCGTTTTTCGAGTTCGCGTTCGAGTGGAGTAAACCAGTGCTTGGTCTCGCGGGCCGTGACTTCGCCGACGTCTTCCACACGCAATCCCGAGATCGCCGACTCGGGCTGATCTTCGGTGATTTCCCCTTCCACCGAGGCATATTGATCGCGAACCTTGAAGAAGATCCACTCGTTTGGCTGCCTGTTGCCCCGCACCAGCACCCATTCGCCGTGGAGTTTCCGGCCGTTCAGAATGAAGTGAAGCTTTCCTTTCCGGGACCCGTGCTCCGGCGAGCCGGGATCGACCATCTCGTAGGTTCCTTCGTCCCAGATGATCACCTGGCCCGCGCCGTAATTGCCTTTGGGAATGATTCCTTCGAAACCGCCATAGTCGATCGGATGGTCTTCGGTTTGAATCGCCAGCCGCTTCTCGGAAGGATTGAAAGTGGGCCCTTTCGGAATGGCCCAGGAGCGGAGAACCCCGTCCATCTCGAGCCTGAAGTCATAGTGCAGCCGGGTTGCACGGTGTTTTTGAATCACGAACCGCCGGCCTGAGCTGTGATGGACTTCCCCCTCGGGTTCCGGCGTTTCGTTGAAGCGGCGTTTCTTTTTGTATTCCTCGAGCCCCAATCGCTCCTCCTCCGGGAACCCGAACGGTGGGATGCCCGGCCGTCACATCCCGTGCAGAAGACGATTAATTCGGTTCAGGTCCACTTCGGCGCGGGCTGGCAGGGTAGGGTAGTCTATAATCCCGGCATGGGCCGGCTGAAGATCAAAAAGAAGGGTGACGTCCTTCCGTTCCGTCAGACGATGGCGTACCGGATGATGTGTCTGACCGTGTCCATCATTGCCTTCGTTTATACCGTCTACGAAATGGTGATTGCCCTCGCCGCAACCAACACACTGGCCTTCATCATTTCAGCCGTCATCGGTGTCGGCGTCGCGTTCACCGTCTTCTTCAATCTGGATCGCCTCAAATACGCGAAGGTCTCGCCGCAGACCGCCAAACGAATGAACCGCCGTTGATGCCGCCGACGCAGGCGAGCGGAAATCTATGACCGGAGTGGCGTACGAGGCGTTGACGAAGGCGAGCCCGCAGACGCGACCTGCCGTTCGCGAACCTTTCGGCGGATTTCAATGATCGTCAGGAACGAAGCCGGGATGTGAGCGAGGAACCAGAGTGGAGCGAACCAGCCCAATGCCCGTAATCGGCGCGCATACAGAAAATAGCTGATCGCCATCAGAGCGTAGCTGACTCCGGAGAACGCAAGAATGCTGGCTTCCGAAAAACTGTCGATCTGCCCGGCGAAGCCAAAGCCGAGGCCGAAAATGGAGATCGCGGTCACCAGCAGGCTCGCCACGACGAAACCCGCCGACCGGGCGCCGTACCGGCGTCCGGAGTCGGTTTGCGACGCCCAGGAGCGGAGGCTCGCTTCCCGCCACATCCACCGGGCGCCGTCCCCTTCGTAGGTCCGCAGCCCTTCGACCTGGTAACTCCAGATCGTCCACCCCGCATCGTTCAGGATGCCCGGCAGACGGTTGATGCGATGGACCACCTCGAAAGCTTCGCGATTCACGAGCAGGAATGGCGCGTCGAGGGCCGATTTCCGGTTGCGCTCGCGACGGTTGTCCACCACGCACATCATCTGAAGCAGGTATTCCATGGACGGCGCGATGACCCGTTCGACCAGTGTCGTGCACTGAACTCCCGGCCGCAGCGCCATGGCCGTGACTTCGTTCGAGCCGGCAAACTCGAGCGCCGATTCGATGGCCAGACGATCCAGAACGATGTCGGGCCGCAGCACCGTCCACCATCGGCCGCGCGCGCCCGCCTGCGCCTGCTCGAGCGCGCGGATGCGGTCGGCCTCGTTTTCAATAGGGAATGCGGTCGCCACGACGCGGATTGGAATGTGGGTTCGAAGCCCCCGGATTTCACGCGACAGGTTGACGTGGCGCAGGTCGTCTTCGCAATAAATCAATACGAGTTCGAGAAACGGATAGGACTGGCTGAAGATCGAGCGGATCGCACGATCCAGTTTTTCGACGGAACCCTGCAGCGGAACGAATACCGTTACGACGCCATAAGCGCCGGATGCGCGCCGCTCCCTGAACCGCTGCCGGCCCGAGAGCGAAAACCAGCTCTCCAGAAAAACAAGCAGAGTTGCCATGGCAGCGAGCCAGCAAATCAGAAGGAGGGCGAACTGAAAGACACCAGCCACCTCATCTTTTTATGCCGGTGCGAACGGAGTGTCAAACCTAATTCCGGGAACCGCCTGACGAACCATCGTCCGGTCTCCTCCGCCTCCCTTCGCCGCTTCTCGGCGGCACAGCGACCCGTCCGGCCTGTTGGGAGAACCGGCCGGTCAGCGATAGTACGTTTTCAGACGCTCGTATAACGCGCCGGTTGCGCGGCAGTCGGCCATGCAGTAGTGCGCAATCTCGTCGAGTTTGCCGGCGCGGAAATAGTCGCCGACCTTGCTTCCGTCGATTCCGTTTTTCGGCGAAGGCACTCCGAAAATGTCGCAGAAAAATTCGAGCGTCCCTTTGCGATAGCGTTCGTAGTTGGTCAACACTTCGCGCACATCAAAGTGACGATCCGTGCTGAATCGGCGGGTATCCAGCTGAACGTCGCGCGGGATGGGAACGCCCATGATGGCGCTGCGGATATTGATGTAGGGGAAGTCGAAGGATTTGCCGTTGAAAGTGACGAAGCGGTGCGGACGGATCTGTCCCAGATCGGCCCAGAAGTTGGCGAGCAATTCGCGCTCGTCCGGCTGGCAGTAGGCCCGCACTTTGTCCAGCTCGAGCCAGTAGACGCCAATGCAGATGATGCGTCCGGTGCATGGATCCAGTCCCAGATTTTCCAGCACTCGCCGGCGATCCTCGTCGGTTTCGACGTTCAAAAGGATTTCCCGGGCGCGCGGAGGAATTTTTTCCGGTTCCTGCCCAACGGTCTCAATGTCTACCACCAGTGTTGCGGGCTGACTCATGTTCCAACTCCTCGACATCGATGATATCCAAATGCCCGGACAGCTCAGGACCGGCTTTCCTCGTGGCGGCGCGTTGGGAACGAGGCTTCGGCGCCGTCACGGAAACGCCTTCACCGTTCCGTGGTGGCACATCCCTTCCGGGAAATGAACCGGGGAGTACACCTTGAAGTACGGGTCCGGTTCTGTGAGTGCATAGGTAGCAACGTCTTCCCGTCAGGGACCGCAGATTGCACATTCGGCGGGGTATGAATCTTCTGCTGGTCGTGCTTCTGTTCGCTTCGGCGGCAACTCCACTCAAAAACTGGGTTGAAGGACCGGTCCGCATCATCCTTTCTGAAGTTGAGAAGAAGACCTTTGCGCAACTCCGGACCGACAACGAACGGCAGCACTTCATCGCTCAATTCTGGAAATCGAGAGATCCCAGGCCGGAAACCCGCGACAACGAATTCAAAACGGAATTTGAACGTCGCGTCGAAATGGCAGACACGCTGTTTGGCGGCGACATCGGCGGAGACGGATGGCAAACCGAACGCGGGCACTATTACGTTCTGCTCGGACCGCCGGCGAGCCGCGCGCAGTTCAAGACCCACGGCCAGCTTCGACCGGTCGAACTCTGGTTTTATTCGGGGAAGAAGGAGTATCCGCAGCTTCCCAGCTTTTTCTCGTTGATGTTCTATCAGCGGGACGAAATCGGCGACTACAGGCACTACAGCCCGTTCATCGATGGACCGCAGAGTCTGGTCAAAGCCACCATCCGCGGCGCGGCCGACGCCTACAGGATTCTGAGCAACATCAACCCCGACCTGGCCCGCGCCTCCCTATCGCTGATTCCGGGAGAGCCGGTCGACACCACCAGCTTCGCGCCCAGCATGACGTCCGACGCAATCCTGGCGCAGATCAACCAGATCCCGAAGCGGGAATTCGAACGCATCGGCCTGCTGCGGGAAATGGTGGATGTGAAGCTCCGGTTTGGCGGCACGACCTCGATGACGGCCTATCCATTCATGACGGGGCCGGACACCTTCACGGTCGATTTCGCCATCGACAGGCCGGAGGGCCTGGGCAACGCAAAGGTCGAAACGGTGGTCTCCCGCAATGGAAAAGAAGAAGGCCGGACCCGGGGAGCTTTCGCGAAGGACGAACCGCTGATCGGACGGCTGGTGCTGAGACCGGGCGATTACGTTGTCGAATCGACGATAGCGGACGCCGCCGGAACGCAGAGCTTTGTCGCGCGGGAAGCGATCCATCTACAGGCGGCGCCGGCGCTCGCTCTGAGCGAAGTTCTCTTTTTCCGCTCGGCCACGCCGGCACCTTCTGCAGCCGCTTTGCCGTTCGTGCATTCCGGTTATCGCTTCGTCCCTGAGACGCGAAAACAGTTCACCCCCATAGACAGACTGCAGGTTCTCTTTCAGATTGCCGGCGTTCGTCAACCGCCGGCTCAGGCGGATCAGAAGCCGATGCTGAAGATCGATTACACCATCGCCGGAGTCAGCAACCCCGCCGGCCGCTGGACTTTCCATGACGATGTGGCCATGGACCGGTTCGACGCGGGCGGACAGCTCCTGAATTCCAGGACGATGTCCATTCGCGAGCTCCCGCCGGGACGCTACTTCCTGATCATCATGGCCACCGATCCGGCGGGGCGCCGCGCTTCGCAAACGGTTTCATTCGAGGTAAGCAACCCTTCTTGAGGAGGTCCCAAATGCGTAATTTTCGCATCGTGTCCCTGCTGTTGCTGGTTACGGTGCTCACCAGTTCCCTCGTTCTCGCGCAGGATCGGACGAGAGGCAACCTGGCTGGCGTCGTTGAAGACAGCTCGGGCGCGGTTGTCCCCAACGTCAAGGTCACGCTCGCCGCTCCCTTCGGAAACCAGAGCACCACCACCGATGACCGCGGCGCGTTTCTCTTTCCGAACCTGACGCCCGGCCAGGTCACCGTTCGAGCGGAGTTGGCCGGGTTCCGGCCGGCACAGGCGAACGATGTCAACGTCCGCCTGGCCGAGCAGACGTTTGTCCGGCTGGTCCTGCAGCCGGGAGAAGTCACCCAGACCGTGGAGGTCACGGCCGCGCAGGAATCGCCCGTCGACACGACCCGCTCGACCATCGGCGCGAACATTTCCACGGAACTCGCGCAGGCCGTTCCGGTTCAGCGCAATCTCAGCTCGATGGTGTACATCGCCCCGGGCGTCGCCAGCGGGGTCGGCACCGGCGAACAGAATCCGTCGATTTCCGGCGCCAGCGGATTCGAAAACATGACGGTCATTGACGGCGTCAATGTGACGAACCCCGAATTCGGAGCAGTCGGCAGCTACAATCGGGTGCATGGCTCGCTCGGAACCGGCATCAACTTCGACTTCATCAAAGAAGTCGAAGTTCAAACCGGCGGTTTCGAGGCGCAATACGGGCAGGCGCTGGGCGGCGTGATCAACGTGGTCACGAAATCCGGCGGCAACGAGACGCACGGCGGCCTCTATCAATATTTCGCACCCAACGAATTCGAAGCCACGCGCAAACAGCCGAACGCCAATCTATTCAACCCGAGGTCGGAAATCCGCGGCGCGGCCAACTACGATATCGCGGGAGAACTGGGTGGGAACTTCGTCAAAGACAAACTGTTCTGGTACGGCGCCATCAATCCGGTCTGGACGTTCAACGACATCCGGTCTCCCGAGAACTTCGGCATGCGGATCCGCGGGACGTTCACCGAGCGTCAACGCTCGCTGAACCACACCGCGAAACTGACCTGGACGCCGTCGTATCAGTATCAGATCGAGGGCTCCTATTTCGCCGATCCCTCCAGGCTCATGCAGGGTCCGCATCGCAATCTCGCGCGCAACATCCTGCAGGATTTCCGCGAAGCGGACAGCCTGATGCGTTTCGGCAACCGGAACCTCGCCGGACGTTACAACGCGACATTCTCGCCGCACTTCCTGTCCACGATTTCCGTAAGCCGGATGTTCAACAAGTTCGATGAAACGAATTTCCAGAACGTCTACAACATCGAAGACATCGTGGGTTCCCAGCTGGGCACGCAGCCCCGCATTCTGCTGGGCGGCATCGGGTACTTCGAAAACACCCGAATGCGCAACGACCAGTTCAACTGGCTCGGTACGCTGAACTACGACTTCCTTGGCAAGAACCAGACCGAGTTCGGCTACAACTACGAAGACATCCACACCACTTCTTACGGCGCGCGCAGCGGACCCAACTGGAACATCTTCCCAACGGCATTCACACGTGCCCAGGACATTGGCGCTCCCGTTTTCGGCGCCGATCTCCGGCGGCGTATGGACCTCGCCACCGGAACGATTTTCTACCAGCAGCTTCGCGGTTCGTTCACGCCGAATCCGCCAACCACGAAGACCGACACGCGTTACCAGGCCGCCTTCGTTCAGCAGAGCTTCTCGCCCATCCGGCATGTCACCGTCAAGGGCGGCGTGCGCTGGGAACAGCAGGAACTGCGAGGGGATCCGCGAACGGTCGGAGGCGATGTGGCCAACAGCCACCACACGTTCGCCGGAAACTGGGCGCCCCGCATCGGTTTCACGATCGATCCGGGTGGGAAGAGCCGTTCGAAGATCTACGGCAGCTACGGACTCTTCTTCGAGAAGGTCCCGCTGGATCTTGCCGTACGCTCGTTGAGCATCGAAGGAAGCTACATCGGCCTCCGGTTCCGGCAGCCGGTGCTGACTCAGGACAACTATACCGGCAGCGGTTTCCTGAATTCGGGTGAAGTCACGCACATCGCGCCCGGAACGAAAGCGCAGTATCAGCGCGAGTGGATCGTCGGCGGCGAGCAGGCGGTGACCGATTACAACATCAAGCTGGGCGTGCGATTCGTGAGACGCGACATCCAGCGCGTCCTGGAAGACATGTCCGGGATCACGGTCGAGCAGGCGAATTCGGACGAACCTCCGGCGCAGGTGTACGTTATCGGCAACCCCGGCTCGAAGACCGACATCTTCCGGAATCCGGTCTGTCTCGACCGGCCCTTCTGCAACCGGTTCAGCGGCGGCGGTGTGGGGCCGGACGGCGTTCCGGATGGCTTCGCCGATCCGATCCGCCGTTACTGGGCGTATGAATTCACGATGGACAAACGGTTCGAAGAAGTCTGGCAGATGATGGCGAGCTATCGTTTCTCCAGGCTGAGCGGCAATTACGAAGGTTTATTCCGCAACGACAACCTGCAACAGGATCCGAACATCAGCAGCCTGTTCGACTTCATTTCCAGCCCCGCGCTGGCCGACCAGCTCGCGGTCGGATTGCTGCCGTCGGATCAGAAACACGTGGGCAACTTCTACCTGTCCCACTCGTTCCCCGAATACGGCTGGAACTTCGGCATCGGCACCCGCGTCGGCTCCGGAACGCCGATCAGCCGTCTGGCCGCTCACCCGGCGTACCTCAACACGGGAGAAATCCCGGTCGGCGGCCGCGGAGCAGGCGGACGGACTGCGGTGATCACAACGATCGACGGGCACATGGATTACACATGGAACCTGTCGGATCGTTTCCGGATCAAACCGACACTCGACGTCTTCAACCTGCTCAACCACCAGCACGTGTCGAGCGTGGTTCAGGACATCGAACTCGCGCCAGGCGTTCCGAACGTGGACTTCGGGAAGCCCCGGCCGATGAGCACGGCCCGAAGCGTTCCGGGATATCAGCGTCCGCTGTATGCCCGGATCGCCCTCCGGCTCGAGTTCTAACGAGGCGCAGCCTCGTTAGTTAAATAGACTAGTCGCGGAATGTTGCGGATGACGCCGGTGAACGGCGCCATCCGCAACTCCGAAATTGTCTTGCGTTAGCTCCCGCCACAGTCGTATAACCGGCGCGCCATGGTTCAACGGGCCGCCGGTTTCACGCTTTTTGTTCTCCTTTTCGCCGGGCCCCTTCTCGCTGTCGATATCAACGGCGAAGTGCGGGTCGGACTGCGCCGCGGTCTTGCGAAACCCGCGACCGTCCTGCTCCTGCGCGAAATGCAGGTGGTGAACGAGCAGTTCACCGACCTGGACGGGCGCTTCGAATTCCACAGCCTCGAACGGACAAGCTATGTGGTTCGTGCCCGGTATGAGGACCTGCCGGAAATCGACGTGCGCGTGGAAATGGCCCGCGGAACGACCCGCTACAACGTCCCCATCACGATCGTTCCTCCCAAGAGCGCGGTCGGCAAAACGACGGTGGTCTCCGTCGATCAGTTGCGGACGCCCAGAGCGGCGAAACATGAATACGAAGAGGGGCTGAAGGATCGGAAGGCCGGAAACTGCGGCCGCGCAATCCCCCATCTCCGGAAAGCCGTGAATCTGGAGCCGAAGTACGGCGAGGCTTTCAATGAGTTGGGAAACTGCCTGAAGCAGGAGATGGACTGGAGCGGCGCCGAAGCCGCGTATCAAAAAGCCGTCGACCTCCATGCCACAATCTATCCGTCCATCAACCTGTCCGACCTTTACGCAGGCCAGAAACGGTTTGAGGAAGCCGGCCGCGTCATCCGCCTTGCCATTTCAAAGGACCCGGTCGAAGGAGATCTTTTTTTTGCGCTCGGAAGGATCTACTTCGATCAGGATCGCCTCAAGGAAGCGGAACAGGCCGCCCTCGAGGCACACTCCCGCATTCACCGCACGGCCGACGTGCACTTACTCCTGGCCAAGATCTATCTGAGCGCGAAAAACTATCCTGCCCTGAAGACGCAACTCGAGACCTATCTGGTCGAAAACCCGTCGGGTCCGGTTGCGGACCAGGTTCGCAAAAACCTCCACGCTTTCCGTCCGTAAAGATCCGCCGAGTATTCGCCCGCGGTCATTGCGATCCCTTCCGGCTGCTGCTTGAGTCATGCCTCCCGGGAGGATTCAGCCGCGTCCTCAGCGCTTGTATTAGAACATTTATCGATATTGAGCATAACCATAATGAATTCTTGACATGGCATCAAGGTTCTGTATTATTAAATTCCGCGATGTTGAACAGCCTCTTGAAACAAAAAACCAATACAAAAGAGGCGCTTTCACCCCCAAGTTAGGCTTTGATGCTCAATAACCTGATTAATCGCCGGTTCACGGCCGCACTTTTCGAGGTTATGGGCCCTTCATTCAACGACTACACCTTCAAGAGGAGAATCCACATGAGGAAGTTGGGAGCTATCTGCCTGCTGCTGGGACTTCTGGCAAGTACCGCCGCATTTGCGCAGGAAAAGTTCGGCTCGTTTAACGGCGTCGCATCCGACGCTACGGGGGCCGTTCTGCCAGGCGTCACCGTTACGGTGACCAACAAAGAAACGAATCGAACCACGACGATCGTCTCGGGATCCGACGGGGCGTATTTCGCCCGGAACCTGGATCCGGGCCGCTATTCCGTGAAGTTCGAACTGCCCGGTTTTTCGCCGACCGAATACCCCGACATCATCGTTCTCGTCGGTCAGACGTTGAAGCTGGACGCGAAGATGAAGGTCGGCGGCGTGGAGACCGTGGTCGAAGTCACGGACGTTGTTCCGCTGATCGACACACAGAGCACGCTTGTCGCGCACAACGTCACGGCAGAAGAGTTCAACCGCATGCCGAAAACCCGAACCTTCCAATCGCTGGCCAACGCCTCACCCTCGGTGAACGTGGGTGAAGTCGTAGAAGGCGGTATCCAGATCAACGGGGCCAGTGGCGCCGAGAATCAGTTCAATGTGGACGGTCTCTCCACCAACTCGCTGATCGAAGGTCAGTCGCGGCAGAACGCGTCCTTCGAGATCATTCAGGAAGTTCAGGTGAAGACGGCCGGCATCGAAGCCGAATACGGCGGCGCGCTGGGCGGCGTGATCAGCGCGGTAACGCGTTCCGGCGGCAACGAGTTCCACGGCGATGTTCACTACTACCTTTCGGGCAACAAGCTGAATGCCAATCCGGTGAAGCGTCTTCTGATGGATCCCACCGATCTGAAGACCGTCTCGTACATTCAGGACTCCAAAGACAAGAACAACGCCAACGAAGTGGGATACTCCATTGGCGGCCCGTTCATCAAAAACCGGCTGTACTTCTTCTCGGCGGCGTCCCCGCGTTTCATCGATCGTTCGCGGAATTACAAGACGTCGGACAACCTGACCGTTACGCTGACCTCGGACCAGAAAGCGTGGCAGGGTTACAACAAGATCTCGGCCGACTTGACGAACAACGTCCGCATGAACCTCGGCTTCCTTTGGAGCCCGACCAGCGCTGAAGGAGCGATCGCCGGCTACAACGGCTATGCCGGTTCGATCACGAGCTCGGCCGCTTCGGTCCGGGCCAACCAGGCTCGCGGTTTCTTCGGTCCTCAGGCCAACCTGAACGGAAACATGGACTGGAACATCAACTCCACGACGCTGCTGCACGTCACCGGCGGCCGCTTCTACGACAACTACAAGGCCCTTGGCGTTCTCGGACAGAGCGCGATCGAGTGGGGCGAGCCGTCCACTTCCATCGCGGGAATTCCGGCGGCGCTGGCGCAGGTAAAGGGTTTCACGACCATCCCGCGCGTGCAGACCACGCTGTTCGACCTCACCACACGCAACATCATCCAGGCCGACTTCACGAAGTTCTTCAATGCCGGCGGCACGCACGACTTGAAAGCCGGTGTCGGCCGCCAGAAGAACGTCAACAAGGTCGATATCAGCTATCCGGGCGCCGGCTACGTGACGCTGTACTGGAACTCCGATCTGACGCTGCCCAACGGCGCGAAAACTCGCGGAACCTACGGCTACTACCAGGTGGACGATATTGGAACCAAGGGTTCCACGGGCGGCACGATCGATAACTTCTACTTCCAGGACAAGTGGACCATCGGCAAGAAGCTGGCTCTGGACCTCGGCGTCCGCTTCGAAAAGGAAGTGGTGCCCTCCTTCCGCCGCGATATTCAGGACTTCGCTTTCAACTTCGGCTGGGGCGACAAGATCGCGCCGCGGCTGGGTGCGAGCTATGACCTGCACGGCGACGGAAAGATCAAGATCTACGGCAGCTACGGCATGTTCTACGACTGGGTGAAGTATGAACTCTCACGCGGTACCTTCGGCGGCGACGTGTGGAGAACCTACTATCGTCCGCTCGACTCGATCGATTCCGCCGTGGTTCTGGGTCTCGGCAACGGCAACATGCCCGGCCGCAACCTCTGGCCCACCGCCTATCAGGATTGGCGCATCCCGGCTTTCGGCAAGGATCAGCTTGACCCGAACTTGAGGCCGATGAGCACCTTCCTGATCAATTCCGGAGTCGAATGGCAGCTCAACACGCAGCTCATGGTGGCGACACGTTACACGCACAACCAACTGCGCGACACCATTGAAGACATCGGAACGCTGCTCAACGGCAGCGAAGTGTACATTTACGCGAACCCCGGCAAGGGTCTTGCCGCCAAGAGCGCACCGAGCGGAATCGTCACTGCATTCAACATTCCGACGGCCAAGCGCAAGTACGACGCATTCGAACTTTCTTTCACGCGCCGCTTTGCGACGCGCTGGTTCGCCAGTGGAAGTTACGTGCTGAGCCGCCTGTGGGGCGACTACGCCGGGCTGCAGAACTCCGACGAAGTCCGTCCTGCCGGCACCAACCTGGTCAGCGGCCTGTCGCAGCAGAACACCGGCGTGCCGTATCGTCCGGGAACCTCGGCAAGCCGGGCATACGACCTCGACTATTACATGTGGGACGCGCAGGGACACCTCGACGTGACCGGCCGCCTCGCTTCCGACCGTCCGCACGCCTTGAAGTTCTACGGCTCTTACACGATTCCATCGATGATGGGTGAAACCCGAATCGGCGGATTCTTCAGTATTGCCAGCGGAACGCCGCAAAGCACGCTGGTTCAGGACAACCAGAACATTCCGCTCTTCGTGAACGGCCGCGGCGACCTCGGTCGCTCGCCGGTTCTCAGCCAGACGGACATGGTGTTCTCGCATGACTTCAAGATCAAGGAAGGCAAACGCATCGGCCTTGAATTCAACGCGCAGAACATCTTCAACCAGAAGACGTCGCGTCTGACCTACACCTACTACAACCGCTATCGGACACGCAGCTCCGGCATGAACATGTCCGCTGTGGATTTCAGCAAACCCTACGACTGGAAAGCGTTGGTGGCCCGCTCCGCCGACGCTGCCAAGACGACCGGCGCGCTGGATCCCCGATTCGGCAAAGCCGACAACTTCAACCCCGGCTTCGTGGGCCGCTTCGGAGTGAAGTTCACGTTCTAACCGGAGTCCACGTTCCCCAAAAAGGCGCCTCGCAAGGGGCGCCTTTTTTTTCGTCGATGCGCATCCTGGAAGTATAGAGAATGGACGCATGTCGAAAGCCCGCATCATCGAAGCCGTCAAGCATCTGGACCTCGAGACCACCAGGAAACTGTTGGAAGCGAAGGCGTCGCTTCTCAACGTGACGGACCGGCAACAGAGAAACCTGCTGCATCTCGCCTGTTCCGTATCCTGCGGAAAACTGAAAGTCTCCGAGGCGGTGGCCGCGCGGCTCGTGAACGACCTGCTCGATCGCGGATTGGACATTGAATCACCCGTCGGCCGCGATGCCTGCACCGTTCTGTTTTTCGCCGTCGCCCGCGCGCGCAACCTGACTCTGGTGAAGCTCCTGCTCAAGCGCGGCGCGAAGGCCACTTCGGCGCCGGGTGGCGGACTGTTTGCCGCCGGCTGGTGGGAAGACATCGAGATTCTCGATGCTCTGCTTCGGGCCGGATCACCCATCGATTGTGTTGTCGGCGTCACTCCGTTTCTGGCGTGCTGGTGCTGGAGAAGGTTTGAGGCGGCGAAAGCCCTCGCGCTCCGGGGAGCCGACGTCAACCACCGGGACCGCCGGAACGGGAAAACCGCTCTTCACTACGGTGTCGAACGGGACTTCGATCCGGCCCTCCTCCGCTGGCTTCGGAAACACGGCGCATCACCCGACATCGAAGACCGCGAAGGCATCACGCCCCGGCTGAAAGCCTCCCGTAAACGCGACAGGAGATTTCTCGCCGCCCTCGAATAGGCCCGCCCGGAAAGCGCGGATCATCAGAATCTTCGAAATGCGCCAAAGGCCACTCCACACCCCATGCGGCGCGCAGGGGAACCATCCTGGACCGCATCCGCCGCATCGATCGGGCGACCGGTTTCATCCCGTCCGCTTCTCCGGAGCCGTTCGGGTATCGGGCGGCGATCGCCATCGATTGTCTGGTGATCGACGTTTCCTGGGCCGGAACCGGATTCGCGCGATACGCGGTCCCCGACCCTGACGCCCGTCCCGACTCACCTACATCTTCAGGCTGAGTCCTCCGTCGACGGTCAGGACCTGGCCGGTCACGTAGTTATCCGGTTCGAGAAAGAACAGAATGGCGCGCGCCACGTCTTCCGGTTTCCCGAAACGTGGAACGATTTTCTTTTCGAGGAATGCGTCATATTTTCCGCTTTTCACGCTCGCTTCGGCCATGCCGGCGTTGTTCACGCCCGGAGCGACCACGTTCACGCGCGCTTTCCACTGTTTCGCCAGGATCTTCGCGGTGTGAACGAGAGCGGCTTTGGGAGCGGCGTACGTGGTGCTTCCGGGAAACACGCCCACACCCTGCATTGTCGAAATGAACACCACGCTCGCATCGCCGTCGCCGATCGCAACAACGAGGTCGCGCGCAAGAAGCACGGGTCCGGCAAAATTCACGCGCATGGAGTTCAGGAGATCCGATTCCGTTGCGGTTTCGATCGGGATCCTGGCCGCATCGCCCAACAGCGGAACGAGGCCGTAGAGTTCGCCCGCATCCCGCGCGGACGCGATCAGTTTTTTTCTGACGGATTCGTCCAAAACGTCGCCGGCAACCAGCGGCGCGTGGATGCCGTGGCGTTCCTTTAACTTTGCCGCGAGCCGTTCCGCACGCTCACGATTCCGATGAAAACCGATGACCGGCACGCCCCCGCGAGCGGCAATCCCTTCAGCCACCGCCGCGCCCAGGCCTCCGGAACCACCGGCGAGAATAATGGACCTTCCTTTCACGGCTGAACCGCCAGGCTGGCGATGAACCGCGGATCGATTTTCTTACCGGCGAGGGGCGCCAACTCGTCACGAAGCTGATTCCACCATCGCTGGGCGAACGAGTCGATGGCGGCGGGCACTTCGATGTGGGGAAGCTGGAGCCCGGGCGACAACCATGACTCCAGTTCCGCCACCGGAATGGGCGTGGGCTCGAACTGACCGTGAATGGCGTATCGAACAGTGGCCGTGTTGAACGTCCGGCTCAGCGAATCGCGTATCGCTCCGAAGCTGGCGATGAAGGACTCCGCCATCGCGTGCAGCGCGATGACGCGTGCCCGCGCTTTCTCGACTTCAGCGAGGGTATGGAAATTTCGTAGACCGCCTTCGGCTGGGAGGAGGGGCTTGAAGCGCCGCAGTCCTTCGATGAACTCGCGATCTTCCGTGTCCAGCATCGCGACCTGAAAACCCGGCACGCCGGCCAGGGAGTCCGCCTGGTTGCGAAGGCGGGCCACCAGATCGAATCCGATTTTGAAAATCGTTTGGATGTAGTTCCTGCGCAGGATTTCGGGGCCACGCCCGGCATGGCTGCCGGTTAGGTGTTCCAGACCGATCGTCAGGAAGTCCCGCATTTCCTCCAACGCCGGAAGGATGCTTTCCATCTCGCCCAGGTTGACGAGGTTGGCGGACAGAATCCGGTTGCCGAGCGCCGTGAGCTGTTCTCCGAAACGGTCCGCCTCCACCGGATCCGTCACCTGCGCGAACGTTTTCATCAGGAAGTCGCCGCCCGCCAGCGAATCCGCGAACAGCGCAGGGAGGTTCCCGGTCTTTTCCTCGCCGGCGATCGCCTCGACGCTCGGTTCCTTGTCCGCCGCGGCGTGGGTCTGCGCCACCTCGGGATCGCCATAGATGGACATGGCCTCGAAGTAATCCACAAAACCATGAACCTCGAGCCTGCGATTCTTGTTGTCGAACGCCGTCTCTTCCAGTTCGGTGCGTGTCATGAATCGAACGTTGATGAGAATGCGCGAACCGAGCGCCGGGTAGTACTTGAAGAGCGCATCGAGAATCAGCATCCCGATCTTCGTGGGTTCCCCTTCTTCGACCGGCTCGACGCCAAACCGGTTGTCCGGCGTGAAAATCATCTGGGTGCCTTCCGGCGGATCGTCGCGGTCGACCTCGTACACGTGCGTCACATCCTTCAGGAAAAGCGAGATGACCAGCTCGTCGATCCCGGAAAGAGCGCGCACCGCTTCTTCGGGTCCGGCCTGAATGAACGCGGCGACCCACTCCATGAAGGGTTTCGTCACGAACGTGTCCTTGCGCCAGCAATCGAGATCGATAAACCCGCGCACCTGCTTCGAGGTGATCAACGGGAGCAATTCCATGCTGTCGGCCAGGCCGATATGACGGACGGCGAAGAACACTTCTTCGAACGAAGCCGCCTTCACCACATCTGCCGCGTCGGGCCGCTCGAGAAACTCCTCGAGTTGGTCGCAATTCTGAAGCCGGAGGCTGGAGCCGATTAACGGACTGAGCATTTCGTCTGACATAATGAGGAAATTCGGATTTCGGAATTCGGATTCAGGGAACAACTGTAGAGTAACACTCGTCCCCGGAATCCGAATTCCTCAATCCGAACTCCAGATTCCGCATATGTCTTTAGAAGGACGAATCATCGAGTTTCTCGACACGGACAACCTCCGCATAGCCTACGTTCGCAAGCAGGAACACGACAAACTCCACCTGATCGATCCACGGGGACGCAATCTCAGCGTGAGCGGAGACCGCGTCGTGGTGGTGCACCGCGCGGCTTCCGAAAGCGCCTTTCCCGGAATCGCCAAAGAGCTTCAGGAACATCTCACCCGGCTTCAGACGGAAGTCGATGTCGAACTCCTGTGGCAGTCGCTGGATCGGAAGGAAGCGGGTCTGCAGCCTTCCGAACTGGCGACGCTCTTCTTTTCCGAGAACACTCCGGAGGCCACGTCTGCGGTTT
>JAHFTY010000219.1 GCA_023265365.1 Acidobacteriota bacterium
CCGAAATCACGCGCGCGCCCCGGGCGCTGATTGAACGCCTGGCTGAAGACATCGCGACGATCAAACCGGCGGCGATCCATCAGGGTGAAGGCATCAATCACTGGTTCCATGCGACGGAAATGAATCGCGCCTCTTACCTCCCGTTGATGCTTACCGGGAATATCGGCAAGCCGGGGACCGGTTCGCTCACATGGGCAGGGAACTACAAGGCGGCGCTGTTCCAGGGTTCGCCGGCCACGGGGCCGGGTTTCAAGGGCTGGGTTGCCGAAGATCCCTTCAAACCGAATCTCGATCCCGCCGCTTCCGGCAAGGACATCGTCGCGCATGCCTACACGAAAGACGAGGAACCGGCGTACTGGAATCATGGAGACCTTGCTCTTGTCGTCAATACGCCGAAGTTCGGGCGCAAAAACTTTACCGGCAAGACCCACATGCCGACGCCGACGAAGGCGATCATGTTTTCAAACGTCAACCTGATCAACAACGCCAAATGGGCCTATGGGGTCATTCACAACGTCAACCCGAATGTCGAGATGATCGTTTCCATCGACATCCAGATGACCGCGTCGATTGAGTATTCCGATATCGCGCTGCCCGCAAATTCCTGGCTCGAATTCGAAGATCTGGAAGTGACGGCGAGCTGTTCGAATCCGTTCCTGCAGGTCTGGAAGGGCGGAATCCCTCCGGTCTTCAACAGCAAAGACGACCTCGCGATTCTCGCCGGAATCGCCAGCGCGTTAGGCGACGTCACCGGCGATCACCGCTTCCGGGATTATTTCAAATTCGAACTGGAGGGAAAGCGCAGCGTTTACCTCCAGCGCTTGCTGGATGCTTCGACGACCACGGCCGGCTATAAACTGGAAGACATCATGGCCGGCAAGTACGGACCGAAGGGCGCCGCGCTCCTGAATTTCAGAACGTATCCGCGCATTCCTTTTTATGAGCAGATTCACGATTCGGAGCCATTCCATACCGACACCGGAAGGTTGAACGGGTACGCCGATATTCCCGAAGCGATTGAATACGGCGAGAACTTTATCGTCCATCGGGAAGGTCCGGAGGCGACGCCGTATCTTCCGAACGTGATTGTCAGTGCGAATCCGGATGTCCGGCCCGAAGATTACGGGGTTGGCGCGAACGCCGAGCACTGGGATTTAAGGACGATCCGGAATATCAAGATGCCGTGGTCGCAGGTCAGGAACACAAAAAATTTCCTCTGGGAAAAAGGATTCCAGTTCTACTGCCTCACGCCGAAAACGCGGCACCGCGTTCACAGTTCGTGGTCCAACGTCGACTGGCACATGCTGTACGACTCCAACTTCGGCGATCCTTACCGCATCGACAAGCGCGCTCCTTCGGTCGGCGAACATCAGCTTCACATGAATCCCGCGGCGGCCCGCGATCTGGGAATCAACGACGGTGATTACGTATTCATTGATGCGAATCCGGCGGACCGCCCCTACCTGAACGCAAAGCCGTCGGATCCGTTTTATCGCGTGACGCGCTGCATGCTGCGCGTGAAGTACAACCACGCGTATCCCTACAACATCGTGATGATGAAGCACGCCCCGTTCATTGCCACCGAACGCAGCGTCAAAGCGCATGAAACGAGGCCCGACGGCCGGGCGCTCTCGGAGAGCACGGGATATCAGGCCAATCTGCGTTACGGGTCGCAGCAGTCGGTGACGAGAAACTGGCACATGCCGATGCACCAGACCGACACGCTGTTCCACAAGCAGAAGACATCCCTGTCGTTCATCTTCGGCGGCGAGGCCGACAATCACGCGGTGAATACCGTGCCGAAGGAAACGCTCGTCCGCGTCACCAAAGCCGAGGACGGCGGTCTCGGGGGAAAGGGCATCTGGCAGCCTGCGACAACCGGATTTTCGCCCGACAACGAGAATGACGTGATGAAGCTTTACCTCGCAGGCGAATTGACGAAGCCGCAGTCGTGACGAGAACGGAGACCAGAACGGAAAGGAAAACCGATGCCATACGATGATCCCGATCCAAGCGACCCCGAATTGCTGGTAGGCGTCGAAATTCCCGGACATGAAACATCGGATGTCGAGATGGCCTATGCCTTCTCGGAAGAATTCATCCAGTTGGGTTACTCCGACAAAGACCTGATGCGGCTTTTTCGAAATCCGCATTATGCGGGGGCCTATCGGGCGTTGACGGTGCTGGGCGAGGAAAGGATTGCCGAAATTGTTCGCGAAGTGTTTGCCGTGTGGAACTGCTTCCGCGTTGAGTGTATCGACGCGCCTGACGCCGGGGAGGAGGATGAAAGCAGTGAAGGAACGGACGGTCCCTATTAGGAGGCATCAGCGATGAGTCAAGTCTACAACTGGCAACTGGGCCGCGAAATGAGCTACCCCTATGACGCCAGGTATCCCGGCCGCCAATTCGCTTTCGTTTTCAACATCAATCGCTGCATTGCCTGCCAGAGCTGCACGATGGCGTGCAAGTCCACGTGGACCTTCAATAAAGGCCAGGAGAACATGTGGTGGGCCAACGTTGAAACCAAACCTTACGGCGGCTATCCAAAGTTCTGGGACGTCAAGATCCTGGATTTGCTCAATCGCGCCAATCCGGAGCGCCAGCGCTGGACCGGCGGAGTATCCGACGATCCCAAGGCAATGTACGGCCAGTTTTCGGGAATGACCATTTTTGAAGCCATCAAGAAATCGATTGATGTTCAGAGTTCGCGAGTCCTCGGCTATTTGCCCCCGGACGACGAATGGACATCGCCGAATATTTTTGAGGACAATCCCCGCGGCAAGACCGGAGTCCGGAACAAGCTTCACGAGACGGGCGAGCAGCTTCCTGTTCATAACACCTGGTTCTTCTACCTGGCGCGCATATGCAACCACTGCACCTATCCCGCATGTCTGGCGGCGTGTCCGCGCAAGGCGATCTACAAACGGCCGGAAGACGGCATCGTTCTCCTGGACGAAAGCCAGTGCCGCGGCTACAGGAAATGCGTCGAAGCGTGTCCCTACAAAAAAACAATGTATCGGCCCAACACGCGCATTTCAGAAAAATGCATCGGCTGTTTTCCGCGCGTCGAAGGGACCGATCCGGAAACGAACGGCGTGCCGATGGAGACGCGCTGCATGGCCGCCTGCATCGGCCAGATCCGCATGCAGGGTCTGGTGAAAGTCGCACCCGACGGAAGTTGGGCTGAGGATCGGCAGCATCCCTTGTATTACCTGGTGCACGTCGCAAAGGTCGCGCTCCCGCTGTATCCGCAGTTCGGGACGTCGCCGAACGGCTACTACATACCGCCGCGATGGGTGCCGCGGGAATACCTGAGGCAGATGTTCGGTCCAGGCGTTGATCGCGCTATTGAACGTTACGAGAACCCGGACAGGGAACTCCTTGCCGTGCTTCAACTCTTCCGCCGGTCCAACCGGATTATCTTTCGCTACGAGATCAAGGAAGGACCACTTGTCTACGAAGCGGCATATCGAGGACGGAATATCAAAATCTACAACGATACGGTGATTGCGTTTGGCAAGGACGGCAAGGAACTGTTCCGCACCACGGTTCAGGAGCCGCTCCACGTCCGGCCGAACAAGCATCAGAATTCAATCTGAAATGGAAAACGATATGACATCGCACGATGAGGATTCCGCGCGCGATCAAGCTCTGGGCCGGAGCTACATCTACAACTGGCTTGCCGTGGCGATGCAATTTCCCACGTCTCAAAGCGCCGCTGAATTGTTTTCTCAAGAGGCCGAAATCGCCCTTCCGCGCCTGGCAATCTGGATTAGCGGCGAAACGGCAGGTCTGGCCAACGCCATGCAAGGCCTGGTCCCGCTCCTGGGCGCTCAGACGTTGGACGGCCTGAGAACGGCGCATGTGCGCCTTTTCGGCCATACGGCGCGGGGTTCGGTGTGTCCGTATGAGACGGAGTTCGGCCAGGGCGGAGAGTTCCAGCAGCCCAGGCAACTGGGAAAAGTCAGCGGCTTTTACGGGGCCTTCGGACTCACCGTGCGAACCGATGAGCGCGAACGGCCCGATCACGTGAGTTGCGAACTGGAGTTCATGGCATTTCTCGCCCGCAAGGAAGCATACGCGTTGGAAAGCGGCGACGCTGAAATGCTTGGCGAGACGCGAAAGGCGATCCGCCTGTTCCTGCGCGACCATCTGGGCCGCTTCGGAAGAGCGTTCGCATACCTGCTCTGCAAAGAAGACTGCCAGGAGTTCTTCGGACGCATCGGAGGCGTGCTTTTCGAATTCATCACGCTCGAGTGCAAGCGAGTGGGAGTCGCCGCAGGGCCTCCTCTGATGCCGCTCCGGCCGATCGAAGAGGCCGATATTCCGATGGCTTGCGGAGAATCAGCGTGAGCGAGACAGCCATTTCGAAATCTTATTTGCAGTTCGACACGCGTCTGATGGAGGAGACGGTGTTGCTCGCAATTGCCGGCTACCAGGAAGAGCGGCGCTTTCGCAAGGAACGCGACGGCATTTATGAAATCGAAGACATCGACGAACGCGAGAAACGCTTCGAGGAATGTCACGCCGCCTGGTTTCAATACCTGCGGTTGGACCGCCCGCTGCTTGCGGCTCTTGCTGAACAGTCCGTGTTGAGAGAGAGGACGCGGCTGTGCGCTGTCACGCCGGCGGCGTCTCCGCGCGACGAGGGCGCCGATCTTTATGACGGCGCGGCATCGTCGGCTGGAACCGACAGCGCGAAACCTGCCATCGCAATCATGCTCAGGCCCGCAACCCTCCTTAATACGGCCTTTCTGCTGCCGTTTCTTCGCCACGAATTGATGCACGTTGCGGATATGCTGGATCCCGCGTTTGGATACGAACGCTCGCTGCCTCATTCCGGATTCGGCTCCAGCCGCGACAATCTTGTCCGCGAGCGATACACGGTTCTATGGAACGTCTGGATCGATGGCCGCCTGCGCGGGCGCGGACTGACATGTCCCGTCAGTCGCGATAAGCGGCGGGCTCAATTTCTGGAAACGTTCGGATGGCTTGGACCGGCGGCCGAAAACACGTTCGCGGCATTATATGACTCCGTCGCTCAGACGCATCGCGGCCTGATGGATCTGGCGCAGAACCCGGAAGCCGGATTGGACTGCCGGCCGGATGCAGGACATCGAACGCGCCATTGTTCCCTGTGCCGTTTTCCGGCATACCATTTTGCCGACGCAGTTGAACTTCCCGCTGATGCATTGCATGAAATCGCGTCGGATTATCCCGATTGGCGGCCCGAGCACGGCCTGTGTATTCAATGCGCCGATCTGTATCGCAGCCGATCGTCGGGCGCCACGGGGCTGGAGGTGTGAATGAGCCTTTTGACGATTCATACGGAAGGGCGGCCGGAGGATGGCGTCGCGATCAACGGCCACCAGGCCATCGCGGACATGCTTGCCGCCATCGGCGTGCGATTCGAACGATGGACAACCGGCCGCGAGTTGCGCGCCGGTGACGCTCCGGAAGAGGTCCTCGAAGCGTATCGCGAATCGGTCGACCGTTTAAAACAACTGTACGGTTTTCAGTCCGTGGATGTGATCAGCGTCGGCCCGGACCACCCGCAAAAGGCCGGGTTGCGGGCAAAGTTTCTCGAGGAGCACGTTCACAGTGATTTCGAAGTGAGGTTTTTCGTGGAGGGCCGCGGTTTGTTTTTCCTTCACCCCGATGAAAAGGTCTACGGCGTTCTGTGCGAACAGGGCGATTTGATCAGCGTGCCCGCTCGAGTCAAACACTGGTTCGACATGGGCGAGTCGCCCGCATTCACGTGCATCCGCCTGTTCACGAGACCCGACGGCTGGGCCGCCGAATTCACCGGCAGCGAAATCGCCGGCACATTCCCACGGCTGGAGCAGTTCGTAAAGTTCGATTCATGGAGCCTCCATGTCTGACGACATCACCGCCGCCGCATGAACTTAACCGCGGGATACGATGATTTCGATCGCGCGCTGGTGAGCGCGGAGGACCGGTTCGAGCAGCGCCGCGTCCACGCGCTCCAGAGTGTCCTCTCGCGTGTGGAACCATCGGTGGACGCCCAGGACGGCAAAAGCAGCGGCGTAGCCGCGGTCGGTAAAAGCAGAAAGTTCTCCGGCGCCTGGGCGCACGGCCGTGGGGCGTTCCAGACCGCTCAACCCGCGGAACGCTTCTGCGGCGGCTTCGCGGGCGCGATCGGTTGCCATCAGAGACCGCTGCGGATCGGCCGCGTCCAGCATGACCAGCCGGCCCTGCGATTCAACCGCATCACGAGTCGCGAGCGTCGCGCCGATATGGGCCCACACGGCGGTTTTCTCCGGCGGCGGCGCCATGCTGAGAATCCGGTGCGAGCCCGCAAAGTTGTATTCATGTCCGCCGGAATTCATCGCGAAGACGGAAAGACTCGGAAAGACGCCGGCCAGCCAGGATGCCAGTTCGAGAAACACTGCTGTACCGGTGCCGCGCTCACCGACACAACCGAACCATCCGGTGCGCGGAGTGGACAGTCCGATCCAACGCTCTCCACGTTCGATTGTCGCAACGATGTTCCTGCACGGGCGGCGCGTGGCCTCTCCATCGAGCGTGAGTGTGGCCATGGCTCCGGTCCGAGCCGCAGCGACGAATGGTGCGGCGTCTTTCGGAGCGAGAATCGCCATCGGGATTGGAACGAACGGTTCCTCGGGGGCGTTGAGCGCCACGGCCTCCCCGGTCGGTCCGGTGGTGATCAGCACGATGACGCGACCGCCGGCCTGCGCGAGCTCTTTGACGGTTTTTCCGAGTCCGCTGGTTCCAAGGGCCGCGTGCCGCCCGAATGGAGCAATTACCAACACGATTTTTCCACGCAGATCGCCGGGGACGGCGTTGGCGCCGGCTTCAACAAGGATCATGGACGCCGTGATGCCGGACGAACCCGTTGGAACGACCGGCGCCTGAGGCAGGACCGTGGACACGGTCGAGCCCGCCGCCAGTCGAGCAAAGCGCCTGACGAAGAAGGGAGCTTCAAATTCCGTTTCCCGAACACGGTACCCGTATCCACTCAGCCGGTTTGCGATCCAGCCTGCCGTGGCTACGTCTCCGGGCCCGCCCGAAAACTTGTCGCCGAATGAAGCGTGCCGCTCCAGATCTGCACGAAGCCGCGCTGTAAGGCTGCCTGTCTGCCGTCCGATCGCTGCTAAAGCTCGAACGCCTTCCAGGGCCTGACTGCCCGCTCCGAGCGACAGCGCTCTCAGCATGGAACGTCGAGTCATGCGCATTGGTTTTACTCGATGTTCAGGCCAGAGCTTTTCCGTACAGCGCGAGCAAACGGTTCCATGCCTTTTCGGCCTGTGGTTCGTTGTAGACCTGCGAATCCGGAGGGCACCAGCCATGCGCGGCGCCTGTATAGACTTCGATTTCCGCGGGCAGGTTTGCCTTGGCGAACGTCTCTTTCAGGACGTTCTTCTCATTGGGCGACCGCATGTCGTCGTTCGCTGCGATCGCGATGAGTAACTGCACCTTGGTCTTCGCGGCCTGAAGATGCGGACTGTTCGGCATATCGGTCACGAGTCCGCCGCCGTGGAAC
>JAHFTY010000080.1:0-2594 GCA_023265365.1 Acidobacteriota bacterium
GAGCCAGACTGTTCGGGTTTCGAACCGCGACCATGATGTTTCCCGGCCGTACGTGAAGCGTGTCCGCAGAAAAATCATCGGAGAGCGACAGCCGGAATCTTTCCAGTTCCGAAGCGTGCTTGCCGGCATTGCGCCGGTTGTAGCGTTCAGACAAGGCAAAGATCGTGAAGAAGGCCAGTGTGAAAGTGATACCGGAGATGGTGGCGGTCTTCTTGGTGAGCACGTTGACGATGGCGAGAGAAAACAAAGCCACGGTGATCAGCCCGAGTCCCACCGGTATCTCGACGCCGCGAATAGGAAAGTTCAGCGGCACCTTCCATTCGCGGTTCCCCGGCTGTTTGAATCGCAGCACCATCACCGACAGCGCCTTCATCGCGAAACTCCACACGACGCCAAACGCATAGGCCTCGCCGAGCATGTACATGTTTCCGCGGCTGATCAGGATCGTCGTAATCTGGAGAATCACGATCAGGTTGATCAATCGATTCGTTGTTCCGAACCTGGCGTGCGGGTGCCGGAACCAGCCGGTGAGAACTCCGTCCTCCGCGACTCGATTCAGAACTCCATTCGATCCGATGATCGCCGTGTTCACCGCGCCGGCAAGGATCAGCGTTCCGACGACAACGACGAATCCGTGGAAGAGCAGGCGGACCGACAGGGGCCCGACCAGGAACATGGAGAGTCCGCCAATCAAATTGTCCAGATACCGGGGTCGCTCGCCGTCAGGAATGATCATCACCGCGAAGAAAGAGACCAGCGACGTGAACATCAGGCTGTAGATGAAGATGACAAACCCGGCGCGCTCGAGGTTCTTCAGTTTCGGAGCGGCGATCTCACGGTTCACCTGCGCAAGGCTTTCTTCGCCGCTCATCGCGAGCAGGGAATGTCCGAGACCGACGAGTATGGCGATGAGTGTGATGGACGGCGCCGCCGTCCCTTTCAGCCAGCCGAGCGCGTCGTCGCTGAAGTGAAGGTTGGCCATGGTGGGAGCGGGGACGGGAAAGTAGCCTCTTCTCGCGATCGTGAGGCCGCACCAGACGATCAGGATAACGACCATCACCGTCGTGATCTGCATGATCCGCATCGCCTTCTCACTCGACTCGTGAATGCCGATCACGTTCTTCCGCCAGAAGTACAGCGTGACGACGATCGCGAACCCCGCGGCGAAATAGGGCGGCGGCACCTGCAGGTCGGGGCGATGCAGATACTCCGCGCCTTCGTTGATCAGGCCGGCCAGGTAGAGACCCGCGCTGACGCCGCTGATGGGACCGGTGAGCACGTAGTCGAACATCAGGGCGGAGACGGAAAACTTGGCGAGCGTCCCGCCCATGGCTTCATGAACGACGCGATAGACGCCACCGCGCACAAACATGCTGCAGCTCTCGATGTACACGGCGCGGACCGCGTACGAGAACAGCATGATGGCGAGGATGAACCACGGCGCCGCTTTTCCTATCGCTTGTTCCGCGATACCGCCGACGTAATAGGCTGACGACCCCAGATCGCTGAGCACGATTGCGGCCGCCCGCCAGAAGGAGATGAAGGACAACATGACGGTCGTCGCGACGACGACCTGGTTGGCGGATACGGATTTAGACTTTTCCAAAAAAAGACCCTCGGACCAACTTAGGGGCCCGGGCATAAAGAAGTCATAAGGAAGTCATAAGGAAGTCGTAAGGATTTCGGATCTCGAAGCGGATTCCGGAATTACTCCGGCATTTGGAAGCGGTAGCCCACCCAGGGTTCGGTGAGCAGGTATTTCGGTTTCGAGGGGTTCGGCTCGATCTTCTTGCGAAGCTGATTGATGAATACCCGCAGGTACTCCACTTCATCGCCATAGTCCGGACCCCAGACCGCCTGCAGCAGCTTGGTGTGGGGCAGCGGCACGTTCGGGTGACCGATCATGTACTGCAGGAGGTCCAGCTCTTTTGGCGTCAGCCGCACTTCACCCGACTGCAGGATCGCGCGGCGTTTCGTGAAATTGATCTCGACGTCGTCAAAACGCACGGACTGCGGCCCGCCTTCCGGAGACTGCGGCAGGCTCCGCAGCGCCGCGCGCATGCGGGCCAGCAGTTCGGGAAAACTGAACGGTTTCGTGATGTAGTCGTCGGCTCCGGCGTCGAGAGCGTCGACCTTGTCGGCTTCGCCGTCACGCACGGTCAGCATCACGATCGCCACGTCCGAAGTGGAGCGGATCGAACGGCAAGCTTCGAGTCCGCTCATCCCCGGCATGTTCATGTCGAGGATGATCAGATCGAACTTCAAATCCCGCACGCGATCGAGGGCTTCCTCGCCATTGCGCGCATCTTTCACTTCATAACCCTGGGCGATGAGCGTGGTTCGCAGGACGCGCCGAATCTGCGGATCGTCGTCCACGACAAGGACTCGTCCGGAACTCATCATGAACCTTTCTGTGTTGGGGGATCAGGGCCGTGAACTCGGTTCCGAGTTCCACGCTGCTCTCCACGCGAATGTCGCCTCCGTGAGCCTGAAGGACCTCCCGCGCTATCGCGAGGCCGACGCCGGTTCCAGGTACCCGGTTTCGAACGCTGACTCCCCGGTAAAACTTCTCGAAGATGCGGTCTCTCTCGGAG
>JAHFTY010000080.1:2694-19663 GCA_023265365.1 Acidobacteriota bacterium
CGGTAACCAGGACTCCGTCCCGGATCTCCAACATCGATCCTGTGAGCGCCGCTTCGCGAAGCAAAACGTCGACATCTCCGATGTCTTCCGGCCCGGCACGATGGACTTCGTTCCGATTCCGGTCGTAGACCGCCACTGCGCTGAAGTCGTAAATCCTCGCAATCTCTCCTGCGATCTGTCTTGCGACGGGCTGTGCGTTGCCGGTCAACATCGTGGCGCGGCTTAGAGCGTACAGGCGCTCCATTTCCCTTTGCTTGTTCATCGCTTCCATCGCGCGCTGCTTCGCGCGTGCGGAGAGCTGGCTCGCCACCAGCGACGTGACAAGAAAGGCGAACAGCGCGATCCAGTTCTGGGTATCGGCAATCGTCAGGGTGCCGACCGGTGGAAGAAAAAAGTAGTTCAGACAGACTGTCGCCGCGATCGACGCGGCCAGGGATTCCGCCAGTCCGAGAAAGGCGGCGAGCAGCAGGATCGTGATGAGGTAGGCGAATCCTACCGTCTGCGCGTTGACCCGAATGATGGAGGTGAAAAGAAACGTCGACGCCAGAACCAGAAGAACGGCGCCGGCTGCCTTGAGCACGGTCAAGCCATTGCGCGAGCTGCGCTTCGAATTCATAGACTCCCGCACATTAACATCACTCGCGCTATATTGTGGTTCTGACTTATGGCGGACGAACCCGGCAGACCCACACCTGAACGGTCGTTGCGGAGCGCCGCACCGGAGCGACGTGATTGGTTTAATCCTTTTGCCATTCGACTATAATTTTCGGATGCCGAACTCAAACGGGCCGGGGAGATCCATCATTGTCTAGCCACACGAGACCGGCGGCGACCAAGGTCGTGGTTGCCAGCACGGTCATGCTGTCGTTCATTTCTTTCTGGCGAGCGGCGGCCATCGTCCTCAGCGACCTCGCTTCCTCCGCCTATTACGCCGGCGGCATTGCCGAACACGCCGTTGGCCGTGCAGCGCCCTGGTTCATTCTGGGCGTCATGTTCTTCAGCTTTGCGGTCCGCGCAGTCTACATGGAGAGTTGCAGCATGTTTGTGCGCGGAGGCGTGTATGTCGTCGTCCGCGATGCCATGGGTCCGTTCATGGCGAGACTCTCCGTCTCGGCGCTGATCTTCGACTACATCCTGACCGGTCCGATCAGCGGCGTCAGCGCGGGACAGTATCTCGGCCGCCTGTTGAACGAAATTTCGGAGTTGCTCCATTCGGACGTGCACATCAATCCGAACTATTTCGCCGTGGCTTTCGCCGTCCTGGTGGGCGTGTACTTCTGGTGGAACAACATCAAGGGTCTTCACGAATCGAGTTCGAAAGCGCTCCGCATCATGCAGATCACCACCGTCATGGTGGTCATGTTCCTGATCTGGTGCGTGCTCACTCTGCTGGTTCGGGGGCCCGCGCAGATACCTCCTCCGCCGACGCCGTCTCACCTGGAGTTCGATCCCGAGGTCGGGCTGGGCTGGTTCAGGGGAACGGTATGGCCGACCATACCGTTCGTCGCCATCATCATCGCTTTCGGCCACTCTCTGCTGGCGATGAGCGGATTTGAAACGCTGGCTCAGGTGTACCGGGAAATCGCTTCGCCGAAGATGAAGAACCTGAAGACCGCCGGCAACATCATCTGCATTTACGCGGTCGTGGCCACCGGTGTGATCACGCTCTTTGCCGTCATGATCATTCCCGACGCGGTCCGCGGCCAGTACTCGGAAAACCTGCTGGGCGGTCTCGCGATGCATCTGGTCGGTCCGGAAATCCTGCGACTCGCGTTTCACGTCTTCGTCGTGGTTGTCGGCGTCCTGATTCTTTCCGGCGCCGTGAACACTTCGATCATCGGCGCCAACGGCGTTCTCAACCGCGTCGCCGAGGACGGCGTTCTGGTTCCCTGGTTCCGCAAGCCACACCGGAAGTTCGGCACCAGCTACCGCATGATCAATATGATCGTGCTGCTCCAGATCATCACCATCGTGGCCAGCCGTGGCGATGTCGTGACACTGGGTGAAGCGTACGCGTTCGGCGTGGTGTGGAGTTTCTTCATGAAGGCTTTCAGCGTATTGGTGCTGCGATTCAAGCGGCACGACCAGGAATACAAGGTTCCGCTGAACTTCAGGATCGGCGGCACCGAGATTCCATTCGGCCTGATTCTCACGACGATCGTTCTGTTTTTTGTGGCCGTGGCGAACCTCTTCTCGAAGAAGATCGCCACCGAATCCGGGATTGGATTCACGGTTTTCCTCTTTATCGTGTTCACGCTGTCCGAGCGGTACAACGCCAGGACCCATAAGCACAAGAAACACGCCCTCGAAGAGTTCAACCTCGACGTCCAGCCTGAAATCAACGTCACCGACGGCACCATTCACGCGCGTCCCGGCTGCATTCTCGTTGCCGTCCGCGACTACAACCGGATGACGCACCTCAGGAGCGTCCTCGAAAAGACGAATCTCCGGCGCCACGATATTGTCGTGATGACTGTGCGCGGCGTCTCCACCGGAGCCGGCGAATACGAGCTCGCCGAGAACCAGTTGTTCACGGAGTACGAGAGAGAACTGTTCACACGCGTTGTCGAGATGGCCGAGAAAGAAGGCAAGACGGTGGACCTCGTCGTCGTGCCGGGCCTGAACCCGTTCGACGCGATGGTGCAAACTGCCGCCAGACTTCAGGCTTCGCGGCTGGTCACCGGCGTTTCAACCCGAATGGACTCCGAAGAACTCGCGCGTCGAATCGGCCGCGCCTGGGAGCGTTTGCCCGAGCCGCGCCATCCGTTCTCTCTCGAAATCATCACGCCGGACCGGCCGTCCATCTTCGTGAACCTCGGTCCGCATCCGCCGCGGCTCTGGCCGGAAGATGTGGATCTGGTGCACGAGATGTGGCTCGAGCTGTCCGAAAAATATGCGGGCTCGAAAATCCACCATCGGGACGTGGTTGGCGTGGCTCTGCAGCGAATGATGCATCAGCTGCGATCCGACCAGCGGGGTGCCGTCATCCACGACATCATGGATGAAGTGCTTCATCGAAGGGAGCCCCCCGCTCCGCCTCCCGAAAGCAAGCAGCCGGTCATAAGATAACGGACCACCCCGGCGCTTCGCGCACCCGCGTCGAGGAGGTGAAATGCACGATGGTCTGGGATTCCAGCGAAGTGACCTGGTGGAACGTGTGGTATTTACATGAAACGTGGGTCGTAGGACAAAGATTTGTTCCCGCCCTGGCCAAGGCGGGTGCCGCCGAGCGGCGGGGCGGTTCGTTCAACAAAATCGATTTTTTGAACAAGCACCACCCCGGCGCTTCGCGCCACCCCTCCTCAGCTGAGGTTAGCTGAGGAGGGGAAAACGTAGAAATTTCCCCGCCTTGGCCAAGGCGGGGTGCCGCGAAGCGGCGGGGCGGTTCGTTTAATCAAATCGATTTCTTACTCCACCACCCCGGCGCTTCGCGCCACCCCTCCTCGATGAGGAGGGGAAAAAAACGCTTTTCCTCGATTTCGCCTTATTTCACGGGACTCGTCAAATGCATCGAATGGATGTCAAACCAATGAAAAAACAGAAGCTCCTGATCGCCGTGTCGATCGCGCTGGCGCTCGCACCGATGGCCGGCGCACAGTCGGTCAACTTCAAGGAATACAAACTGAAGAACGGCCTTCGCGTGATTCTTGCCGAAGACCACAGCGCTCCGACCTACTCCATCGCCGTCACCTACAACGCCGGTTCCCGCGACGAGCGCAAGGGACGTACCGGCTTTGCGCATCTTTTCGAGCACATGATGTTTCAGGGCTCCGAAAATGTGGGCAAGGGCGAACATCTCATCATCGTGGAAAACAACGGCGGCAACGTGAACGGGAATACCACGTCCGAACGGACCCAGTATTTCGAAACACTTCCCGCAAATCAAATCGATCTCGGCCTGTTTATCGAAGCGGACCGCATGCGCTCGCTGGCCATCACCCAGGCGAACCTCGACAACCAGCGCGCAACGGTCCAGGAAGAAAGACGCGAGCGCGTCGACAATCAGCCGTACGGCCGGACGTTCGAGGAGATCTACAACCTCGCCTTCGATAACTTTGCGAATCAGCATTCGACGATCGGTTCGATGGAGGATCTCAGCGCCGCGAGCGTGAAGGATGTGTCGGACTTTTTCCGCACCTACTACGCGCCGAATAACGCCGTCCTGACCATCGTCGGCGACTTCAACAGCGCCGAGATGTTAAGAAAGATCGAGAAATACTTCGTCGATATTCCGCCCCAGACTCCGCCGCCCGCTCCCAATGTGGACGAACCGAAGCAGACCGCCGAGAAACGGAAGACGATTGAAGATCCGCTGGTCCAGCTTCCCCGCCTCGACATCGTCTTCAAAATTCCTCCGGGGAATACCCCCGACAGCTACGCCCTGGACTATCTCAGCGATGTCCTGACTCGAGGCCAGTCGTCCCGCTTGTACTTGAAAATGGTGAAGGAGAAGGAACTCGTCACCGGAGTGAGCTGCGGCCTGGATGGTTTGAGGCGCGGGCCCGGACTTTTCTGGTGCTCGTTGAATCTCAGGCCCGGCAAGGATCCGGCTGAAGTCGAAAAAGCGCTGTATGAAGAACTCGACAAACTGAAGAGCGATCCGATCACCGATGCCGAAGTGGAAAAGGAAAAAATGGCGGTCAGACGCGCACAGGCGGAACAACTCCAAAGCACCCTTGGCCGGGCGACAACGGTGGGCGAGTTCGCCGTCTTCTACAACGACCCGGCGTTGATCAACACCTACGGAACAAAACTTCTGGCCACGACAAAGGCCCAGATGCAGCAGGCCGCGAAGACCTATCTGATTCCAACCAATCGAACCGTGGTGCTGACCGTGCCGAAACGCGCGCAGGAGGATAAATAAATGCCGGGACGACTCCATCTTCTCGCCCTTTTGATCTTCACCATTGCCGCCCCGGCGTTGTCGCAGAAAGCGCCCACCGCCGACGACAAGAGCACGGACCGCAGCGAGATCGTCCGGAAAAATCTGGCGCCGGTCTCCAAAGACGTTCTCAAAGTCAAGTTGCCCAGGGCCACCGAAGCGGCACTGTCCAACGGCATGACCGTCCTGATCATCGAAGATCACCGCCTGCCCCTGGTCTCCATGCAGCTCAACATCAGCGCGTCCGGCCCGATCTTCGAACCGGCCGGCACGCCCGGTCTCGCCAGCCTGACGGCCGCAATGCTTCGCGAGGGAACCAAAACCAGGACGAGCGCGCAGATCGCCGAAGAAACGGCGCAACTGGGCGCCACCGTCGGAGCGTCATCGTCGTTCGGCTCGTCTTCCACCGTGATCAGCGCATCCGGACTCAGTGACAACCTCGACAAGTGGCTGGCGCTCGCAAACGACATCCTTCTGAACCCCACGTTTCCTGCCGACGAAATGAACCGTCTCAAAGCACGGATGAAAGTCGGACTCACGCAACAGCGCTCCTCGCCCGGCTTTCTTCTCGGCGAACGTTTCAGCCGCGCGGTCTACGGCGACCACCCGGCGGCGACGATTTCGGCGACCCCCGCTTCCATCGACGCAATGACTCCGGAAATGCTCAGGAAATGGCACGACGACAAATACACGCCTCAGAACGCCATTCTCGGCATCGCCGGAGACGTCAAAGCGGCCGACCTGGTCCCGAAGCTGGAAAAGTGGTTTGCCGGATGGAAGAAGACCGATTTGAAGGAAGTGCTGCCGCCGAATCCGAAGGCTCTCCCCGCCAGAAAGGTCTATCTGGTCGACCGCCCCGGCTCCGTTCAAACGAGCCTGATGATGGGAAACATCAGCATCGACCGCCGCGATCCCGAATACCTTCCGTTTACCGTCATGACCCACGTCCTCGGCGGAGGCGCCGCCGCCCGGCTTTTCGTGAACCTTCGCGAGGAAAAAGGCTATACCTACGGCGCCTACAGTTCCTTCACGTCTCTGAAGTATCCCGGGCCGTGGCGCGCCTACGCGGATGTTCGAACGGAGGTCACGGACGGAGCCATGGCGGAGTTTGTGAAGGAAATCGAACGGATGGGATCGCAGCGCATTCCGGAGACCGAGGTTGAAGAGGCAAAGCGATCGCTTGTCGCATCTTTCGCGCTGGGCCTCGAGGACACGTCCACAGCGTTGAACTACGCGATCATCAGCAAGATCTACGGCTACCCGCCGGACTACTGGGATAACTATCCCACCAGGATCATGGCGATCGCCTCCGAGGATCTGCAGCGTCTCGCGAAAAAATATCTAAGCGTGGACAGCATGCAGATCGTGGCGGTGGGAGACGCGGCAAAGATCAAGTCGGTCATGGAGAAGTACGGCCCCGTCGAAGTTTACAAGGCCGACGGCACCAGAGTCGGGAACAACTGACGGACCGCCCCGCCGCTCGGCTGAGACGAGAAACAACTCAGATGTCTCCTCGTTGAGGCACCGCTGTCCCAAGGAAGCGAAATCAGGGAAAAGCGTTTTCCCCTCCTCGACGACAAGGCTGTCCCAATAAGGCGAAATCAGGGAAAAGCGTTTTCCCCTCCTCGACGAGGAGGGGTGGCGCGAAGCGCCGGGGTGGTGCTTTCAATAATTTGATTTTGTTGAACGAACCGCCCCGCCGCTCCGCGGCACCCCGTCTTGGCCAAGCTTGGCCAAGGCGGGGAAAAGTCCTCGTCCTGCGACTCCATGGCTTCGCAACGTTTTTATGTCGGGGGTGTCAGTTCGCAACGATCCGATGAACCTTCCGCGTTCCGGAAAGGCCTCGCAGAACACATTCCAATTCCTCCCGGCGGTGCGCGTTCTTTCGCAGGACCTCCTGCACGTGCGGGTCGCGCCAGATTTCATCGGTCATGGCGATGTCTCCTCCCGCGCTTTCCTTCTGCACCCTGGCCGCGACGTTCACGGCCGTTCCAAAGTAATCGAGAATGTCGTTGAGATTGACCGCGATACAGGCTCCGTGGTGAAGGCCGACTTTCAGTCGAAGGGCCGGGTTTCCGCGCGCCGCATTATCGGCGTCGATCGCCCGGTGCATCTCGAACGCCGCCTCGACGGCTTTGGCCGGGTCGACGAATGCGGCCATCACCGCGTCGCCGATCGTTTTGACGAGTGCGCCGTCACAGCGCGCAATGCAATCCTGCAGCAGATCGAAGTGCCGCCGGACCAGGCCGTAAGCGGGGGCTTCGCCGATGTCCTCATACAACATGGTGGACGATTTCAGATCCGTGAACAGCAGCGTGACGGCTCCGACCGAGACCGGCGTATCGGGTGCGAGCACTTCTTCAGAGAAGAGGGTGCGGAACTCGTTCATCGCAATCACCGTTGCTGCGGTTGCGGCCTGCTCGTTGCCGGCGACGCGCTCCATCAGGACGGTGATCGGCTTGTCGTCGTCGTTTTGCAGCGTCAGCGAAATCTGCGAGGCCATCTCCAGATGTTGCGGCTCGAGCGTGGGCCGGTGGATCCGGATTGTCGCGCTCGACGCCGGCGCTTCGCGTGTGACGAGAAGCAATGTTTCGGATTGCAGCTTCAGCGAACGGACGCGGTATTTCCACGGCCGCAGCGTGAGGTTGATCGTCCGCGATTGTCCCGGCGGAACCTGCTGTTGCGCAACCACGTGCGGCGCGTTCATGGGACCGCCGCTGCAGTAACGAACGACGTCGACGCGTCGAATCGCAGGATTCGGCCGGAAGGTGATCTCCACGGATTCGGCGAAATCCGCGTCATATCGGATGTTGCACGCGGGACAGTGCGCCTCGATCTTCATGTTCTTCAGGCTCTGATGGCGTTCCGGCGCCCCGCGGCACCCGGGACAGATGACGTCCCAGGACAGATCGAGCAGCCCCGCCTGCGACGCATGGAGGAACAGCTTCAACACCTCGCGGCGATCGGCGTTCCAGCGATCCGCGAAGACGAACGGCCGCATGCGGTCGAGTTCGTCGTCCGGCAGCGTTTCGATCGCCTCGATCAGACGCCGCAGCCACTGTCGTCCGGCAGCGTTCTCCAGTTTCTGTTCGATCGCCTTCACGCGTCCCGCGGGAATCGCCTGGCGCGGAACGGTCTCGAACGGCGCCTGCGAGTCTCCCTGGAGAAACCGGTCGATCTTTCGATAGGCCGCCTCGAACCTTCGCCGCGAAGAAACGCCCACCTCCCAGTAAACCGCAGGAGCCGCAAAGAACCAGCGCGGCGCGCAGACCATCGTCTGTTCGAGAAGACATCCTCCGGCTGTCGGGTGAAGCACCACCGTCGTGCGGAATTCCTTCAGCGGGCCGTTGTGATAGGTGCGGACGACCTCGAACCGCTGGCCCTCGATCCATTCAAACGGATGTTCGTCCCAGCGCAATCTCCATCCCATGTACCGGGTCTCGCCGACCTGGCGCGAGCCGCCATCGGGTTCGGGAATGTACTTGAACGTGAATTCAGGCAAACCGGCGTACTGATTGACGCGATTGGTGTCGGCAATGTAGCGCCACACGCGATCGGGAGGCGCCTTGATTGGGATCTTCCAAACGAATCGAATGTTCATGGGTTCGAACCGGCGGTTGAGAGCAACGCCGCTACATCTGCTGTGCGATCTCCCGCGCCTTCGTTACGTCTTCGGCGCGTCCCAGCACGATCAGGGTCTGGCCGCTATCCACAACCCATGTCTCCGCCGGGTTGTAAACGAAATCCGACGAGTCGCTCGCCCGAGCGGCCGCGACCAGCAGGTTGTAATCGGCGCGCAGCGGGATTGATCCCAGCGGGCGGCCCACCCACGGGCATTTTGCGAAGATGGCAAGCTCTTCGACGCGATACGCATGGACCGGATCGCGCAGCATCAAATCGAGGAAGGTCACCACGGCCGGACGCACCATTTCCGACACCAGGCGCAATCCGCCGATGGTGGCCGGATTCACGATCGCGTCGGCGCCCGCGCGGCGGAACCGGTTGGCCATGCCCGGCTCGTATTCCTTGACGACAATTCGGATTTTCGGATTCATGGTGCGGATGCTCAGCGTGGCCACCAGGTTGTCCCGATCGCTTCCCAGCGCGACTGCGGCCGCGGTGGCGCGGCGGATGCCGGCGGCTTCCAGGACCTCTTCGTGGTCGGCAATCCCCTGAAGGATGGCGATGTTCTTGAACTTCTGCAATTGTTCGATGACCTGCTGATCCGAATCGATGACGACGAAGGCGCGATGCGTCTTCACGAGTTCCTCGACAATGCGCATCCCTGTTTCTCCGCCGCCGCAGACGACGTAATGCCCGTTCAAGCTTTCAATCTTCCTGCTCATACGCCTCTTCCAGAAGTAGTTCGAAAGGTCGCCCTCAACCACGAATGCCGTCAATACGGAAATCGCGTACAGGTGGACGGCCATGCCGATCAAAATCAGTGCCATCGTGTACGCGCGAAGCAGCGTCTTGCCTTCGCTACTGACGACCTCGTTGAATCCGACCGACGCGATCGTGATCACCGACATATACAGGCAGTCGACAAAAGGGGTTTGCGGACTCAACGCCTTATAGCCGATCGATCCGACCAGGTAGATTCCGACCAGGAGCAGCACTGCAATGGTTAGCCGCCGATTCATGCGGGGCGGATTATACTAGCGACCATGCTTCCGGTTCTCGCTCTATCGCTCGCCCTGTCCTGGGTGCAGGTCCAATCGGATACCTTCGTGGTGAAATCCTCGGTCGGCGCGGAGAAAGCCCGGCGCGTGCTGCGCGAACTCGAAGCGTTTCGCCAGTTGATCGGAACCACCGTTGTTTTTCACAAAGTCGAACTCCCGGAACTGCCGATCGAAGTGCTGCTGCTCGGCGACGAGGCACAGACTCTCGAGCTTGCGCCGGAATACAACGGGAAAAAAGTCCGGGTTGCGGGCTACTACCAACGGGGTCAGGATCGGGATTTCATTGTCCTTTCGCAGAAAGCGGAAGGCAACCTCACCCACGTCGTCTACCACGAACTCACCCACTACTTCCTCAGCCGGTCTCTCGAATCGCGTCCGACCTGGCTGAACGAAGGGCTGGCCGAATACTTCTCGACGGTCCAGATCGACGACGAGTTCATCTATCTCGGCGGCGTTTCGGCCGAACGCCTCCAGTTGCTGAAAAACAACGTTCTCCTACCGATGAAGGATTTCCTGTCGGTCGACGATCGCTCGCCGTACTACAACGAAACTTTCAAGGCGAACGTCTTCTACGCGCAGGCCTGGGCATTCGCGCACTTCATGATGCACGGTCCGTACAGAACGCAGTTCAAGCGATACATCGAAGCGCTTGTCTCCCGGGAGGCCGAGTTTTCCGATTTCGTCCGCACGGATCTGAAGACGCTGGACAGCGAATTCCAACTGTATGTGAGGACGCGGTTGCGTCTGGTGCTGCGCGACAAACTCAAAACCCGCTCCGACACATGGACGATGAAGACGCCGCCCATCACCGCGGCGGACGTCGAACTGGCGATCACGGAGATTTTCATCTCACGAAACAAGCTCGACGACGCCCGGCGTCACCTTGAGAAAGTGGCCGGCATCGACGACGAGTTTCCCCGCGCATCCTACTATCGCGGCGTCCTGGCTCGCATCACCGGCGAAGGCGATCCTCGCGAGTTCTTCATCGACGCGCTCATGGACTTGAACCTCGGTCCGCGCGCTGCGGTCCACCTGGTGCAGCTTCGCGAGCTTGGCGTTCCCGGCGCGAGGCGGGCGCTCGAACAGGCGGCCGCCTCGGGAACGCACATGTCGGATGTCTATTGGGCGCTTTCCGAGATGTACCTCGCGGACGCACGCAGGTTCGAGGAAACGCTGCGGCTGGCCGATCGCCGGCCCGCTTCCGTTTCGCCGTCCGCGCGTACGGTGGAAGCCTCTGCGGTGGAAGCCGTCATGATTCCGTACGCCGAGAGCGCGGGCGACCATTTCAAATACCAGCTTCTGTCGGAAACAGGAAAGGGGCCGCGCGTTCAAATCGTCTCTCCGCCGTTCTATCCCCAGGAGTTGCTGAATGACCGTCTTGCCGGCAGGGTGGTCCTGGATCTGCAGCTCTCCGAGAACGGAGAAGTCGCGGGCGTGTGGCTGATTTCAGCATCGCCGGAAATCTTCAGCGGCCTGGCCACGGGCGTCATTCGCGAATGGAAGTTTGAGCCCATACCCCAGAAGATCCGCATCGTCTTGCAATTCGTGCCGTAGAGAAAAGGCGCAACCGCTTCGACGCCCTGCTGCATCGGTGACGCGGAGATTACGCGCTGGTGGCGGAGCGGGTCAGTGAAGCCCGGAGCGGAAGCCTGACGATGAACGTGGATCCCGTTTGATCCCCGAGGCTGTGCGCGTGGACGGTTCCGCCATGCGACTCCACCAGGTGCCGGACGATCGCCAGACCAATGCCGAGACCGCCGTGCACGCGCGTGCGTGAGGTATCTTCCTGCCGGAATCGCTCGAAGACGTGGGGGAGGAACTCCTGGCCGATGCCGATGCCGGTATCGGTGATGCGGACCTCTCCCTGGTCGCCGTTCTGCACCAGGTCCACGACGATCCGCCCGCCGTTCGGCGTGAATTTCACGGAGTTGGACAGAATGTTCCAGAAGATCTGCTGAAGCCGGTCCGGGTCGCCGCAAACGGCTGCGCTCATCGGGCCCAGGTTCAGCCGGATCTCAATGTGCTTTCCTTCGCAGGCGGGGCGCACGGAATCGATCGCACTTTCCAGTGCCGACGCGAGTTCGACGGTTTCCTGCTGCAGCCGGAGTTTGCCGCTGATGATGCGAGACATGTCCAGAAGGTCCTCGACCAGCCTGGCCTGAACCCTGGCGTTCCTTTCGATCAGATCGACGGCCTTGTTGAAGATTCTCCGGTCTTCCGGTTCGGACCGCAGCATGTAAACGGCTCCCAGGATCGGAGTCAGCGGCGTTCGCAGCTCGTGGGAGAGCGCGGCCACGAACTCGTCCTTCAACCGGCTGCCGATTTCGGTTTGTTGATAAAGCCTCGTGTTTTCCAGCGAGATGCCCGCGCGCCTTCCGATTTCTTCGAGAAGGTGAACGTCGTCGTTGTCGAAGGGTGTGGGTCTTCCCGCGAACAGGGATCCCGCGATTTTTCCGCGCGACGGAAGAGGGACAATGACGCCGAGGTTGGGGACGTTTTCGGACGTGCCTTTGGTCAGGACCGTCCGCATTTGATGCGTGTGCGAAAGGCCGGCCTGGTTTTCACTGCTCTGCCGGGAGGCGCAGGCGGCCTGGCGCAGATCGTCGTCCTCTTTGAGATAGATGACGCATGAGTCGCCGATGCTTCCGGAGAGGAAGCGGGCAAGGTCCCGGAACATCTTGTCGATATCGAGCGACGCGCTGAGGATCTTGGTCGCTTCGGCCAGATACCGCAGCCGGTTCTCGGCCCGCTTCCGATGAGTCAGGTCGTGAACCACGTGCAACGTCTCCCGATCGATTCGCGTCGACGCCATCCACACCGGGATGCGGATTCCGTCTTTTCGAACGAGTTCGCGTTCGGCGCCCGCCTCCAGGAAGAATGGATCGGCGGGTATGCCCTGAGTCCAATCCAGCTGCCGCCGGATCAGTTCGTCGCGGGTGGAGCCGAGCATTTCCAGAAACTGGTCGTTGGCCTCCGTGATCTGGGAATCCACCGTGACGAAAACGCCGAGCATGTTGGAATCGACCAGCCGACGGAAGCGTTCTTCGCTGGCGCGCAGTTCGTCCTCGAGCCTGCGGCGGGCCGTGACGTCTCTTCCATAGACGGAAACGCCTCCGTCGGGATTGATGTAAATCTGCTGCTCGTACCAGCGTTTCAGAACCGGCTGGAAGTGATCGAAACGACGCGGCGCTCGATCGCGGAGCGCTTGTGAAACCTGTTGCAGGAGGTCGGAATCCTGAAGCTCGGGAAGCGCTTCCAGGAGCGTTTTTCCGATCAGGCCGCCTGCCGGCTTTCCCAACATCTCCGCGGCTTTCGGCGTCACGAATGTGAACCGGCCTTCACGATCGAGAGCGAAAAAACTGTCGGCGATAGTCTCGAGAATGGCACTGTGCTGCCGCTGCGCCTCTTCGGCCTTCCGGTGGGCGGCGCGCTCGCGGCGATGGGCGGACCAGAAGCCCAGGGCCATCAAGGCGCTAACGGCGATCGCTGCGTCGAAAAGGAAGTTCATGCCGGTTTTCTATGGATCGATTCGAAGATCCACTAGTCAATCAGATCGGCGTCCGCGTGTCGACTGCTTTATGAGGCAACTCCGAGTGTGTTATCTTACCAACCCTATCCGCGCGGATTTCAATCCCTTGAGGTGCGATGAAGACCAGCAGCAAACTTAAACTCCGGTGGCGTGAGATCCAGATGATTGCCCGGGGTTTAGCATCGACCGACCACGTTCTTTTAGCCCATATCATCCCGACACGCCGCTGTAACCTGGCCTGCGGCTACTGCAATGAATACGACGATTTTTCCCCGCCCGTTCCGACGGAAGTCATGCTTCGCCGCGTCGATATGCTGGCGGGTCTGGGGACTGCCATCATCACCATCAGCGGCGGCGAGCCGCTGATCCATCCCGAGATCGAAAAGATCATTGCCCGAATCCGGCGCCACGGCATGATCGCGGGAATGATCACAAATGGATACCTGCTGACTCCGAAGAAGATTCAGGCCTTGAACGAGGCCGGGCTGGACCATCTTCAGATCAGCATCGACAACATCCAGCCTGACGACGTTTCGGTGAAGAGCCTCAAGGTGCTCGATAAAAAGCTCGGCTACCTTGCCGAATTCGCGGAGTTCGTCGTGAATATCAATTCGGTGATCGGCGGCGGCATCCGCAATCCGGAGGATGCGGAAACCATCACGCACCGCGCCATCGGATTTGGTTTTCAGAGTTCGCTCGGCATCATTCACGATCACAACGGCTCCGTTCAGCCGCTGAACCGCCGCGAAGAACGGGCCTACCGGGAGATCAAGGATTACGGCAACAAGGGATATACACGCCTCAACTGGTTCCAGGAAAACCTTTCACGCGGAAAGCCGAACGACTGGAAGTGCCGCGCCGGCGCCCGCTACCTCTACATCTGCGAGGACGGCCTGGTTCACTACTGCTCTCAACAACGCGGTTATCCGGGAGTCCCGCTGGAGAATTATTCGAAGGCCGACATGCGCCGCGAGTATTTGACCGCGAAGTCCTGCGCGCCCACGTGCACGATCGGTTGCGTGCAGAAGGTCTCGGTCATCGATCATTGGCGCGATCCTCAGGTCGAGACCGAACAGGTCGGTCCGATCAAAGAAGTGGACCTGTTGCCCCATTGATCCCGGCCACAGTGTTTCGGTTCTCTCGGAAGGTCTGGTGTTTGCATAGAACCGTGGAGTCGCAGGTCGAGGACTTTTCCCCGCAATCGATTTTCCCGAACAGCACCACCCCGGCGCTTCGCGCCACCCCTCCTCGTCGAGGAGGGGAAAACGCTTTTCCCAGATCTCGTCTTATTGGGACAGCAGTCGCATCAACCTGGACGTTTTTGTTTTCAGTAAAGCCAAATTACTCCAGCCTGTCCGAATGAAGCGAAATCGAGGAAAAGCGCTTTTCCCAGATCTCGCCTTGTTGGGACGGCAGTCGCATCAACCTGGACGTTTTTGTTTTCAGTAAAGCCAAATTACTCCAGCCTGTCCCAATGAAGCGAAATCGAGGAAAAGCGTTTTCCCCTCCTCGACGAGGAGGGGTGGCGCGAAGCGCCGGGGTGGTGAGATTCCGCCCTAAATTTCCCCGGCTAGGTGAAGAAACCGGTGGTCGGCCGGTTCTTCCTTCCGTGCCAAACCTTTGCAGAATACGGCTTTGGCCGGGCACGCGTGTTCTGGCGTTCGTCTTGCAGGAGTGCAGTGTCGAGAAACAATTTCAACCTGCGAGGTCCAGATGACAACCATCAAAAGATTTCTTACGGTCGCAGTGGCGTTCTGTTTTTTAGGAACCGCCCCCCTCAAGGCCTGGAGCCAGGTTACGGTCCAGCGCGAGGGAGACAATCCACTTTATAAACTGACCATCAATGTGGTTGAGCGGACCGCGAAGGCAATCAACTACCGCCACCGGAGTGGCGCAACCAAGATCGACTTCAAGGGCACGGCGCTGATGCCGAAGGCCAACGGCGAAGCGAAAGTGGAAAGCAAGCAGGGATACATCGAGATCGAAGTCGAATTCGATGAACTCGAAGGCGCGACCCGTTTCGGTCCGGAGTACCTCACGTATGTGATGTGGGCGATCACGCCGGAAGGCCGGGCGACCAACCTGGGCGAAGTGATTCTGAACGGCAATCGAAGCAAGCTGGACGTCACCACCGAGCTTCAGGCCTTCGGCCTCATCGTGACGGCAGAGCCTTACTACGCGGTGTCGCAACCGAGCAACGTGGTCGTGATGGAGAACTTCGTGCGCAGCGACACGGCCGGCAAGATCGAGGAAATCGACGCGAAGTACGAACTGCTCGAACGCGGCCAGTACACCGTCAATGTGCCGCCCTCCGAACTGAAGCCCATGCTTCTGGACAAGGAAACGCCCCTCGAACTGTACGAAGCCCGCAACGCCGTTCGTATCGCGCACTGGGCCGGTGCGGACAAGGATGCGACCGACAGTTTCAGCAAAGCGAAGGGGCTGCTGCAACAAGCCGAAGGCTACAAAACCCGCAAAGCGGGAACGAAACCCATCGTCATGACGGCCCGGGAGGCCGTTCAGACCGCCGAAGACGCACGGCTGATCGCTCTCAAGAGACAGGCGGACAACCGCGCTCAGGCCGAGCGGGAGGCGGCCGCCCAACGGGAGGCGGACGCCCGCGCCAATGCCGGCCGCGAAGCAGCCAATCGCGCGAAGGCCGAGCAGGAACAACGACTGGAAGCCGGGCGCCGGGCCCGCGCAGAAGCCGATGCCCAACGCACGAAAATGGAAGCGGAACTCGCCGCAAAGAACGCGGAAATGGAACGCGCCCGCATCCGGGCTGAAGCCGATCGCTCCGCCGCCGACGCTCAGCGCGCCATGTCGGACGCCTCCCGCGCCAAACAGGCTGCCGCTCAGGCCGAGCGCGAAAAGGCCGAGCTGCGCAAACAACTCGTCGACCAGTTCAACCTCATCCTCGAAACCCGCGACACGGCCCGCGGTCTGATCGTGAACATGTCCGACGTTCTTTTCGACACCGGCAAGTTCACGCTCAAGCCGGGTGCGCGCGAAAAGCTCGCGAAGATTTCCGGTATCGTCCTTTCCCATCCCGGACTGATGCTCCAGGTTGAGGGCCATACCGACAGCGTCGGAAGCGAGGCGTATAACCAGACCCTCTCCGAGAAGAGAGCCGACTCCGTCCGCGACTTCCTCATCCAGCAGGGCCTGAATGGATCGATCATCACGGCGAAGGGCTACGGCAAGACCCTGCCCGTGGCCGACAACTCCACCGCGGCGGGCCGTCAACAGAACCGGCGGGTCGAAATGGTTGTCTCCGGAGACATCATCGGCCAGCCGTTAACGAAACCGCCGTCGCAGCAACGGTAAGCTCCCACGGACGACGCGGATCGGTCTTTCCGCGTCATCCGTGGCCAAAGGCGTGCATATGTCTGGATTGATGGCGCTACATCGCGGAGAACCCACCGCCAACCTCTTCAAGTTGATGGACGCGTGCAACCGAAGTGCGCGCATCTTCGACTCGGTGGGGAAATTCACCTCGAAAGTGGAACTGCGCGACCTCTCCGCAAGAATCCGTGAAGCAATCACTCAATTCGGATTTGAACTCGAAAAAGAACTCCGGCGAATGGACCTCTCGGCGGAAAGAAGAAAACTGGGGATCCTCCTTCAAACCGTCGAAGGCGGCGACCTTCACGAAACCTCCATACGCAGTATCGAGTCAACGCTTGCGGCGTACCGCACCGTGCTGGACTCGAACATGCCCGCGCACTCCCGCGCCATGATCCGGCGGCAGGACACCCAACTCAGGGCACTGCACCACGAACTTTGCCGCATCAGCCGTGCCGCCTGACGGTACGGTCATTCCATTCCGAACCGTGTAACGACCGGAGGCATCGCTCGAGCAAAAGCGTTTTTTTT
>JAHFTY010000220.1 GCA_023265365.1 Acidobacteriota bacterium
TTGCTTGGGCTGAAGGTGTGTATCCGATCGCTTTGCAGAAATACTTCGTTTTCGGCGCAGAGGTCATCAGTCCGTGTGAAGGCGTCGTGGTGGCGGCCACGGATCACTTACCGGACCTTCTTCCTCCCGATCGTGACGTCGAGCACGCTGCCGGCAATCACGTGGCGATCGACACCGGGGACTGTACGGTTTACCTCGCGCACCTGATGAAGGGAAGCGTAACGGTCGATGTCGGCCAGCGGGTCCGCGCCGGAAAGATCCTGGGGAAAGTGGGGAATTCGGGCGATACGACGGAGCCGCACCTTCACGTCCATGCCGAACGGGACTCCGAGGGGATACCGTTGCGGTTCAAAGGAAGGTTTCTGGTCCGAAATGACTGTGTGGACGTGCGGGATTAAATGAGAAAAGGGTGGCGCGATGGCCACCCCTGGAGACAGTTATCGGGGACTAGGTTGTGGGTTTCTTCATTTCCTGGAAGCGCAGCGCATTCACCGTGCGGTTTCCGACCTTGTATTTCACGAAGCGGAATCCCTTTGCGTCATACGCGTATTCGGTGGACTGGTCATCCGCGTTTTCCTCGGTCTTCTCTTCTGGACCAAACATCTCGCGCATGGTTTTCAGGTCGCCGGTGGTCAGAAGCTTCTTGAGCTTTTCGTCTTTGAGTTCCTTTGCGAAGATGTCGTAGATTTCGAACTTCCGGATCTTGCCGGTGAGTTTCTGCGTGTAGACGAACAGCCCGTTGCCCTGATAGACCGTAAGGTATTCGTCCTGCAGAGTGCGTGTGTTGTCGAGCTTTCCGAAGTTCTTTTCGATCGAGGTCGTTTTGTCGCCGATTTTGGCGCCGAGAATACCAACATTCCTGCTGGTCCAGTCGGAGTGGTCGGTCAGGCTTTCCTTCGTGATGTCGTAAACCGGTGCTGGCGGTTCTTCCTTCTTGGCCGCCGGAGCCGGAGCGGCGGTTTTGGTGTCGGTTTGTGGGGCCGGCTCACTACCGCAACCTGCCAAGCTCAAGATCAGGAGACTGACGAGAGCGAGCAGCGTTACTCTGTTCGACATTGAACTCCTCCTTAAATATTCGCGGGTCGGTGATATAAGGTTGATTACAAAAGTGCATCGAGCGCTGGCCGCTCTGTGTTTTGGCGGCCGGATTATATACCATCGATAAAACCATGAATAGCCCAAAAGACGACAACCGGCGCTCCTTTCAGCAGATGTCGAACCTGTTGAGCGCGGGAATGGTGTTTCCGGTTGCGACCGCGATCGGCTATGGTATCGGCTATTTTCTGGATCGCCTTTTCGGAACGGCCTTTCTGACCATTGTGTTCCTGCTGATCGGGATCGCCGCCGGATTCGTCAGCTTCTTTCGAGCGATTTCGGCCGCGACGGCGGAAGAGCCGAAAGATCCGCCGGGGCGGTCATAGACCGCAGCGAAGCGATGTCCGATTCAAATTTTTTCTTTGGTCCGCGGCTTGACCGGATTTGCGCGGTCCTTCTGGCGCTGGGTTGTTTCGGCGCTCTGTTCTTCTATTCCCTGCGGGCGGCAGTCGGCGTGGCTGTGGGTGGCGCGATATCGATTGTGAATTTCCACTGGCTGAAACAGGCGGTGGATTTCGTCGTTTTGAAAGGGGCGGAAGGCCGGGTCGGAAAGCGTGTAGGTCTTCAGTATGCAGGGAGATACGCGTTGATCGGGTTGGTGCTGTTTGCTACAATCCGGTCTTCGGTTTCGGATCCGGTTTTTGTCATGGCCGGTCTCCTGATTTACGTTCTGGCAGTACTCCTCGAAGCAATTTTTGAAATCGCTAAATCCTTAATTAGAGATCATCCGAATGGAAAAGTATGAACACCAGCTTGCGATCGTAAAGTGGGTCAACGAACTGCTTGGCCCCGCGGTTGCGTCGCTGTTTGCGGCTATCGAAAACATCATCGGTCCCCGGGCGGCGGGCGTTCTCGGCCTGCATCCCCAACCCGGCCACGACATCATTTCCCAGCCGCTGATCATGGCCACGATCGTGGTGTTGTTCATGATCGTGCTGTTCGGCATTATTCGAACGCGATTCACCGTGGAGAATCCGGGCAATCTTCAGCAGGCCCTGGAGTCGGTGGTGGAGTTTCTGCAGGTCCAGCTTGAAGAGAACATCGGGCACGATGGTCACAAGTTCCTTGCCCTGATCGGAACGATCGCGCTCTTCCTGGTTTTCTCGAACCTGATCGGGCTCATACCGGGATTCGCCTCGCCCACCGGCGACATCAACGTTCCGGCCGGATGTGCCATCTTCATGTTCCTGTATTACAACTATCAGGGAATGCGAAAGCAGGGAATAGGCCGTTACCTGCTCCACTTTGCGGGGCCGGTGTGGTGGTTGTCGCCCATCATGATTCCGATTGAAATCATCAGCCATCTCGCGCGCCCGTTCTCGTTGACGGTTCGGCTTTACGCCAACATTTTTGCGGAAGATTTGCTGATCGCGGTGTTCTTTTCGCTCGTCGCGTTCCTGCTTCCGTTGCCGTTCATGGCGTTCGCCATCTTCGGCGGATTCCTGCAGGCATTCATTTTCATTACGCTGTCCCAGGTGTATCTGGCTGGGGCGGTTGCTACCGAAGAGCACTAAACCGTCGTATGTGTGAGGCCGGACTGTAAGAGGGTTGGCCGGCAACCACCTCCATGCGGCATTTCATCAACAGGAGAGTCCAAATGAGAAAGATGTTCTTTGTTCTGATGCTGGCAATGGTCGCCCTGGCTGTCGCTTCGCCCGTGTTTGCCCAGGGCGAAGCCGCCCGCCCGGCCACGAACTGGGTGGCGATCACGTCCGGTTTCGCGATGGCGATTGCGTCCGCCGTCTGCGCTCTGGCCCAGGGCCGCGCCATTTCGGCCGCGTGCGAGAGCCTTGCGCGTAATCCCGGCGCCGCTCCCGCAATCCGTTTCGCGCTGCTGCTCGGTCTCGTTCTGATCGAGTCGCTTGCGCTCTACACTCTGTTCATCATTTTCGTCAAAGTCGCGTAGATACCCGGCCGTCGGACCACCCCGGCGCTTCACGCCACCCCTCCTCGTTGAAGCGTTTTCCCCTCCTCGACGAGGAGGGGTGGCGCGAAGCGCCGGGGTGGTGTCGTCAATTCACTCCCGCATCACGCGCCTCCGGGCGGACAAGAAACAGCCGGCAGGAGGCAGCGGAAAACGTTGGCTTATGTGGATGCGCACATTAAGATCGCCGCATGCACTCAGGCGCATATGAACTGCTCATCATTTTGCTAGTCGTCTGCCTGCTTTTTTCTGGCGGGAAAATCCAAAAGACATTCGGACTCAGAACTCTCACGTTCGGGCGAGGCTCAGACGTTATTCTTGGCGTCGCGATTGTTTTGGCCTTTGGCGCAACATTCCTTTTTCTAGCCCGCAGCTAACTAGCCGAGGGCTGCGCCCTCGATCTCCCGCTTGCCTGAAGATTCGGCTGGGCGCAGCCCTGATAAACGTTCAGCAGGACATTCTGGAATCCTTCGTTGATCGCGGGCAGTTACGATGCCGTCGGTCTCAAAGTCGCCTGAGCCGAAGTCATGCTCATTACGAGTACAGAATTCTCGTTAGAACCCGGATAACGGTGTTTATGCGTCTGTCACCCGGCGGCCCGGGCGTTTAACGAAGGGCAGTCAGGGCGGCAGTGGTGGACCAGTCGAGAACGCGGGTGGGAAGCAACCCAAGATAGAGCGTTCCGATCGCTGCAATCAGCAGCGCAATCTTCAAACTCGCTGGCACGCGCAAATCTGAAAACTCCTCGCCGGGCTCCCGCATGTACATCTGGACGACGATGTACAGGTAGTAATAGAACGAGACGACGGTGGTGATCACGCCGATGACCGTGAGCGAAAGCAGTCCCGATTCCACCGACGACCGGAAGATGAAAAACTTTCCCGAAAAGCCCGCAGTCCCCGGGATTCCCGCCAGCGAGAGAAGAAAAATCGTCAGCAGCGCCGCGAGGCCCGGCCGTTTCGCGGCGAGCCCGGCATAGTCGGAAATGTTCGTGAGTTTGTCTTCGCTGCGGCTGAGAATCGTCACGACCGCAAATGCGCCCAGGTTCGTCAGCGCATAAGCCAGCATGTAGAACAGCGCCGCGGACACTCCGCGCCGGCTGCCGGATGCGAATGCGACGGCAATATATCCGGCATGAGCGATCGACGAATAGGCGAGCATTCGCTTGATGTTCGTCTGCGAAACGGCGATCACGTTCCCCAGAATCATGGTGAGCGCGGCCACCATCCAGATGATGGAAATCCAACGGTCCTGAATCTGGGGAAATGCCGTCATAAACACTCGAATGAAAACCGCGAAGCCCGCCGCCTTCGGACCGACCGACATGAACCCGGTGACCGGTGTCGGCGCGCCTTCATAGACGTCGGGCGTCCAGATGTGAAAGGGAGCAACGGCAACCTTGAAGCAGAGCGCGATAAGCATCAACGCCGCGGCGAGGTAAACGAGCGTGATCTGCAGGCTCGACGATCGCAGGGCCTCCGCAATTTCAATCAGGTTGGTGCTGCCCGTCGCTCCGAATACGAGCGCGACGCCGTAAAGAAAGAAAGCGGAGGAAAACGAGCCCAACAGGAAATACTTCAGCGCGGACTCGTTCGATTTCAGGTCGGTCCGCCGGAAACCCGCGAGCACGTAGGTCGCGATGGAAAGCACTTCGAGGCCGATGAAGACCATGATCAGCTCGTTCGCCCCCGACATCATCAGCATGCCGGCCGTGGCAAAGAGAAGAAGCGAGTAGAACTCCGGGTGGTTGATCTCTTCACGTTCGAGGAAGTCCAGCGACGTCAGAATCGTGATGCCCGCGATCAAAAGAAAAATGACGTGGAAGAAAATATTGTAGTCGTCCACGATCCAGAGGTTCGAATACCACTGCCCGCGATTCTCCGACATCGGATAGATCGCCAGCATCGCGGCCATCACGCCCGCCAGCGCAAGCCAGCCAAGCAGGGTCTTTTTCGAGCGATCGACGAACGGCTCGGCGACCATGACCGCGATGCCCACAATGGACAACACGGCTGCGGGCAGGATCGACGAGATGTTGACCGGTGGAATGTTCATGGCTGCAATGCGGGCGCCACCGCGTACTGGATTTCCCGCTTGCCCGTCTGGCTCAACAGCCGTGCAACCGACGCATCCATCGGACGCAGAAAGTGGTTCGAATAAATCCCCATCCAGAAAATCAGGAACAGCAAAGGAATCAACATCGCCTTTTCATAACTCACGAGGTCCGTTAACGTCCTGTTCTTCTCATTCGTGATCTCGCCCCAGATCACCCGCTGGAACATCCACAGCATATACACCGCCGAAAGAATCACTCCGGCCGCCGCGACGACGCCTCGCGGTTTGTTCACTCCGAACGTTCCGAGCAAAACCAGGAACTCGCCGACGAATCCGTTCATGCCGGGCAAGCCGATCGAGGACAACGTCACGATCAGGAAGAATGCCGCGTACAACGGCATCCGGTGCGCGAGCCCGCCGAATTCTTCAATCAGGCGGGTGTGCCGCCGTTCGTAGATCACGCCGACCAGCAGGAAGAGCGCTCCTGTCGAGACGCCGTGACTCAGCATCTGGAAAATTGCGCCTTCGACGCCCTGCGGCGTGAAGCTGAAGATTCCCAGAACGATGAAACCCATATGGCTGACCGACGAATACGCCACGAGCTTCTTCATGTCGGGCTGCACCATCGCGACAAGCGCGCCGTAAATGATGCCGACCACGGCAAGCAGCGTGATGAACGGCGCAAACAGGTGGCTCATGTTCGGAAACAGCGGCAGGCTGAATCGCAGCATGCCGTAGGTTCCCATCTTCAGCAAAACCCCCGCCAGCAACACGGATCCGGCCGTCGGCGCCTCGACGTGCGCGTCGGGCAGCCAGGTATGGAATGGAAAGAGCGGCACTTTGATGGCGAACGCCACGAAAAAAGCGAGGAACAGGAATCGCTCCGTGGCAGGCTCCAGGACGAGCTTGCCTCCATGGATGGCCGCAAGAATCAGCTCGTAGCTGAACGTGTAGGCGCCCGTCGCCTTCCCGTTCAGGAAATACAGCGCGATGATCGCCACCAGCATCAGGACGGATCCGGCCATCGTGTACAGCACGAACTTCATCGCCGCGTAAATGCGCCGTTCGCCGCCCCACACGCCGATCAGGAAGTACATCGGCACGAGCATGACTTCCCAGAACACGTAGAACAGAAACAGGTCCAGCGAGCAGAACACCCCGACCACGCCGGTTTCCAGCAGCAACATGAACAGGAAGTATTCCTTCACGCGATCGCGGATGCGCGTGGACGCCAGGATGGCGAGCGGCGTGAGCAGCGTGGTCAGCAAAACGAGGAAAAGACTGATGCCGTCGATGCCGAGTTGATAGCCGATGCCGAACGACGGGATCCATGCCCGGTCGGTGCGATATTGGAACCCCGAGGCATTGCTGTCGAAGTGAGCCACCAGGTGCAGCGAAAAAAGGAACGCCAGTATCGAGATAATCAACGCGAAGTTCCGCGCGGTCTTCGCCCGGCTGCGCGGGAAAAACAGGAGCAACAACGCGCCCAGCGCAGGCGTAAACGTGACAATCGTCAGGATGTTGGAGTTGATGAAGTCCATGATCACCTGAGAAACCACGCCACCACCAGGATGCCGCCGAAAAGAATCCAGGCCGCGTATGTCCGGACAAACCCGGTCTGCATGTGACGCAGCGTCCCGGCCGAAAACCGCACGGCCCCGCCGACGCCGTTCACCACGCCGTCGATGACGAGCACATCAATGAATCGCCACAGGAGTTCGCGCGACGTTCGCACGACGGGCCACACGATGATCGCGTCGTAGATCTCGTCGATGTAGTACTTGTTCGTCAACAACTGATGGATCGCATGAAGGTTCGCCGCAAGCTTGCCGGGCAGTTCGGGCCTGGCCACGTAAAACACGTACGCGACGGCAAAGCCAATCAGGCCGATACCCGTCGCCAGGACCATGAGAAGGATTTCCGTGGCATGCGCCGTCTCTTCGCCGCCATGAACGAGTTCGACTCCGCCGTTGATGTAAGCGGCGATCAGATCGCTTCCGCCCAGCACCGCCGGCACTCCCACGAAACCTGCCGTTGCGGAGAGAACGGCAAGGACGATCAGTGGAATCAGCATCGAGGAGGGAGACTCGTGCACATGATGCACATCATGATTCGAGTACCGGGGCGCTCCGAAAAACGTCAGGATCAGCAGGCGAAACATGTAAAACGAAGTGAACCCCGCGGCGACCATCGCGATGGCCCACAGGATCCTGCCATAGTGCTCGCTTCCATAAGCGGCGCCCAGGATCGCGTCCTTGCTGAAGAAACCGGAAAGGCCGGGTATGCCGGCGATCGCGAGAGTTCCGGCCAGAAAGGTGCGGAACGTCCACGGCATTTCTTTTCGAAGGCCGCCCATCCTCCGGATGTCCTGGATTCCGCCCATTCCGTGAATGACGCTTCCGGCGCCGAGAAAAAGCAGCGCCTTGA
>JAHFTY010000221.1 GCA_023265365.1 Acidobacteriota bacterium
TCTGATAGGACGGGACGGTGGCCGCAATCAGAATCGCCGTGGCCGTCAGAAAGAAAATGAGCGCCGCCATGGCAAATCCGGAATCGGAGCGGGTCATTGCTTCACCAGGGGAAGAGTTTGTTTGCGATTGAATTCCAGGTCTTCCACCTCGACCGCCGTGTCGGTGACGCGCACCACACGGTACCGGCCCATATAAACGTCGCCTTCGACGGCATTGAAGTGGCGTTGCTGGTCATCGAGAAGCGTGGCAATCAGGGCTTTCGAGTTCGGTTCGATGAACGCAAAGCCCACGTACTTCAAGGGAATGGGCGGAGGAGGCGGAGGGGGGGGAGGTCCCACCCTCGGGGGCTGAGCCGGGGGCATCGAGATCACGTTCGACGGCGGCTGCGGGCCAGGAGGCGTTTTGGACGGCGGAGCGGGCGGCGGCTGTTTTACTCCGAACGTAAACAGATTCTTGCGGCCAAGATCCTCATCGGTTGTCTTCTTGTCGAGCAGGTCCAGCCGGATCCGGGCTTCACCCTGTGATGCCGTGATGGCCGAAAACTTCGGCGCGTCCGCCTGCACGACGATGGGGTTCGGCGTGCGGTTCATCCGGTACCCGAGAAACAGGGTGATACCCAGCACGATGACCAGCAGAATGAAAAACTGAGCCTTTCTTTGTTCCGGCTTGCTCATTGATAAAAGTACGTCTCCAGCCCCAGGGACAACGAAACGTTCCCGGCCGACGGCTGAAATGCCGTGTCCTCGCCGCCGCTGCGAACGTCAATCGAGGTGATGATATACAACGTTTCGGAGTTCTCCAGCTCTTTGATGAAGTTCACGATGTTCGAATAACTTCCCTGAACGGGTATCTTGATTTTAACCGAGTACAAGCCATGTTCCGCAGTCTGTTCTCTCGCGTAATCCACATCGCTTTTCCGGACGCCGGTCTTTTGCGCCAGCTCATCCAGCTGCGGCAGAACTTTTGCAAAACCGACGTTCAGCGGGATGAAGTGCTTCGTGAACAGCGCCTGCCTGTCCTGATTGGACGTCTCGAGTTGCGCGCCCGTCTTTTCTTTCTGGGCGGCTCGGGTCTGCTGGCTCGCAATCTGCGCCCGCAGACGTCCGATCGATTCCTGAAGACGGAAATATTCCGATCGCGAAGGACGGTAGAGGATGAGAAAGAAGAGAACGTTCACAATCGCAATCGTCGCCACAATGCCCGCGAACAGGTAGAACTGGCGCTGTCGTTTGTACGCTCGCGTCACTGCCCCTCTCTTTCCGGACGATACTTCGCGTTGAACGCCACGTCCACGTCCGTGCCCGGCGGAGCGCCGGTGGCGGACTGTTTCTTCTGTTCGTGGGTCACAATGACGTCGGTGAACAGCGGTGTCGATTGAAGGGCCTCAATGTACTCCTTCACATCGGGGATGCTTCGCGCGCTGACTTCAAAATGGATGAGGATTCCGCCGTCCTTTTCGAAGTTCGGGCGGAGGCTGATCAGGCGCACGTTTTCCGGAGTCAGATCTTCCAGGACCGCGAACAGGCGAGTCCAGGACAGCGTCTTGCGGGCGATGATGTTGTTGAAAAATTCGATCTCGTTCAGTTTCGCCATCGCCTCCGGACGATTCAGCCGGGAATCCAGGTCGGCCAGACGCCGGGACAAGGCTTCCGACTCCACTTCGCTGTTGCGCGCTTCGCCGCGAATCTGGCCGGCGAGCTGCGAATAGTGCATGAAGCCATAGGCCTGCCACGCCGACAGGGCGATCAGCACGATCGCGGCGATCGTGAAAAGGATCGTCTTGAGCTGGTACGCGGGGAATGGCCGCGTCGAAAGATTCAGATCAAATTCGCCCATGACAGATGAACCGCTCCCAGTGCCGGCTTGTAAATATCTTCAACATGGCGCGGCTCCAGGGCCTGCGCCGGAATACCGATTCTTTCCTGAAGTTCGGCGACCGCGTCTTTCGAATCCGGCTGGTACGAGCACACGATCATTTGCCGGAATGCGGTTCCGCCAAGCTTGTCCTGATAGTAGAGAACGGTCGGATAGACCGATTCGTAAAGTCCCAGTTCGGCAACCCGGCGGTAAAAACGGACGTGCCGGTTTTGAAAAACCGTCGTGGTGACACAATCGGGCGCGATCTTCACGAACAGCATGTCGTCTGCGGGAGGGTTCACGAGGTTCAGCGCCGCGAGCGTCGATGGAACGACGTGTCCGGCATGGATATCGAGTTCCTCCATCAGGTTTTCGTAACGTTCGACAACCTCGCGTGGCGACAGCGCGACCAGCAATTCCAGCCCGTCGGATTTCGTTTCCACGACGCGGAACGCCACCTGTGCGGTGTCCACGTCGAACGGGACGCTTTTTTTCAGCTTCCATCGGATAAACGTATGCTGTTCTTTAAGCGTTTTCGGAAGGGTCTCCGCGGTCACAAACGCGATCCTTGCGGACTCGTCGGGGATGACGACCGCGATCTCCGACCCCTTGAAGGACGCGGCCCGCAACAGGTCCCGCACCACGGTCTTCTGGCGGTCCCGATCCGCGCCGATGGCCATCTCGCTCGCCGTTTTCGACTGGATCCGGCTTCGGTTCGCGTCCACTCCCGCAACGATCACGTGCCGGGCGGTGAACTCGCAGGCCCACTGCGGCAACTGCGGGCGGAACAACTGGACGATGGAATCGGTCAGCGTCTTAGTCAATGAACGTCACCTTGTTGATTTCCCTCAGCGTTGTGGTGCCGTTGACCACTTTGGCGATCGCCGACTCGCGCAGGAAGGTTATGCCTTCTTCCTTCGCGGCGCGTTTGATTTCGGAGGTCGCCTTGCGGTCGATGATCATTTCGCGAATGCGATCCGAGAGGTCGAGCAGTTCATGAATCGCCGTTCGACCCCGGTATCCGGTGCCGTTGCATTCCAGGCATCCTTCGCCTTCGTAAAAAGTGAAGTCGCGGTACTGGTCGAGGTCAAGGCCGGATTCCCGAAGCATCTGCTCGGGATACTTCACCGGTTTCCTGCAGTTCGCACAGATCATGCGGACCAGACGCTGAGCCAGGATGCAGTTCATCGCGGATACAAAATTATACGGATCGACGCCCATGTTCAGGAAACGGCCCAGCACATCGACAACGTTGTTGGCGTGAACCGTCGTAAACACCAGGTGTCCCGTCAGCGCCGATTGAATCGCGATCTGGGCGGTCTCGACGTCGCGGATCTCGCCGACCATGATCTTGTCCGGATCGTGACGAAGGATCGAACGCAGTCCGCGGGCGAAGGTGAGTCCCTTCTTCTCGTTGACCGGAATCTGGGTGATGCCCCGGATCTGGTACTCGACCGGATCTTCGATCGTGATGATCTTGTCTTCGTCGTTCTTGATTTCCATCAGCGCGCCGTACAGCGTGGTGGTCTTGCCGCTTCCCGTGGGGCCCGTCACCAGCACCATTCCGTAGGGCTCGAGAATGTAATGCCGAAACTTCTTCAGATCGGCCTCCGCGAACCCGACAACCTCGAGGCTGAGGTTCCTGAACTTTTCACTGATGCTTTCCTTGTCGAGGATGCGGATAACCGCGTCTTCCCCGTTGACCGACGGCATGATCGAAACGCGGAAATCGATCGATCGCCCCTTGTAGCGGGTCTTGAAACGGCCGTCCTGCGGCACCCGGCGCTCGGAGATGTCGAGTTCGGACATCACTTTGATGCGCGAAATGATCGTCGAATGGTGTTCCTTCGCGATCGGCGCCATCGCTTCGTTGAGCGCGCCGTCGATTCTGTACTTCACGCCGACATCGACGTCGCGGGTCTCGATATGGATGTCACTGGCCCGGCGCTCAAGCGCGGTGAAGATGATCGTGTCGACCAGCCGGATGATCGGGCTTGACTCTTCCTCGGTGATTTTCTCGATCGAGATCGTCTCGTCGCCGGACTCGTCTTCGCGAATGAGAGCAAGCTTGAATCCTTCCGTCGCCTCTTCGAGCATGCGCTGCGACGATTCGGATTTCTTCAGAAGATCCTGAATCTCGGAGAGCGTCGCGACCTTGATGATCAGCGGCTTCCCCAGCAGAGCAGACACTTCGTCGATCATCACCAGGTCGCTGGGGTCGGCCATGGCCACGACCAGCGAGTGACCTTCCATGTGCAGCGGAACGAAATTGTAGCGGAACATCAGGTCCACCTGGATCGAATGAAACAGTTCGAGATCCAGGTGAATGCCCTTCAAATCGACGAATTCGTAATGGTAACGCGCCGCGAGTTCCTGCGCGGTCAGACGGCCATTGGTTTCAACGGTGTTCTTCATTGTTTTATGTGCCGCTCATGGTGCCGCGGATGCTGAAGATCGGCAGGTAGAGCGAAATCAGAATAGCCGCCACAAACACGGCGACGAAAATGAGGATGACCGGTTCGACCCAGCTCAGCATCGCGTTCGACCGGATGTTGACGTCCTCATCGTAGAAATCGGCGACATGGTTCAGCATTTCCGGCAACGATCCGGTCTGTTCGCCGACCCGCATCATTTCCAACGCGAGATCCGGGAAGTGGCCGCTCCTTTCGAGGCTGTCCGAAAGCGCCTGTCCTTCCCGCACGCGATTGATTCCTTCGGCGATCGAGTTCGCAATGACCCGATTCCCCGTGGCGTCCCGCGCAACCTCCAGCGCCGCCACCAGCGGTATGCCGCCTTGCAGGAGCGTCGACAGCGTGCGCGACAACTGCGCCATCGAAAACATCGTCCACAAATTCCCGATGATCGGCGCCTTCAACTTGAACTCGTCAATCCGATTCCGGCCGCCCGCCGTTCCTGCCCAGACCAGGGCCGCCACCGTCAATGCCGCCAACGCCGGAACGATGAGAATGATGTTGCTCTGAAGGGTGGTCGAAACCGCAATCAGCACCTTCGTCGCGACCGGCAGCGGCGTGTTCAAACCCGCGTACAGCTCGCCGAATCTCGGGATGACGTAGGTCACGATCACCAGAACCATAACGATCGACAGGACAATCAGAAACGCCGGATAAATCAAAGCTCCAATGAAACGTTTCCGGACCGACAGGATCGTCTTCTCATAAAGGATGTAACGGTTGATCACCTCAACCAGGTTTCCACTGCGTTCGCCCGCGAAAATCGAAGCGGTGTACACGGTCGGAAACACCGCCTGCGCCCTCATCGCGTCCGAGAGCATCGCTCCGGAATAGACACGTTCCCGAACATCTTCAATATGGCGTTTCAGGAGGGGGTTCTTGATCTGCACCCGGAGCAAATCCAGGGATCGCAGAATCGGCAGGCCGGCCTTGATCAACGCCACGAACTGCTGGTTGAAAACAATGAAATCCTGCGAGTCGATTCGCGTGGGCCGCTTTCCGAGCCTGAGCCCGATACTCCAGGCCCTGGGCTCGACAGAGATCGGCAGAAATCCCTGTTCCTGAAGATGATGGCGCACTTCGTCGGCGCTCTGCCCGACCTGCACAGTCTTCACCACCTCTCCGGTGGCCTTCGCGTATTTACAGACAAACTCCAACGTTTATTGCCCGATGCCTTCCAGGACCTGGACTCCGGCCGGCGGTACGAAATTGAACAACCCTGCCTTCAGCCCGGTGTTGACCTGGATATTCGAAAACGTCAACTCCGAGCGCGATCCATCTTGATGACCGAGTACAAGACGCCGGATGAGGAAACTTTGAGGATCGATCTCCGCGACAAGTTCCGACAGATCCGTCTTCCGCCGGGGCACCATTCGAACAACCACCGCGCCGGCCACAACGGGCCTGACGGGAAGCTGTTCGAAGCTGGTAAACTCGCCCCGCAGATTGGATCTGCCGATCAGAAACATCAACGGGATACGGTCATCCATCGTGTCCTTTACCGCTCCCTGCCGCACCTGCTTGTCCGCCGGAACGTAAAAGTAAGCCATCTTCCCATCGGATACAAACAACTGCTCTTCCGGAGTTTTGTACTCGTACCGCGCCATCCGCGGCCTCATCAAATAGAGATGACCCGCACCCTGCTGCTTTCGGTTCAAACTATTTTGCTCAAGTTGAACAAAATCAGCGGAAAAGTCCTTCATCCGGGCGTAGGTCCGGTCCACACCGTCAATGATCGCGTTAAGGGAAGGGGCGGGTTGGCCCGAAGCGAGGCTGAACAGCAAAACGAGGATATGCAACATCACTAGAGAGTAGGGCAGCGGCCTGCCTATATCAACGGTCCGGGGGCTTTGACTCCAAGATTCTGGCTCCTCCGTCCCGTCAATGATGTGAAAGCCCCGCCCCGGCCGGGGCCAAACCCAACCTTTTTAGGGGACGATGCACGACTTTGTCCTTAGGAATCTTCAACATTCCAGCTTCGGGCTTGCGCTTCTGGCTTATTCACGCCGCCTTAACACATTCCCTTGCAGTAAGACTGAGGAGATAAGTCATTTGCATCATTCAATTGAGTCGATTGTCAGATTCTATGTTCAGCCCAATCTCATTATCCTTTGCACTCTGACATTGGAGACTTTATGACAAGCAAACGCGACATGACTGCGGAAGAGTTATCGCCCTGGTGGAAACACGGCGTGGTGATCATGGCGGCGGTCTTCATGTTCCTGAGTTGGTTGGGTCGGTAAAGCCCGAATAATGGAGTGCAGTGATTTGAGAAATGTTAGTTTTTCCCTCTTGTGAGTAACGCAATCTTGTCCAAGCCCCAACGCCTGGAATGGCGAAACGCCGTAGCCCCATTCGAAAAGACAGTCCTCTGGCGGAGTCTCTGGCAGGTTCTTAATTCGCTGGGGCCGTACCTCCTCTTCTGGTACCTGGCTTACCGCAGTCTGCAAATGTCTTATGGGATCACGATCGTCCTGTCGCTTGTCGCGGCAGGCTTTCTGTGCCGGTGCTTCATCATTCTCCACGACTGCGGGCACGGCGCCTTTTTCAAGTCTCAAAAGGTGAACGACCTTCTGGGAGCGATGATCGGCGTCCTGGCGTTCACACCCTATCATCGCTGGCGGAGCGATCATGCGATGCACCATGCCACGTGCGCCGATCTCGACCGGCGGGCGGTTGGAGACATTTGGACGCTGACGGTGAAGGAATACCGGGAATCCTCGTCCTGGAAACGTTTCGGCTACAGGCTTTACCGCAATCCCTTGCTGCTGTTCACGGTGATCCCCGTGTTTCTGTTCGTGGTTCTATTTCGGTTCAATTCGCCCACGTCCCAGGCGCGCGAACGGCGCAACGTAATCCGAACCAACCTGGCCATCGCGATGATCGCCGGTCTGGCCAGTCTGATTATCGGGGTAAAAGCTTACCTTTTGGTTCAGTTGCCGATCATTGTGATCGCTTCTTCAGCAGGAGTCTGGCTGTTTTACATGCAGCATCAGTTCAAAGGGGTCTACTGGGAGCGGCATGCAAAATGGGACTACGTGAAGGCCGCGCTGGAGGGTTGTTCGTTCTACAAACTACCCAGGGTTTTCCAGTGGTTTACCGGAAACATCGGATTCCATCACGTCCACCACATGGGCCCGCGAA
>JAHFTY010000222.1 GCA_023265365.1 Acidobacteriota bacterium
TCACTTCAACGTGGCTGATGCGTTTCGGCCTGCTTTCCATCGGACTGGCCGCCGCATTCCTTGTTTCACAAAAGGATTACAAACGCATGCTTGCCTATTCGAGTGTCGAACACACCGGCATCGTTGCGCTCGGATTGGGTTTTGGCGGCTACTGGGGCGTTCTCGGAGCCTTGCTCCACATGATGAACCACGCTCTGGCGAAGTCCATGCTTTTTCTGCTATCCGGCAGCATCTCGCTGAAGTACCACACGACGGAGATCCTTGGAGTCAGGGGATTGCTGAGAATCGCTCCCTGGACGGGTTTTGCATTCCTCTGTGGGATGCTTGCGCTGATCGGACTGCCTCCCTTCGGGCTGTTCCTCAGCGAGTTTCTCATTCTTCGCGCGGGTTTCGCCGCCCACTCGGCGCCTTACGCGATTGCCGGCATTGTATTACTGGTTGTTGTTTTTGCCGGAATGCTGGGGAGCATGAATCAGATGCTTTATGGAGACCCTTCTTCAGCGCTGAAACCGGGCGATCCGCTGCGGTGGCCGGCAGCCCCGATGGCGCTGAATCTCATCCTGCTGCTGGGATTTGGTTTGTTTTTGCCCGAGGGAGTCCGTGGTTTCTTCAATCAGATCCTGAGAGTTCTCGGAGTTGCCCTTTGAGCGCCCGGGGTCGAGACGAGGTTCTGGCGGCTGTCCGGGAATTCGATTTGCCCGGGATCCGGCTTGTTGCGTCATCCGCTTCGAATGAGGTGCGTCTCGATGCAGATCCGGCGGAATTCATCGGGTTCGCGGACTTTCTTCGGAAGCGGCTCGACGCTCGTCCGGAGATGATCTTCGCGGAAGATACGCGTGAGGCGACAGGCGGATTCACCCTGCGCTACATTTTTGAGCTACCGGATTGCGATGTGTTTGTCATCGTCTCGATGGCGTTCGGTCACGGCCGGCGTTTGTTCCCGTCGCTCGCAACACGCTGGTATCTGGCCAGCCTCTTCGAGCGCGAAATCCACGATCTGTTCGGTTTGATACCGTCGGACCATCCGGATCTCCGCCGCCTGCCTTTGCACCAGTTCTGGCCTGCCCGCTATCATCCACTTCTCAAAGATGCCACGCCTCCGGACACATTCACGGACGATGGCCGGCCTTTCCCGTTCCAGCAGGTGCAGGGCGAGGGGATCTACCAGATCACCGTCGGTCCCGTTCATGCCGGCGTGATTGAACCCGGACATTTCCGATTCAGCGTCGACGGCGAGACGATCGTCAATCTTGAATCGCGCCTTTTCTTTCTCCACAAGGGAATTGAAAAACTGTTTGAATCGATGATGCCCCGGCGCGGAGTGGAATTGGCGGAGCGTATATCGGGTGATTCGAGCGTCGCGCACGCGACGGCGTTCTGCATGGCGGTCGAACGATGCGCAGGAGTCCAGGCTCCGGAACGTGCGGCCTGGTTTCGCGTCGTGTTACTGGAGCTGGAGCGCCTCTACAATCACATTGCGGACGTCGGCGCCATTTGTGCCGACACCGGTTTTGCGATCGCGAACACCCACGCCATGCGGCTTCGAGAAGACGTGCTGAGGCTGAACGAACGGTTGACCGGTCACCGTCTGCTGCGAGGCGCCGTCCTGCCGGGCGGCGTGGCGATCAAGGATTGTTCTCACAGGCGGATCATCGACATTCTCAACACGGTTCAGCGGGTCCGGGATGACTTCAACGAAGTCGTCGCGATGGCTCTCGACAGCGCGCTCGTGCTCGACCGGCTGAACGCGACCGGTGTGCTGACAAATCGAACGGCGCGCGAACTTCAGGTGGTTGGCGTTCCCGCACGGGCGAGCGGCATCGATGGCGATGTCCGCCGCGACCACCCCTATGCGGCCTATGGCATGTTGAAGTTCAAAGTTCCCGTGTTTTCGGAAGGCGACGTGTGGGCGCGCATGATGGTGCGGGTCCGCGAAGCACACGAAAGCGTCAGCCTGATCATCCAGGCGCTGGAGTCACTACCCGACGGCGTGATGGCCTACCCCATGTCTTCCCCGGAGGCTGGATCGTCCGCCTTTGGTCTGGTCGAAGGGTGGCGCGGCCCGATCTGGCACTGGGTTTCCTTCGGTAAGGACGGCGGACTCGCCCGAGTGAAAGTCAAAGACCCATCGTTTGCCAACTGGCCTGCGCTGAACTACGCGATACTCAAGAACATCGTTCCCGATTTCCCGCTGTGCAACAAGAGTTTCAATCTCTCGTATGCGGGCAATGACCTGTGAATCCAGGAATTCATTCGAGCCACTCCTCCCCGTTGAGGCACTGCTGTTTTCCCCTCCCCGTTGAGGAACTGCTGTCCCAATAAGGCGAGATCGAGGCAAAGCGTTTTCCCCTCCTCGACGAGGAGGGGTGGCGCTGCTGCGGCACCCCGCCTTGGCCAAGGCTGGCCAGTCGGGAAAAGTCTTCGTCCTACGACTCCACCAAAAGGAAGGAAAGGCGCGAAGCGCCGGGGTGGTATCCGGCAATGCACCATTCAGCCTGCGATATCGAGTTCCGCCAGTTGCGTATCCAGGTGTGCAAGCGTTCGTTCAAGCAGTGCGCGGTACCGGGCGTCCCGTGCGTTTTGCAGATCCTTCATGGTCCGGGTTCTGGCGAGCAGCAGACTTTCCCGCTTCTCGCGTTCGGCCGCCTGTTTCGAGTTGAGCCGCTGTCCCGGCTTTGCAGTTTGACTCTCTTTTTCGGAAATCTGGTCTTCGACCGACTTGCTTTCCCATCCTCGTGCCATACAAAAAGTATACGCCCGCCTCCCGGAGCGTTCAGGGCTGTGATAGACCTGCGCACCGCTTCCATCACGAGATGAAATTGTCTTCACCCGAAGATATCGATACGCAACTGATCGGATGGCTTGAAGACGCGTACGCGGTCTGGTTATGACATGAAGCCATGGAGTCGCAGGACGAGGATTTTTCCCCGCCTTGGCCAAGGCGGGGTGCCGCGTAGCGGCGGGGCGGTTCGTTCAACAAAATCAATTTCCTCAACAGCACCACCCCGGCGCTTCGCGCCACCCCTCCTCGTCGAGGAGGGGAAAACGCTTTTCCTCGATTTCGCTTCATTGGGAACGCAGTGCCTCAACGAGGGGAAAACGCTTCTACTCGATAGCCGCGCCTGGCTTTTCCGATTGCCGCATGGGGAGCGACTCGCACACCTGTGAGTGTCCGGCACAGGCCGCTAACGGCGCTTCGCCATGGAATCAACGCCTTATACAATGGCGGCAGTCTTGCATTAAGGGCCGCATGCGAAAACTACTTCTATTACTCATTCAGCTTCACATTTCGCTTCTGATCGCGTTCGGTCAGGAAGAAAACCCGATCATCGAGAGCATCGAGATCTCGGGCGTGGACGAAAGCCGGATCACGAGCGAGCTTCGAGACCGCATGAAGCAACTGGTTGGCCAACGTTACGACCAGGCCGCGGTCGACCAGTTGGCCTATGAAATACAGGATCGTCTGACGGAACGTATCGGGGCCATCCGGCAGACCCCGGGCACACCCCCGGACAGCATCAGGATCGTTTTCGAAATCGGAACCGCGCGAACCGAACGCGGCCGCGACAACAACGTGAACTCGCGGTACATCGTCGAAGATGTCGAACTGCGCGGTATTGCGGATTCCCTGATCAGCAGCCGGCTGCGCGACGACATGCGAAAACTGGTGGGTGAAAGGCTTGACGACGAGCGGGCCGAAGCCATTGAACGGCGGCTCGACCGCGAGCTGAGGCCGGCCCGCGTGGTCTCGCGGCGAGTGACGCGTGGAGCGGATCGCACTCATGTCCGCGTCATCTACGAAGTCGAGAAAGCGCCCCTGTTTCAGTTTCTGAAGAAAGGAAACTACCTTTTCGGTCATCAGAAGCAGAGCGTCAGCTTCGGGTTTGAAGACGGCTGGCAGCACAAGAGCAACCGTCTGGCCGCCGGCTTCTTTAACGATGGGAACCAACTCCTGGAGCGTTTCGCCGGCTACACCCTGACTTTCGAAAACATCAGGACGGGAACCGAACATCTCGGGGTGCGGGTGCATTACTTCAATTTTCATGAGAAGTGGAAACCCGCAACCGAGCTTGCGTTGAAATCGTCTCCGAATGTGCCGGGCGTTTACCGGGAGCGCCGCGGGGTCGAACCATCCGTCACGTTCGCCTTCGATCGCCGGTTGAGGGTCACTGCCGGCGCAAGCGTGACCGAATTGCAGATGCAGTACCCGGCGATTCACTTCCTGAATTCGAATGCCGCAACACTCGGCGTGACGTATCAGGACCAGTGGAACGAGTCGGAGCGAAACCGTCATCGTGTATTGGCGGCGTATTCCGTTCGGACCGCCACGCGCCGGCTGGATAGCGACTTTATCTACACGCGGCATTTCGGCGATGTTCGATACGCCTTCCGGTCTTCTCACAACCAGATCGTCGCCCGGGCAGCCGGGGGCGTGATTACAGGGGCGGCGCCGTTGTTCGAGCGTTTTTCGCTCGGAAACACGTCGACGCTGCGGGGATGGAACAAGTACGATCTTGCGCCGCTTGGCGGAACGCGCATGGCCCACGGATCGGTGGAGTACCGGTTCACGGTGCTGCAGGTTTTTTACGATGCAGGATCCGTGTGGGAGAAAGGCAGAAACCACGCAACCAGCCACTCCGTCGGATTCGGTTTTCACGGCCGCGATAACGATGGAGACTGGTTTTTCACCTTCGGCGTGCCCATCCGGTCAGGCCGGATTCAGCCGCTCAAGCCGGTTTTCATGCTGGGCGGTCACTTTTGAGCGCCGCAATGGTTCGCCGGAGAGTTCTGCTGTTCGCGCTGCTTTCGGTGACACTCACCGCGACCGCTCTCGGCCAGACGTTGAAGGTGCGGGTCGAACGCGATCAGTTGCGGGTGACGGATTCGCAGCTCCGTTTTCTGACCGGCCGGCCGCTGGATCGATTACACAACGGCGCCACGGTCACTTACGCGCTGCAACTCACCATCCGGAATGAGAAATCGGGCCGGGTGTCGAGCCGGTTGACGCAACGGTTTGCCTTCAGCTATGACTTGTGGGAAGAAAAATTCACCGTGACCCGGCTGGATTCGCCGGCGCGATCGGCGTCAAACCTGTCGATTGCGAAGGCCCAAGCCTGGTGTCTCGATAATCTCGCGATTCCGGTCGCGGAGTTGCCCCGCGACCGCCCGTTCTGGGTGATGGTTGAATTCGAATCCGAAGAAACGCAGTATCCGGATAAGGAAGCGTCTTCGCTGACGTTGAGCAGTCTGATCGACATTTTCAGCCGCAGATCCCGCGATGATCAGCAGGTTCGCGGCTACGGCGAGGCCGGGCCGCTTTCCTTGAATGAGCTGGTGAAAAAGAAATGAGAACGCCGCCGTTGTGAACCGACTTCGAAACCGTCTGATTGCCGCATTTCTCTTCGCGACCGTCGTCCCGTTAACGGCGACCTTGTGGCTGACCACGTCGCTGCTGGAGCGAAGCCTCACCTTTGCCACCACCGAAGAGATGGACCGGCTTTCCCGGTCTCTTGAAAAAACCGCTCGCGAGTATTACCAGCAGGCCAGGGAGATCCTTCGAGCGGATGCGCTCGCCGGACGCTCGCATGGGCAGTCCTACGACCAGCCGCAAATGAGCCGGTGGCCGGGCGCCGTCCGCGAATTCTGGGACAGCGGCGAGCCGGAGCGCTTCATGCTGTCCGGATCGAAAGGCGATCATCTCGACTTGTTTCTTCGCGATCAGAACAACGTTCGTGTGTTCACGCGCGACCTGGCGGACATTCGTATGGAGGAGCTTTCGGCACAGTACGCGCGCGCTCGCGAACTGGTCGAGGTTTCGAATGCTCGCGATCTTCGCCGTGGACTGAACGTGACGCTGCTCGTGTTGATGTCCGCGATCTGGCTGGTGTCCCTGATCTCGCTGGTCTATCTGGCGAACCGCATCAGCAAGCCGATCCAGGCGCTCACCGGAGGACTATTGGAACTGGCCGCCGGAAATCTCGGAGTCCGGCTCGAGGCGCGAAGCGAGGACGAGACCGGCCGCGCCATCCGGGCGTTCAATCACATGTCGGAACAGCTCCAGCAAAGCCGCGAGCGGCTGGTTTACCTCACGCAGGTCGCCAGTTGGCAGATGCTGGCCCGCAAAATGGCGCACGAATTGAAAAATTCGCTGACGCCCATCCGGCTGACGGTGGAGGAAATTCACGCGCGCCAGACGCCGGGCGACCGCCAGTTCATGGAACAGGCAGTCCAGATCGTCGTTCATGAGATCGAAACGCTCGAGCGGCGCGTTCGCGCGTTTTCGGAATTCTCGAGCGAGCCGTCCACTCATCCCGTTCCACTGGATCTCAACGGGCTTCTCGAAGAGCGCGTGGCTCTGTTGAAATCCGCTCATCCGGGCATTCGTTATACACTGCGGCTTTCTCCGGAGCGGCCGCAGGGTTTCGCGGATGCGGATCAGGTGAAAGGCATCCTGACCAATCTTCTCGAGAACGCGGCAGAAGCGGCGGGCGAGATGGGGGAAGTCATGGGAATCACGAGCGCATCGGATGGGCAGGTGCGCGTCGAGGTGCACGATTCGGGTCCGGGCTTGAGCGAAGAAGCGGCACGTTCACTTTTTGAACCGGCGATCACTTTCAAGAAGCACGGTATGGGATTGGGGTTGTCGATCTCGCGAAAGAGCGCGTTGATGAACGGCGGCGACATCGTCCGGATTTCCGGCGAACTGGGCGGCGCGGCATTTCGCGTCGTGTTGCCGCGAGGCTGATTCATGGCAACGAAGAGAATCGTGATCGTCGACGACGAGCCCAACATCGGACTCTCGCTCAAGCTGATCCTCGACCGGGAAGGCTACTCGACGCTGATCTGCCAGACCGCCGCGGAATTTCGGGCGAATCGTCCGGCCCAACGGGCCGACGCGTATCTGCTGGATGTCCGTCTTCCGGACGGAAACGGCATCGATCTTCTCCGCGCTCTTCGACTGGCGGACAACACCGCGCCGGTCATCATGATTTCGGGCCACGGAACCATCGCGGACGCCGTGGAAGCCATCCACGCCGGCGCCTTCGACTTTCTCGAAAAGCCGCTCGCGCGCGACAAGGTGCTCGTCGTGGTGAAGAACGCACTGGAACAGTCGAAGCTTCGGAAAGAAAACGAGCGTTTTCGCGAGATCGTCGGCGAGGGTCCCCGGATGATCGGATCGAGCCCCGCTTTCAAACACGCCGTCGACCAGGCCTTGCTGGTGTCCCGCTCCGACGCACGCGTCCTCTTGTTCGGCGAGTCCGGCACCGGCAAGGAATTACTTGCGGCCCACATCCATAGCGAAAGCCCGTTCGCTTCGGGTCCGTTCGTCAAAGTCAACTGCGCGGCGATCCCGACGGACCTTCTCGAGAGTGAATTGTTCGGACATGAAAAGGGCGCATTCACCGGAGCCACGTCCACACGCCGGGGCAAATTCGAACTCGCCGATGGA
>JAHFTY010000081.1 GCA_023265365.1 Acidobacteriota bacterium
GAGCGGCTCGATTCTTGCGAATAACGATTCGGCCACAACGACGAAGAACACATCCGTGACAATCAACGTGCTCGCGAACGATATCGGCCGCAAGCTGTCGATCAAGTCCGTAACGAGTCCGACTTCCGCGGGCGGAACCGCAACGATTACATCCGGCGGTTCGAAGGTCCTGTATACCCCGAAGACCAACTTTGTCGGCATCGACAAGTTCGATTACACAATCACGGACGGCAAGTCGGTTTCGACAGCGACCGTCACGGTCAAGGTTTGCGCCACCGGCAGCGGTCGCGATCGCGATGACGGCAAATGCGAGGACGATGATGATCTCAAGGGAGCCCGGATGACCGGTGGCGGCAGCGTGATCCAGGGCGGCCTTCGGGTCACGCATGGATTTGAACTTCACTGCAACCCGGCGTCGCTCCCGAATAATCTCGAAGTGAACTGGGACGGTAAGAAGTTCAAGCTGGATGTCCTGAAGTCCGTCACCTGTTCGGATTCGCCATTGGTCGGACCCGGGAAACCCGCAGCCGGATTCGATACGATGACCGGCAAGGGAACCGGCCAATATCAGGGGAAGAGCGCCACGATCGATTTCACCTTTATTGACGCGGGCGAGCCGGGCACAAAAGACGTCATGACGATGACCATCACGTCCAATAACCAGGTCGTTTTGAAGGTGAGCGGGAAACTCACCAAGGGCAACCACCAGGCCCACAAGAACTAACGAGGCTGCGCCTCAGACCGACATCGCATGTGGTGCGCTATCCGCGCGATTGCCCTATGTCGGTCTGAGGCGCAGCCTCGTTAGTTAAATCTGACACATTCACTACAGATTCTTTCTTCAAGACTCCCTGGTTACAACTTCTTCAAGATCAGCTTCGCCGCTCGACTGACTGCCTCGGCTATCTGAAACGGCAGCCGGGGCATCGCATTCATCCTCCCATGCCTCCGGATTGTCGCTTCAATCGGTTCAGGCCACCGCGAATGAACCAACTGCCGCATCTTTCCCTCTTTCAGTAGCTCCGCCGCGGTGGGTCCCCGCATGTAATGGTCGTCCGATCGGCCCCACTGTTCGAAAAGCGCGTCCGTCAGCCATTCCGGCAAGGCCTCCCGCGTCACTTCCATAACGGGGTCTGGGAGACGCGCGCCCAGGACGCGATGTGCGAGCGCGATGCCGGCAACAACCCATTCTGACGTCCATGCGTCTTCGGTCAGACAACGTTTCCAGTCAAACGCCGGGACATTCGCAACCGACTCGAGGAACAGAGCAACATCGCACAGCCACAACGGCCTCCAGGCGCCATGTGAAAGCATATGAATGACCAACAGGCGCAGGTGATCTTCGGGTGACAGGACATGGAAGGACGTATCGCCAAGATCGACGCGCTCGCTGCGCATCAACAACGATTCGAAATCGTCTGGAAGTTCGCGAAACCCATCATGCAGATCGACGGGACCCGGCGCTCCGGGAGCGGAGAGAATTTCCAGAGCCTTTGCGTACTGGTGGTGGCCGACGCACACATCGAAATCGCCGTAAGGACGGATTCCGGCGGCGGGGTAGAGCCTCGCGACAGCCCAGCCTTTTGCCAGTACCGGCTCAATGCCGGAATCTCTCATGAACTGAACCGCAACCTGCAGATTATGCTCGTGGATCCGCGCCCAGATGGCCTGCAGGCGATACACTTTGCGGATCTCGGTTCCGGCGGATGTGTTTTCCAGCGGTGTTCCGCGGATCGTCCACCAGACAAGCCCGGCGGAACCTGAACGGAGAATGTGGGGAAGGACCCGGTCAAGCGTTTCCCGGTCGATCGTGCGGGGAGGAGGATTCGATCGCCATGCGCCGGAAATGAAAGCGGCCAGGGTTTCACCGCTCAGCCTGGTTCCACTTTTCTGACCGGTCAAACTAACAGGTCTTCGTACCACAAGAGTAGATCGTCTTGCCTTTGACGACCGAAGAGATACAGACCTTGCCGCTCGTCGTCCCCTTCGCGGGACAGCAACAGGCGCCCACACGGCCGCCAACGGTGCAGATCGTGGAGGCGACACAACTCGCCGTGTTGACGGCGGCCGGCGCGTTGATCGAAGTGATGAGAGGCAAGGCCAGTCCGGCGGCCTTGCCGAGGGTCTTGATCACTTCCCGCCTCGTCTTGCGGTGCGCATCTTTTGTTGGAGTGAAACCCTTTTCGATCAGTTGGAGCCGGACCAGGCGCTGCAAGGCCAGTTCCACAACGTCCTGAGCGACCGGCAAACGAGTTTGCGATTCGAGCTTCTTCGCCATCTTTGCGATGTCGGTTTTTCCGTCGCAGGCGCGCCAGACGAGCGTTGCGGTTTTGTTCAGGCAATGGGCTTTGTCGCTGCGAAGATCGTAAATGAGCGTCTCGTCGTCGAGCGGCTCGATGATCAGATCTTTTTTCCGAGCTTTAGGAAACATAGCCGCGATTATACGGCAAAGTCCTTCGCTTTGATCCAGGGTTGTATCGGGCGGCGGCAGAGATGCGCGTTGTGCTACAACACTGAGATGCGCCGAAAGTCTGGAGTGCTTTGGATCGCCGCGGGTGCCGTTCTTTGGGGTACCGACACGGTGTTTCGGCGCCCGCTGGCGGGCGCGCTCGGCTCGACTCAGATCGTTTTTTACGAACACTTGATTCTGACCGCCATTGTCCTTCCGATCCTGATCCGAAACCGTGTTTACCTTCGCAAGATCTCTGTATCCGTGTGGGCCGCCCTGATCGCCACTGCCTGGCTTGGTTCGGCGCTCGCGACGGTCTTGTTTACCGCGGCGATTCGATCCGGCAGTCCCACAACGGCGGTATTGCTCCAGAAGGCGCAGCCCCTGTTTGCCATCCTGCTTGCCCGTGTCCTTCTGCGTGAGCGCCTGCCGGCCGGGTTTCCGATCGTTGCTTTGGTCGCGATACTGGGGACGTGTCTCGTGGCATTCGGAAACAATCTTTCGTTTGCCGTCCTGTCGGTGGAGGTCGGGCCGGCCGTGCTGGCGCTGGCGGCCGCAGCGGGATGGGGGTTGGCGACGGTGTGCGGCCGCGTGGCGAGCCGGGCGCTGCCTTTTGAGCTGGTCACGGCGTTAAGGGTGGCGATCGCGTTACCGGCGCTCTTTGCCGGCGCGATCATCCAGCGTCAGACCGCTGTTCCCACACTGGACCAGGGGGTCTCCCTGGTCTGGATCGCACTGATTCCCGGCTTTGCCGCTCTCCTGGTGTATTACCGGGGGCTTCGCCGGACTCCGGCGTCGCATGCGACGATCGCCGAACTGGCATTTCCCGCAACGGCATCATTCTTGAATTGGTACATATTGAGCGTCGCGGTGTCCGCCCTTCAGCTCTTTGGTTTTGCGATCGTGTTCGGAGCGATCATCTGGCTGTCCCGCCACGAAGCCCGCTGACGGGTGACGAAGGCATGCTAATCTGACGGGCTGATGCGCTTCGATGATCTTCAGAGTTTTGTCCGCCACCTGGAAACCCGCGGCCAGCTGAAACGTATAACCCTCCCTGTCGATCCCGTGCTCGAAGTCACCGAGATCTGCCAGCGCGTGTTTCACGACGGCGGTCCCGCGCTGCTCTTCGAGCAGCCGGTGGGTTCGAAGACGCCGCTGCTGATGAACATCTTCGGCACGATGGATCGCGTCCAGGCCGCGCTGGGCCGCGATCCTGCGGAAATTGGGAACGAGCTGCTGGCTGCCGTTCAGAAAGTGAATCCGCCGAGCCTTCGGGCCCTCTGGGAGTCGCGGCACATGCTGAAGCGCGCATTGGCAATGCGTCCTGCCACGGTCGGGCATGCGCTTTCGCAGGAGGTCGTTGAGAAACCGGATCTCACTGCCTTGCCTGTGCTGCACTGCTGGCCGGACGATGCCGGACGGTTCATTACGTATGGGATGGTGCTGACCCAGCATCCCCGGACGAAGCGGCGCAACCTCGGTCTGTACCGGCTCCAGGTCTTCGATGCAACCCATACGGGCATGCACTGGCAGAGCATGCGAGGCGGCCGCGGTCATTACTGGGAAGCGGAGCAGCAGGGCGAGGGACTCGATGCGGCGGTCGTGATCGGTTCCGACCCGATTCTCATGATGGCCTCCATTCTCCCGCTTCCTGAAGACGTCGACGAAATCGGCTTTGCCGGGTTTCTTCGCGGCGCAAGGGTTCCCCTGGTGAAGGCAAAGACGATCGACATGATGGTGCCCGCGAATGCGGAGATCATCCTTGAGGGCCGCGTTCCGGCCGGCGAGCGAAGAGTGGAAGGACCTTTCGGAGATCACTTCGGCCACTATTCCGAGGCAGCCGAGTTTCCTGTTTTTCACCTTACCGGCATGACGCGCCGCCGCAATCCGCTGTATGCCGCGACAGTCGTCGGAAAGCCGCCGCAGGAAGACAAGTTTCTCGGGATCGCCGCCGCGGAAATGATCGGCCCCCTCATCAAGCTCATCAACCCGAACGTTGTCGACATGTGTGCGTACGTCGGAGCCGGATTCCATAATCTGCTGGTCGTCTCCCTCAGGGAGCGTCATCCGAAGGAAGTTCTGAAGACCGCCATGTCGTTGTTGGGAACGGGGCACTTGTCGCTCACCAAGGTGATGGTGCTCGTCGGGCCGGATCGGAACCCGCGTGATTTCCGAGGCGTGTTGCACGACATGTGGCATTGCTTCGATCCGGAGGACCACCTGTGGCTTCTCCCGTTTGCGCCGCTGGACACGCTCGATTTCACGTCGTTCACAATGCACGTGGGAAGCAAGCTGGTGATCGAAGCAGCCGGAGAACGGATCCATCGGGCGGAGCCGCCTGCCGGCATTGATCCCACCAGGTTCGACCGTCGAATTCAGGACTACCGTCTGCTGGATGGCGGGTTCCTGCTGGTCGTCCCGAGAGAGAATCCCCGCGAGGTCGTCCAGTACCTGGTGAAGGCTCCGTTAGGCGTACGCTTTGTGGCTGCGGTGAGCCCGGACGTGCGGCTGGACGACGATGAGCAAAGCCAGTGGGGCATTTTTACGCGCTTCGACCCTGCCCGCGACATGTTCTTCGGCGAGCAGGTCTTTGTCGGCGCCCGGCCTGTCTATCGCGGTACGGTGGGTATCGACGCGACCTGGAAAACAGGGTATCCGGCCCCGCTTGAAATGGATCCCGCCGTCGTGAGAAAAGTCGACCGGCGTTGGGACCAATACTGGAAATAAGTTGCCAACCCGGGCCCGTAACCCCGTGTCTATAAACCTCGAATGCGGACGTCACCGGTGAACGAATCGGAATGGATTGCCCAGGCGCAGAGTGGAGATGTGGAGGCCTTTTGCCGCCTCTCCGCGAGCCACCACCGGAGTCTGTACCTCCTGGCCCTGAAGTACAGCGGGAATCATCACGACGCCGAGGACCTGACGCAGGAAGTCATGCTGAGCGCGTTTCGCTCGATCAAACAGTTCAAGGGCATGTCTTCATTTCACACGTGGCTCTCGAGGATTATGGTAAACGCGTTTCTCAATCAAAAACGAAAGAACGACCCCCTGGCCGGCTCACAACGCCAGGAATCGACTGAAGAGGCGTTCGAGGCAAGCTGGGGACTGAACCGTCCCGTCCAGTCGGTCGAACGGGCTGCGACCAACAGTCTGATGGCGCAACAGGTGATCGAGATGCTCGAGACGATCCCGCCACGCCAGCGACTGATGTTCTTGATGAAGCACCAGGAAGGCTTGACCTGCGAGGAGATCGCGGAAGCCGTTGGAACGTCCGTCGGAACCGTGAAGAAAACGCTGTTCCGGGTCGTGGACAAACTGCGGCGGCAGTTCGCTCCAGTGACCGTCCGATCCGTCCGCGAAGAGGCTTGAAGCCAATGCATGTTTGTGAAGAATTCCGGGAACGAATCACCGAACGGATACTCGATCATCGCGATATCGAACAGGAAGCCGAGATTCAGCGCGAGTTGCTTCTTTGCAGCGATTGTGCCGAGTTTCATGCCGAGTCCAGGGAACTGATCGATGCGCTCTCCGGCGTCGCTTTCGACGTCACCGACGAGCAGTGGAACGCCATGGCCGGTCGCCTGAATGCCAGGATCCACCAGGACGATGCGGCCCGCCGGAAACCGGTGTGGAGCCGGCTGCCCGGTCTGTCACCCGTTGGATCCCGCGCCTGGCTTCCGGCGTTCGGTGCCGTTGCGGCAATGCTGCTGGTGATGGCCGGGGTTTATCGTCTGTCGGCTCGCCTGATTCAGACCGTTCCGGCGACCGCGAATCCGCCATTGAGCGCGGCTCTGGATCCGGTGGCCGATCCGGATCCGACACTTGATCCGGTGACCGTGGAGTTTATCGAACAATCGGAATTGCTCCTGCGCAACGTGATGAACTTGAAACCCAATTCCCCCGACGACGTCGAGCAGGCCAAGACGATCGCGGCACGCCAGCTCATCGCGCTCGATCAGAGAAAGCAGGCGGCTGTCGACAACCAGCCGGTCGTGATCGCGATGGATAAATACGAAAACATCCTGCGCGAGATACGCAATATCAGCAGCCGCCCGGTGGCGGACGATATCGCGGACATACAGAATCGAATCGAAAGAAATGGATTGATCGCCGGCCTGAAGGCGTTTCAACCCCGGATCAACGTGGTCGAAGCCGACCTCGGCAAAGAAAAGTAGGAGTTCGTTCAATGAATTCGAAAACAAATTGGCTCATCAAAGTAGGCACAGCCGGTCTGATGCTGGCATTTTCAGGGGCGCCTCTGACCGCTCAACGGATAGAGATTCCATACGCCGGCTTCGCTTTCACGTCCGAACAGCGTGACGCCGCGCGTGGACTCCACAACGAAGGGGTGAATCTTTACGAGAACGGAAAATACGGCGATGCCGAGAAGAAGTTCCGCGAAGTGGTTCAGAAATTCAAGAACGGCGGGAACGCCGATCGCAGCGACTACTATCTGATTCGCACGCTCATCAAGCTGAACAAAGTACAGGACGCGATCTCCGAAATGAATGCTTTCGAAAAGGAATTTCCGAAATCCGTTTGGCTGAAAGACGTTCGCGAGGAACAAATCCGGCTGACCAAAGAAATTCCTGCGGGCATGACCTTTACGATTGTCCCCGCCCCGCCGGCTCCGCCACAACCGCCGCAGCCGCCGCAGGCCCCGATGCAGCCGCCGCAGCCGCCGACGCGGGGCGGCCGATTGCCGGGCATGGGTGTTGGTATCGGCGGCGTGGCGCGCGCGCCTCGCGCAGACGAAAACCCGGAAGTCAGTCTTCAGCGGGAAGTGCTCCGCGTGCTGTTCGACAACAGTCCGGATCGTGCGCTTGAAATCGCCGCCGACCGGCTCAAGGCAGATCCCGCGGATCCGGTCGTTCTTTCCAGCCTCTACATGGTTGCGCAAAGCCGGTCGGACAAGGCGCTGCCGTTGCTCGTCACGCTGGCCAGGACATCGACCGATTCCAGGATGCGCCGGGAAGCCCTGAACTGGATCGGCCGCGCTCGAGGCGACAAAGACGCCATTGCCGATATTCTCGTCGGTCTCGTTCCGTTCATGAACTCGGACGAGGATGCCGGGGTGCTCGCGTTCGCGCTGGGTCAATTGAACAACGCGAAGACCTTCGACGCGCTGGCTTCCATGGCACGGGACAAGAACAAGTCCGATAGGCTTCGGTTGAACGCGATTCAGGCGATCGGAGACTCCCGGCTGGCCAACCGGGTGGCACTGCTCGACGAGATCTACAAGGCGAACATGGACAACTCCAGGATCCGCCGGCAGGTCGTGAACTTCATCACACACGGCAAAGATCCACAGGTCGTCGACATTCTGGCCAGAATCGCGCAAAACGATCCCGACATCGCCGTACGCCGTGATGCCGTCAACTTCCTTGGACAAGTCAAGACGCCCGAAGCGATGAAGGCGCTGGAATCTCTTTTGACGAAAAAGCCGTAAGCCGGAGGACACCATGATCGTTGCGCTACTCTCGCTGCTCCTTTCGCAGCAGGTCTACGCCCCCACGGAGTTCACGCAGGTGACAGGCGCCTCGCTTCAAGCGCGCTTCGACTCGGGCGTCGCTCAGGGGATGCGGGGAACCGACGACACGTTCTGGGTGGCCTACCGTTTTCCCGTTCGCGCCGGCGTACGCGTCCAGACGTGGGAAAACAGCACGAACATCTCGATCTCTTCGAGCACGAGTTCCGACGGCATTGAATGGATTCCCAACGACAACGAGATTCAGCGCGTCGGCATCTTTCTTCTGTTGAGCAAGAGCGATGGTTCCGTTCAGCGTCCGCGCCTCATCAATCTCAATCAGAACTTCCGTGTCCATGATCGAAAGGTTTACTGGCTTGGCGAGCCGAACGCCGAGGAGAGCCTGACCCTCCTGTCGAAATTCGTGACCGATTCCCGGCATCAGTACGCGTCGACTTTCGCGCACTTCATGACCCTTCACGACAGCGCCAACGCTGCGCCACTCCTGCTTCGGATCGCCCGCGACACGACGCTCAACACAAACGTGCGAACCGCCGTCATCAACAGCCTCGGGCGCGAGGCGAGCCGCTCGATGGGTGCCGAGCTTGAGAAACTCGCATCGGATCCAAGCTCGGACATCCAGCGGTCCGCCGTTGGCGCGATCAGCCGCCGCCCGGACGACGAATCGATTCCCGCGCTCATCAAGATCGCCAAAGACCATCCCAACGCGAACGTCCGCCGATCCGCCATTCAATACCTCGGACAGAAAAAGGATCCGCGCATCCTCGATTTTTTTGAACAACTGCTGAAGAAGAAGTGAAACGAGTGGTAAGGACATACCGTTTGGGAAGGCACGTTCACCAGGATTTCCAACCCGGCTGAAGTCATTTCCCGCTCTCACCAACGTTTTATCCGCCGGTAGCCGAATTGCATTCATCCAAGCAGGAAATGCTGAGTTGGGAGTAAGTCATGCGATGGATGATGCAGTCGGCCCTGATGTTGATTCTGATCACGGTTGTTCCTTTAAGTGTTCCGGCACAGCACCGCGACCATAGTCTGAGCGGACGACTCGTCTTTAACGGCAATGCGTCATGCGAACGTGTTCAAGTCGAACTGGAGGTGTCGGAAATGCAGGTAGTCGATTCGACTTACTCCGATCCGGCCTGTGCATTCAAGTTCACCTCCGTCGCCGTGGGCAGCTATCTCATTCATGTGGATATCGATGGGTATCAGGAGATTCACCAGTCTGTTGAAATATTCGACGGTTCCGGCGCGTTCGGCACCAGCATCGTCCAGATGATTCCCGTCGCCGGCCGCCGGAGTGAACTAAACCGCGCGGCCGGTCCGGCCGTCCGGCAGGTGATCGATGTCAGTGAAGTGCTCGATCGATATCCCCGAAAGGCGCAGGACCTTTACAGAAAGGCGCAAACAAACCGAAAGAAGGGGAATCGAGATCAGGCCGTCAACCGACTGGAGGAGGCTCTGAAGATTGCTCCGGACTTCTACCAGGCGCATAACGACATCGGCGTTTTGTACAAAGAAGCCGGACGCCTTGAAGACGCCGAAGAACACTTCATGCGCGCGCATCAATTGAACCGCAACACCGCAGAACCCCTGGTGAATCTGAGCAGCCTTTACCTGGATGAAAACAAGCCGGAACGCGCGATTGAGGTGTCGCAGGAAGCGGTTCAGACGAACGGACGATACGCTCCCGCCCTTTTCAATCTCGGTCTGGCCTTGTACAAGATGTCGCGGCTTGAAAAAGCCGAAATTGCGTTCAAACGTGCCCTCGAACTGGCGCCGAAGATGTTTCAGATCCATCTGGCCCTGGCCAACGTGTATATGAGGTTGAAAAACTTCGATGGTCTGGTGGAGCAGCTCGATTCATACCTCAAGGAGAATCCCAACGCGCAGGACCGGGAGCAGATCGAAAAGCTTCGGGAACAGGTCGTGAAAGGCAGGGGAGACGGCTTCTGACAATCGGGATTATACTTCCCGAATGGACAAGAAAAATTCAAAGCTCCGGGTCCGGTGCACATGCTGTGATGCCGTGCTGACCGTCGATGCCAGAAACGGCGAAGTCCTGTATACCGAAAAACCGAAAAAACAGACGGTATCCTTCGAGGATGCGCTCATGAAGGTCAAACAGGACGAGGATACTGCGGCGGACCGTTTTGCCGAGGCGTTTCAGAAGGAAGAAGGCCGGATGAAGCTCGTGGACCGGAAGTTCGAAGAGCTGATGAAGCACAAGGACGAGTTGGAAGAGCCGCTGAGGCCGCTGGACCTCGATTGAATTTCGGAATTCGGCCGGCGGAATTCGGATTTGGGAATCGAGTCCCTCCATCCGAATTCCGCCGGCCGAAATCCGAACTTACTTCTCCTGCTCCTGCTTTTGCCGCTGCTCCCGCAGAACGGCCTTTCGCGACAGTTTGATCTTGTTTCCTTCGATCCCCACCACTTTCACCATGATCTGGTCGCCTTCCGTCAGTTCATCGCGAACGTTACGAATACGCTGTTCGGAGATTTCGGAAATGTGAAGCAGACCATCTGTGCCGGGGAAGATCTCGACGAAAGCGCCGAAGTCGGCGATTCGGACGACTTTGCCCGTGTAGGTTTTGCCGATCTCGGCGGTCGCCGTGAGCTCGGAAATGATCTTGATCGCTTTCTGGGCGGACGGCCCATCCGATGAAGCGATATTGACGCGGCCGTCGTCGGAAACATCGATCTTGACGCCGGTTTGCTCGATGATCGACCGGATCATTTTCCCACCGGGCCCGATGACGTCACGGATCTTGTCGGTCGGAATCTTCATCGTGTAAATGCGCGGCGCAAACGCCGACATGTCCGACTTCACCGCCGGCATCGCTTCCTGCATCTTGTCCAGAATCGTGAAGCGAGCCCGTTTGGCCTGGTCCAGCGCCTCCGACATGATCTTCGAGGTGACGCCGGGGATCTTGATATCCATCTGGAGGGCGGTGATCCCTTCACGGGTGCCGGCGACCTTGAAGTCCATGTCGCCATAATGATCTTCGGCGCCGGCGATGTCGGTGAGGATGCCGTAGTTGTCGCCTTCCTTGACGAGTCCCATGGCGATTCCCGCCACGGGGGCCTTGATGGGAACACCGGCGTCCATCAATGCGAGTGTCGCGCCACAGACCGAAGCCATGGACGAAGATCCGTTCGATTCCAGAATGTCGGAAACGATGCGGATCGTGTAGGGGAAGGAGTCGTCCGCCGGAAGAACCGGCTGCATGGCTCGCTCGGCAAGGGCGCCGTGGCCGACTTCCCGGCGTCCGGGTCCGCGGAGCGGCGAAACTTCGCCGACGGAAAACGGCGGGAAGTTGTAGTGGAGCAGAAAGCGTTTCTTTCCTTCGCCTTCAAGGTAATCCATGCGCTGGACGTCGTCGGAGGTGCCGAGAGTGGCCGTCACCAGGGCCTGCGTTTCACCGCGTGTGAAAACGGCCGATCCGTGCGTCCGTGGCAGAAGTCCCGTTTCGATCCAGATCGGGCGTATGGTTTCAAAATCACGCTTGTCGGGGCGTTCGCGCTTCTTGAGGATGTCTTCACGGAAGATCTTCTCTTTCAGCGAGTCGAAGATGCGCTTGATGGCCCTCTTCTTGTTGTCGTCGGCATCGGGGAAGAGTTCGACGGCCTTCTTCTTTGCAGCGTCGACGAGTTCGTAACTTTCGAGCTTCGGGTGCTTGTGGGTGTCGAGCGCGTCTTCAAGGTTGGCGCGAACGGCCTGCTCGATCTGTTGCGCCATGGTGTCGTCGACCGGATCCGGCGTGACGACCATTTTTTTCGGGTTGATCTTGCTGTAAAGCTCGCGCTGGATGGCGATGATCTGTTTGATCGCTTCGTGGCCGAAGTTCAACGCCTCGACCATCACCGCCTCCGAGACCTCGGATGCGCCGCTTTCGACCATCACAATACCGTCTTCCATACCGGCGACCGCCAGGTTCAGCCGGCTGGTCTTCATTTCGCTGTAAGCGGGGTTGATCACGTACCGGCCGTCGACCAGACCCACGCGAACGGCGGCGATCGGGGTGGTGAACGGAATGGTCGAAATGAACAGGGCCGCCGATGCGCCGACAATGGCATGCATCGATGGATCGATGTCGTTATCGGCCGACAGCACCAGGGCGATGACCTGGGTTTCGTTCTTGAAACCTTCATGAAAGAGCGGCCGGATCGGCCGGTCGATCATTCGGCTGTAGAGGACTTCGCGCTCGGAGGACTTGCCTTCCCGCTTGAAGAATCCACCCGGGATCTTTCCGGCGGCGTAAAAGTTTTCACGGTAATCGACGGTCAACGGAAAGAAGTCCAGTCCTTCTCTCGGCTGCTTTGCGGCGCAGGCGGTGACCAGCACCACCGTGTCGCCGTACCGGACGACGACGGCGCCGTCCGCTTGTTTTGCCAGCTTTCCAGTCTCGATCGAGAGTTCACGGTCTCCGATCTGAGCGCTGACTTTGTGAACGTTCATTGTTTTGTATTCTCCTGAAACGAAAAACCCGGAGCTCTGCCCCGGGTTCCTGTTCGTCGTTAATTAGCCAAATATCTGGGAGTGGTCACTGAGGCTGCGGTAAGGTCCGTTGACCCCTTTATTTTCGTATTCCCAGCTTCGAAATAACTTCACGATACCGCTCGACCTCATGCCTTCTCAGGTAGTCAAGCAGGCGGCGGCGCTTACCGACGATCTTCAGCAACCCGCGGCGGGACGAATGGTCCTTGGCGTGGGCCTTGAAGTGTTCGGTAAGGTACGTGATCCGCTCGCTAAGCAGTGCAATCTGAACTTCGGGGGATCCAGTATCGGTCGTGTGCACGCGATGCCGGGTAATGATGTTGCCTTTGGTTTCCTTCGTCAGACTCATTGTTTCCTATCGACTCTTTCTCTTGAAGCCTAGCACAACAGCTTCAGCCTGATGTTTATTTCAAAGTATTCGAGGTTAGCACAACTCGGGGGTGCACCCAACCATTTTCTAAGAAACCCACCGCCAGAAACTCTCCTCTTTTGTTGAGGATGCGCGCAAATTGCTTTGAACCCGGGGGGCCCGGAACCGGATTGCCGTGGGCGATCCGTGTCTCTTCATCCTCCGAGATTTCGATCTTCAGCCATGCCTCAAGCAGTTCATCCAGCGGGATGATATTCTCCTCGTCCGCCTCCCCCAACGGAACGGCCCGGTCTTCGGTGAACCATCCGGATCGGGTTCTGCGCAGAACCGTCAAATGGCCGCCGCACCCGAGAGCCTGGCCAAGGTCGTGAGCAAGGCTTCGAACGTAGGTTCCGGGAGAGCAACTGATCCGGAAACCAAAGAACGGAGGCTCAAAACGGGTGATGTCGAAACGGTCGACCCGCACCGTCACACCCGGCGTCGCGATCGCCCGGCCGCGCCGGGCGAACTTGTAGGACGGGACGCCGCCGATCTTTTTGGCGGAGAACGTCGGGGGAACCTGGTCGAATTCGCCGGTGAAGGCCTGTATGGCGATCCGGATCTCTTCCAGCGACCCTTCGAACGTCATCTCGTCGCTTGTCGGCTCTCCTTCACGATCATACGTGTCGGTCGAGAACCCCAACCGGACCTCGCCGATGTACTCCTTTGGGGAGCCCTCCAGGAACTGGCTGATCCGTGTCGCTTTTCCGAGACACAGCGGAAGGACCCCTGTGGCCATCGGGTCCAGCGTGCCGAGGTGGCCGACCTTCGTGTCCTTGATCCGCAGCCGGATCCGATTGACGACGTCGTGCGACGTCATCCCCTCGGGTTTGTCGATGATCAGCACGCCCGATCGCGTCATGCGAGCACTCCATTCATCCGTGACTTCACGAGGCTCAACATCGTGTTCTTTGCTGTTTCAAACGGGCCGGCCAGCGTGCAACCGGCGGCGTTCCGATGTCCACCGCCGGCGAACACGGCCGCGATTGCGCAGACATCGATCGAGTTTTTCGATCGCAAGCTGACCCGGAATACGCCGTTCTCCAGTTCCCTGAAAAAAACCGCCACGTCGACGCCGGAAATCGTCAGCGGAAAGTTCAACAGACCTTCGACATCGTCTTCCATGCAGTTGTGCCGGCGCATGTCCTCTTGCGTGATGGTGGTCCAGACCAGCCGTCCATCGCAGTCGAGCGTCATCCGATTCAGCATGACCATCATCGAATTCACCTTCGTGATCGGATTGGAATAGAAGACGCTCCGCGCAATCGCGGCGACGTCGGCGCCGTTCTCCGCCAGGTCGGCGGCCATGCGGAATGTTTCCGCCGTCGTCGATTCGAACTGGAATGAGCCTGTATCCGTGATCACCGCGGTGTAAATATTCGTTGCCATGTCGGCGGTAAGTTTTACTCCGAGCGTCCTGGCGATGCGGTACACCATTTCGCCGACCGCGCACGCCTTCTCATCGATCCAGTTCAGCGTTCCATACTTCGCGTTGGAGTGATGGTGATCGACATTAACGACGAACTGGCCTTCCCGGCCCTGCAGGCCCGTGCGCTCGAAGCTCCCACACTCGAGAACGAAGACCGCTCCGTACTCTTCACGCAGCGCGGCGTCGACTTGAACGCGGTCCGCCGCCGGAAGCGTTCGATAGCGTTGGGGCACCGGGTCCCGGTTAACGACGACCGCCGTCCTGCCAAAAGCCTGCAGGATCAGCATCAAAGCGAGTTCCGAGCCGAGTGCGTCGCCGTCGGGACGGATGTGAGACGTAATGGCAAACCGGTCGCGGGACCGGATGATTTCGAGAACCTGCTCAATCATGTTGATTCGGGGCCGGACTTGATGTCGTCGAGGAGTTTTTCGATACGAAGACCCTGTTCGACCGACTCGTCATAGTCAAACATGAGTTCCGGTATCCTTTTCAGATGGTGAAGCCGTTTGCTCAGCGACCGGCGGATGTAGCCGGCGGCCGATCTCAATCCCTGGATGGTCTTTTTGTGCTCCTCTTCGTTTCCCAATGTGCTGACGAAAATTCTGGCGTGCCGCAGGTCCGGCGACACTTTCACGGCCGTCACCGTCGTCAGGCCGACGCGCGGGTCATGAATTTCCAACTCGATGATTTCGCTGATTTCGATCCGCAATTGTTCTTCAATGCGATCGACTCGACGGCCTAGCATGACTCTTTATACGATTTCGACGTTTCCCTGTATTGTGCACTCGGGAGCCGACCGCTCCGCTTCTTCGAGCGCGTGCTGCAGGAGTTGACTGACATACGTGTCATCCGATCCCACCGTGACCACGCTCAACTGCGAACGCTGCCAGACCGACTGATGATCCACTTCGGACACGGCCACGTTGAACTTCGTTCGCAGCCGGTCTTTCAACCGTCGGACAATCATCCGCTTATCCTTCAACGACTGCGCGTGAGGAATGTGAATGTCGAGGGTGAGCAGCGCGATGACAGTCATAAGCGATTTCGGAATTCGGATGCCGGATTTCGGATCCACTCCGGATCCGAAATCCGCAATCCGAAGCTTATTCAGACGCCGGCTTCGGCGGCCACTTTCTCCGTGACGAACGCTTCGATCATGTCGCCGATCTTGACGTCGTTGAAGTTCGCGATGCCGATGCCGCACTCATAACCGCGCGCGACTTCGGAGGCGTCGTCCTTGAAGCGTTTCAGTGAGGAGATCTTGCCCTCGAGAATGACAACGTTGTCGCGCAGCAACCGGATTTCGGCGTTGCGGGTGATCTTGCCTTCGGTGACGTAACAACCCGCGATGGCGCCGACCTTCGGAACGCGGAACGTGTTCCGAACTTCGGCGGTGCCGAGATAGGTTTCCTTGTACGTCGGTTCCAGGACGCCGACCATCGCGCGCTTGATCTCGTCGACGACGTTGTAAATGATCGTATGGAGCCGGATATCCACTTTCTCGCGGTTCGCCAACTCGGCAGCCTTGCGTTCCGGCCGGACGTTGAAACCGATGATGATGGCGTTGGACGCCGTGGCCAGCAGGACGTCCGTCTCGGTGATCGCGCCGACGCTGGAATGCATGATCCGGACTTTGACTTTTTCCGAACTGAGCTTGTTCAGCATTTCCGTCAGCGCTTCCTGCGATCCCTGCACATCCGCCTTCAGGATCAGCGGCACTTCCTTCACTTCGCCTTCGGTCAACTGCTTGTGCAACTGTTCCAGCGTGATGCGGGAGGTCTTCGACATGGCGATGTCGCGCGCCTTTTCCTGGCGGTAGGCGGCCATCTGTCGTGCCTTCGCATCGTCTGAAATGACGTGGAAAGTGTCGCCGGCCATCGGGAGCCCCTGCAGTCCCAGCACTTCGACCGGAGTCGAAGGGCCGGCTTCCTTGACCAGTTCCGCCTTTTCGTTGAAGAGCGCGCGGACCTTACCATAGACGGATCCCACCAGGAAGTTGTCGCCCACCCTCAGCGTTCCGTTCTGAACGAGAACCGTCGCGACGTTTCCGCGGCCTTTGTCGATTTTGGCTTCCAGGACCGTCCCCATTGCAGGCTGGCCGGGATCGGCCTTGAGGTTCATCATGTCGGCCTGCAGCAGGATCATTTCCAGCAGCAGGTCCAGGTTCTGGCCGGTTCGCGCGGATAATTCAACGGTGACGGTATCGCCGCCCCAGTCTTCGGCCTGCAGACCCTGCTCGGCCAATTCGCGTTTCACGCGTTCCGGGTTGACGCCGGCAATGTCGATCTTATTGATGGCCACAACGATCGGAACCTTTGCGGCCTTTGTATGCGAGATCGATTCCCGCGTTTGCGGCATGACGCCGTCGTCCGCGGCCACCACCAGGATCACAATGTCCGTCACCTTGGCTCCGCGGGCGCGCATCAACGTGAACGCTTCGTGACCCGGTGTATCGAGGAAGGTGACGATGCGGTCCTTCATCTTCACCTGATAGGCGCCGATGTGCTGGGTGATTCCGCCATGCTCCGTTTCCGTCACGCGGCTTTTGCGGATCGCGTCGAGCAGCGACGTTTTACCGTGATCGACGTGGCCCATGATCGTCACCACCGGTGCGCGAGGCACGTTGTTTTCGGCCACGCTGACTTCGATGGCGTCGAGCATGGCGCCCTCTTCGAAAGTGACGAAGTCGCAGTCCGCATTGAAGTCCTTGCAGATTTGCGCCGCCATTTCGCGGTCCAGCGTCTGGTTGATGGTTGCGAAAATGCCGCGGTCCATCAACTTCTTGATCATGTCCCTGGTCTTGACGTCCAGCTTTTCAGCAAGGTCCTTGACCGTTACCCCTTCAGTCAACGTGATGCTTCGATGTTCGCGCGGCGGTTCGGCCTTGGGCTGTGGACGGACAAACGGCGCATGCTCGATCCGTTTTTCGGCCTGACGTTCGTAACGTTGCGAGCGATCGACTTCATGGCGCGGCGACTGCGGGCGCGAGGGTGTGGGGCCCTGGGGCCGCGTGAATCCGGGGCGCTGCCCGGGCTGAACCGGAGCGACGCCGGTTCGATTCTGCATTCCCGGAGCCTGAGGCCGCTGCGGTCCGGCGCCCGGCATGCCGGGACGCGGAACCTGGCCCGGACGGTCCATCGGCCGCCGAGGCTGGCCCGGGGCTCCCTGAGGAGGCAGCCGGTGCTGTTGCCGCAGCCGTTCCTCGACGATCTGCTGCATCGTCTTCCGTTCTTCATGCGTGGGCGCCGGTTTCGGCGGCGGAGCCGGTTTCGACGGCGCCGGCGGCGGCGGCGCGATAATTCGCGGTCCGACACGTTCAGGTGGCGGAATGATCCGGCCGCCGGAAGGCGTCGTCAGCGGTTTCGGAGGTGCCGGCGGTGCGGTCGAAGCCGGTGGAGCGGGCGGCTGAGCCTGGACCGGAGGCGGAGGAGGCGGCGGTACTGGAGCCGGCGGCGGCGCCGGGGCGACGACGACCGGCCTTTCTTCGACCTTCGGAGCCTCGGGCTTTGGCTCTACCTTTACCTCGACCTTGACTTCGACTTTCGGCGGTTCCGGCTTCGCAACTTCGACGGGAGGCGCTGCCTCAACTTCGGTGTCATCGGTGTCGATGGCGATGATGTCGTCATCGTCGACGGCGGGCCCGGCGGCAACGCCGAGCTTTTTGCGAAGCTGGTCGGCAAGGCGGTCTTCGACGGTGTTGGAATGCGATGTTACCGGCACGCCCATGTGCTGCAATTCCCGGATAATCTCGGAATTGTCGCGATTCAGTTCGCGGGCTAGCTGGTAAACACGGAGTTTTGCCATTCGTTAATCGGAACCTCTTATTGATTTCGAAACGAACAAGAGTACCACTTATTCCTGCGGTGCGTCTGTCGTTTCCTCGGTCGTTTGCTCGGGCGCGTCCTTCCTGAACATCATCTCCGCAGCGCTCCGTTCCATCTCGTCCTGATAGCTCGGCTGCTGTGCGTAATAGTCGGACAGAACACTCGTGATCTTCTCGAGAGTCTTTTCACCGATGCCCGGGATGTTCTCCAGATCCTCGGGCGACAGGTCCGCCAGTTTCTCGACCGTATCGATTCCGGCTTCGCTGAGTTTCTGCAGGAGCGCCGGCGTCAGTCCCGGAACCGTATCGAGAGGCGTCGGCACCGATTCCTGCATCTGCTGGATCTGGTTTTCGATCTCCGCGCGCTTTTCCTCTTCGCTCTTGATGTCGATGCGCCAGCCGATCAGTTTCGAGGCCAGCCGGACGTTCTGTCCTTTCTTGCCGATCGCCAGAGAAAGCTGGCTGTCCTCGACCACCATCTCCATGATCTTTTCCGTGCCGTCCAGGATCGAGACGCGGCTGATCTTCGCCGGACTGATCGCGTTGGTTGCAAACGACACAGTGTCGTCGTTCCACTGGATGATGTCGATCTTCTCGCCGCGCAGCTCCCGGATAATCGACTGCACGCGCGTACCCTTCATGCCGACGCACGCGCCAACGGGATCCACATCTTTCTCACGAGACGTGACGGCGATCTTTGTCCGTTCGCCGGCCTCCCGGGCGATGCTCTTGATCTGGACGGTTCCGTCGTAGATTTCCGGAACTTCAGTCTGGAACAGGTGCTGAACCAGACTCGGATCCGTTCGGGAAACCACCACCTGCGGGCCTTTGGAGGTCTTTTCCACTTTGATGATGATCACGCGGATGCGGTCGCTCACCGAGAAGCTTTCGAGGCGGGACTGTTCCCGCTTCGGTAGCTTTCCTTCCGTTTTTCCCAACTCCACGATGATGTCGCCGTTCTCAAAACGCTTGACCACGCAGTTGACCACTTCGCCGACGTGTTTGTGGTACTCGGCATAAACGCTCTCGCGTTCGGCTTCCCGGACCTTCTGAAAGATGACCTGCTTGGCCATCTGCGCGGCGATCCGTCCAAGTCCGACGGTGGGTTTCAGGAATTCGATTTCCTCATCCATCTGCGCATCGGCTTTACGTTCGCGCGCTTCGTCGAGAGAGATCTCGCGGACGGGGTTGGTGACGTTGTCGACCACTTTCCGGATCGCATATACGTCAATCTCGCCGCTTTCGGGGTTGATTCGGCCGCGCAGTTCTTCGTTCGACTTAAAGTACTTA
>JAHFTY010000223.1 GCA_023265365.1 Acidobacteriota bacterium
GGCCGTGATTCTTCCGCAGTTGAGGAGGGGCAAGGGCTCGTACAGACCGACGCGTATCGCAGAAAGCGAAGTGCCGCGGTTCTTAAAGCTGCACTCGAATTTCTGACGGGAAAGGCGGGGTTTCGGCCCCGCTTTTTTTGTACCAGTTTTGTACCACCTGGGGGGCAATTCACCGTTTTGTGCTGGTTGTACGACCGATATAAACCAATAAGTTACTTAGAATCAACGGCGTGGAGTAACCCGATTCCCGCCGCCTCCATTAATTCAGCGCATCTTTCGGCATTCAGAGGATTCTGCGACTGATTTGGCGAAACTATCAATCAACGCCTCGGGTCTGCTCCAGACACCAAGAATAAGGACTCTTTCGAATAAGGCTTGCGGAACCTCTGTTCTGATGCGATCGAGTCGATCTTGTCTGTTATCGAAGTCGACCAAAAGTACCAACGGAACAAGTCGAGGATTGTCTTTCGTTGTTTTGTGAGCCGGAACAATTCTCGTTGGTCCATGTTGAGCCTTTCGCAGCGATAGCTCGGATGCTCAATCGAGAGAGGGCCAGACACGAATGATCGGGAAAAGTCGCACGATGTAAGTATGGAGGACTGTCGGGCTACTAATCCAGCGACGGCATATCGCAAGATACCCGCCGGTCGATACTGTGGGCCTGCCTGAGGCAGAACTTCTTCAGTAATGATGGATTTGTGCGGATCGGAAGCCCCAGCGTTATTGTTCCGTTATCGGAACACCGTCCGGAACAGTAAGGGCGCCTGACTTTCAAGCCGCACGGCCGCGCAATACGCGAATTACGCATCGCGATGCCGAGCATGTTTCATATGGTAGGTTGACCTCGCTCCACGCCTTTCGCGAGAGAGAGTGGAATCAACAGCCGTCACTCTTCGGGTTGGTTGCGTCCACGGTCCGGAAGGGAATATGAACATACACACTTCACGGGATCGGGTTCGAATGGAACCCGCGAAAAGCGGCGTCGAACCTCAAGGACCACGGAATCGCCTTTGAAACGGCGTGTGAAGCTTTTTTTGATCCCTTCGTGTTCGCCGTGGACGAGTCCGTCCATCCCGCCGAACGACGCGATGCAATAATCGGGATGACGGTGAGCTGGCGTCTGGCGTACGTTGTGTACGTGCTCAAAGGAGATGTGATCCGGATCATCTCGGCTCGATTGGCGACGAAGCCGGAAAGAAGACAGTATGAAGATCGTTGACCTCAAGAAGCGATTGCGCCCGAATCGACGGAACGAGGCGGTGGGCGTCACGATTCCAGATGATGTTATGGTTGACTTGGATCGCGTGCGCACGTATCTCGGATTCACGAATATCGAAGCGCTGATCCGCGCCTATATCGGCCAGGGGCTTCGTTCTGACCTCGAACGCCTCGAAGCGGGGCCGAACCTCACCATGCTCGCCGACACGCTGCGCAAACACGGAGTGGATGAAAAGGTGATCGCTGTGGCCATTCGGGAGGCAGAAACCGCATCGACTCGGAACAGGACACCGCACCTGTCGGCACCAAAAGCGCGCCGTCGTTGAGTTTCTATTTCAAAACGGGCGAACGATCCACAGGCAGTTTTCTCCACGAACGCCCTTGGACTCCACGACATCACGCCAAACACGCTCATTTCGCGACGAGCGCAGCACTATCCCGGTCTATCCAGAGTTGTACTAGATTGGTGGCACTTCCACCCTTTTGCGAGAAAGGATGGAATCAACAGCCGCCTCTTCGAGTCCGGCTGGGTTCAGGGCTACTCCCGTAAGGGAGAAGGAATTCACGAAGGAGAATTGAATGATGGATTCCAAAAGCCGGAACGTTGGCTGTCAGTGAAAGAGGTCGCCGGGATGATCGGGTTTGAGGACGATACGGTTCGACGTCGCGCGAGACGAGGTGAATTCCGCGCAAAGATCCTACGCTTGAGTCCAAACCAAGCGCGCACAATCTTCCGTGATGAACCAGGCGTCCATGATCTGGCCAACGAAGTTGGGAAATCGAGATTCTTCCGCAAACGAAGCCAACTGCGAATTCCGCACGGTGTACTCACACGGTTCTGGAACAAAACCGAAATCCGCGACGGAAACAGTCGAACCCAAATCGCGCGTCGGCGTCGCGTTTAGAGGCGCCCGAGTTGAGGCAACCTGTGATGTCCGAGTTGAAGGGCTTTTCTGTTCCGAACGGAAAACAAGAACCAAAACCAGGTCCGTATTACCCGGCCGCGGTCGAGCGAGAGAGTGAAGCAGCGCGGCGTTTACAGGAGGCCGGCATAGTCGATGCCGAAGGAAATCGCATTCGCAAGGACCTGCCACCGGATATGCAGGAAGGTCAGGATCGTGACTTCGGCGGATGATGCAACGGATGAGCGATTTGTCGATACAGTTCCACAAAATCTCAGTGTGAGGCTAAGGAAGGTATCCGCGAACGGTTCGGGCTGGAGGACGCGCTGCATTATCTGATCGGAGATTGTCGATGCGTGTGGACCCGAAGAGCAGGCGATGGGCTGGCATTACTACCTCGACAACAAAATCCGATTCCCATTCCGCGCCAAATGCATCGCTTCCAGGATCGTGCCAAACGGGGAAATGGAAAACTTCTGACGAAAACCCGTCAACGAGTTAATATTCCCAAAACTGTTCGCATCAATCGGAGGGTCTCTAATATGTTTCGAGCTTGGAAATCGCCAGCTTCAGGAATTCTGCGGATGACTTGCATGACTCGACCGGGCCGCGTGGCCGTTATGGCCGCGCTTGTCGTGGCGCTCCTGGGTATCACGTTTCAGTTTGCGGTTTTCGCGAGCCATTCATGGGGAGGGTACCATTGGGCACGAACCGCAAACCCGTTCGCGCTGAAACTCGGCGATAACGTGTCTTCGATCTGGGATCCTCATCTCAATATTGCATCTTCGGACTGGAGCAGCGGCGATCCCAGTGTCCCGGATGTCCTGAACACAGTGGTCGTGGCAGGTCAGGCGAATCCGCGCAACTGCCGCCCCACATCCGGCCGGGTCGAGGTCTGTAACGGAACCTATGGCTCGAATGGTTGGCTCGGGATCGCGCAGGTCTGGGTCAGCGGCTCGCATATCACCCAGGGCGTCGTGAAACTGAACGACACATACTTCAATACGCCGGCTTACAACACACCGGTCTGGAGACAATTCGTGACTTGCCAGGAGATCGGACACACCTTTGGGCTGGCTCATCAGGACGAAGTTTTCAACAACCCGAACTTAGGCTCCTGCATGGATTACACGAGCGATCCCACCACGAACCAGCATCCGAACCTCCACGACTTTCAGGAACTGGCCATCATCTACGGACACGTCGATTCGACCACGACTCTGAAGAGTTCGCCTGGCGCGTCGAACGCCGACCTGGATCACCCGTCCGCATGGGGACAGTTGATGAAGAGCTCTCGCGGAGGCCGGATGCAGATATTCGAACGCGACCTCGGCAACGGCGAGCGCGTGGTGACGTTCGTGATCTGGGCGTAAAACCCGCACGACGGATTCGGATCAGACGACCTGACCTGGGAGACTCTGTAGTCCCTGACGTTCCGGCAGTAAGCCGCCTTCCGGGTGGCGACGGGGGCAGAGAGTCGGGGCCTCGCCCGGTTTTTGAGACGCCACCCGAATACGAGCGCGTCACTTCGCCGATCGCGATCCGTTCTTATGGATCATCATCGTCTCGAACCACTCGTCGACGGCATGGAACGCCTTTGCGCGTGTGGCGAAGCGCAGCATGTAATGCGTTTCGTCCGGCATGACGAACGCTTTGTGCGGTGTGCCTTTGGCGCGGAGCGCGTTGATCAGTCCGATCGTCTGCGAGAACTCGACGTTGCGATCGTCGTCGCCGTGGAGAAAAAGCGTGGGGGATGTCCACTTGTCGATGTTGAATGCCGGTGACGACTGATACGCCAGGTTCTCCGGATCGAGCGACGTGCTCCTCAATTGAACCCCCGCAAAAATCGCGCCGGCCTTGAAGATGTCCGAGTTGCGCGACAGCGCCACGCCGGTGATCCAGCCACCGTAGGAAAGTCCCCACACACCGAGCCGCTCGGCATCGACGTCCGGGCGATTCTTCAGGTAGAGACCCGCGGCCAGCGCGTCCCGGTATTCGGAGACGCCGTTCGCGCCGTACTCGCCGGGCCGGTTGTACGCCGCATTGTACAAGGCGCCATCGCCCCGGTAGTTCATTGCCGCAACGACGTACCCCTTGTTCACCAGATACTGGATCAATCCGTAATTGCTCTGGTAATAACCGTTGCTCTGATCCGGATAACCCAGCACGAGCCGTCCTCCGTTTCCATGCAGATAAAGGAGCGCCGGCCTCTTTTCACCGGCCTTCAGGTCCGCCGGAACGAAAACGATCGCGCGCGACTTCACGCCATCGGCGGCGGTGATCTCCACGGACTCGGGCACGACATGTTTCGCAGCCGGGAACTCCGCGGGAAGCGGTGGACCGATCACGCGGCCCTGGGTGGCCGTTGCGGTGAACACGGACACCGATACCGGCAGCCGCGGACCCGATTGCAGCGCCGCCAGGTACTGCCCGGCGCCGGGAATGGCGAGCGCCGTCTCGATCGACGGGCCCCGCGTCAGTTGTTCGGCCGGGCCGCCGGCAACGGGCACGCGCCAGAGGTGCCGCCGATCCTGGTCGCCGAGGTTGGACGTGTAGTAGAGCCAGCGGGCATCCGGTGAGAACGCGATGCGTTCGACTTCGCCGTCGCCGGGGGTGAGGAGCGTGGGATCGGCGGCCGTGCTGGACACGGGCACGGAGAACATCCGTGGCCATGTGTCCTGTTCGGCGCGGAACACAATGCGGTCGCCAACCCAGTCCATCGCGTTGACCTGTGTGAAAACGGTGTCGCGCGGCGTGTTGTGCCAGATCTCTTTGCCTTCTCCGCTCGCCACATCCGCCACCCAGAGTCCGAGCGTGTATCCCCCTTCGAACTTCGCATCCAGGAATCCCGCCGGCACCTTCTCACGGGTGATGGTGCGCAGCGGAGCCGTTGCGAAATGTCCGAAAGGCAGTCCGGGACGCCGCAGAAACGCGATGCGTTTGCCGTCGGGCGACCACACCGGACTGCTGTCGCGATCGACATTGGGCGCCAGGTACGAAATGCGCCGTGTCTCCAGATCGTACACGGTGATGAACGAGTGGGTGATGGCCTGGCCCTGCGTCGGGAAGTACTGACGCTGATCGTAGCGCCCGCTCACGAACGCCACTTTCCTGCTGTCCGGCGACCAGACCGGATCGCTGTTCACGCCGAGCGTGACGAAAAAAGGCGGCGCCTCGTCCACCATGCGGGCATCGGCATTCCCCGGGTCCACGGCGGCCCGATGGATCTGTCCTTCCTGAATATAGAGAACCCATTTCCCATCAGGGGAGAGCGCGATTTCGGCGCCGCCACGTCCGCCGCCTCCGCGTTCGCGAGGCTCGGCGCGCAGGCCAACCACTCTCCAGGCGGGACGCGAACCGCTGGTGCTGGCGGCCCACACTTCGCGGCGGCCCCCTTCGGGCGCGCTGCCCTGATTTCCAATCTGACTTTTGAAGTTGGCGTTATGACCGCGGATGAAGACGGCGACCGACCCATCGTCGGAGAGCTGCGCCGACTGGAGGTCGATCGCGTCGTCTTCCATCGAAGACGTGATCCGCACCCGTTTGAAGTCCGGCGCGGCCGCCGTATAGACATTGCGCATTCCCCTCTCGTCTTCCATCCAGGCGATGCGGTCGGCGCGCTTTGCGCCAACCAGCCCGTACGGAAACGCCGGGCTCATGACCTGTTCGATGGTGAAGCCCGCGTCGTGTGTCTGCGCAAGGGCCGTGGACGGAACGAACACGCACAGGAAAGCGGATAGCAGTGTTTTGAGCATACGAGATCATAGACGAAAGAGGTGTCAGGCACCACTGACACCTCTTCAGGCGGGAGACAGCTCGATTCGTTTTCCGGCGGCGTCGATGGACTTGATCGTGAATGAACGGAGTTGACCCTCGCGGTACGGTTCGGAACTCGCGCTCGCCGGCGAAGACTTGATTCCACCTTTCCACGCCGCCGACAACTGTTCGGCCAACGATCCCGATGATGGCGCGGGCGCGCCCGTCGCCGTGTCTTCGACAATGCACACGCCTTCGACGCCTTCGCCCAATTGAACCGTCACCTTGTTGCCGCGGACCTGCAAAATGCGCCCGGTGACGCGGTCGCCCACCTTCGTCTCCTGCGCAAACTCATCGGCGGACGTGGCCTCGAGTTGCTTCATACCCAGCTTCAACCGGCGGTTTTCGGGCTCGGTCGAGAGGACGATCGCGCGCACCGTCTGGCCCACCTTCACGATGTCGCTCGGATGCTGGATACGCTTTTCGCTGGTGAAGTCGGAAATGTAGACGAGACCTTCAATCCCCTCCTCCACTTCCACGAACGCGCCAAACTTCGCGAGCCGGACGACTTTGCCTTCGACCACTTTACCGTCCGGGTAACGATCGCGGATCGTGTCCCACGGATTTCCCAGCACCTGCCTCAGTCCGAGACCCAGCCGTCCGGCGGCGGCGTCCACTTTCAAAATGACGGCTTCGACGCGCTCGCCCTTTTTCAACACGTCGCCGGCGCGCTGGATGCGTTTCGTCCACGACATTTCGGACACATGGATCATTCCTTCGACGCCCGGCATGATTTCGACGAATGCGCCGAAATCGGTCAGCCGCGTGACTTCGCCCGTCACCCGATCGCCCGGATTCAATTTGGTCACGGCTTCCTCCCAGGGGTCGGGAGACATCTGCTTCAAACCGAGCGAGATCTTGCCGGCCTGCTTGTCGACCTTCAGTACCTTCAGGTCGAGGACGTCTCCGGCGGCCAGCTCGGTAGAGGGATCCGTAACGCGCGACCACGAAATGTCGCCGACATGGAGCAGGCCGTCGACGCCGCCGACGTCGATGAATGCGCCGTAAGCGGCCAGCGATCGAACAGTGCCGCGAACGACCGAGCCCTCCTCCAGTGTTTCCAGCGTGGTCTGCCGGATCTGCTGGGCTTCTTCTTCAAGCACCGAGCGACGGTCAATGACGACGTCTTCGTTATCGACGTCGAGCTTGATGATGCGGCACCGGATCTCCTGGCCGACCAGCTTTTCCATCTCCGCCTGATCGCGGACGCCGCTGCGCGAAGCCGGCAGGAACGCGCGCGCCCCCACATCGACGGTCAGTCCGCCCCGCACCACGCCGGTGACGCGGCCGGCGATGATTTACTTCGCTTCGGACGCGCGGGACAGCCCGTCCCAATCGCGCGGGCGCGGACCGGTGACGCGGGAAAGCGTGGCCATCCCTTCGCTGTTGAAGCCCGTGATCGCCACGTCGAACGTGTCGCCGCGCTGGACGGTGAGATTCCCCCCGGCGTCGCGAAGATCCGCCGGCGGAATCACCCCTTCGGA
>JAHFTY010000224.1 GCA_023265365.1 Acidobacteriota bacterium
TTTCCGAGAACACTCCGGAGGCCACGTCTGCGGTTTTCCGCGCTCTGTTTGAAGACTCCCTGTACTTCAAACGCAAAGGAAATCAGTTCGTGCCGAAAACTGAACAGCAGGTTGAAACCGAGATTCTCGGGCGGCAGCGCGAACACGAACATGAAGAGTTCCGGAAGCGCGCGGCGCGACTGATCGCCGAGTTGATCCGGCAGAAATCCGCTCCGATACCGGAGACGGCGGCGAACATCATTGAGCGGATGCACAACTGGTTTCGTTCGAGGAACGGCGATGAGGTCGGAGAAGTCCTGGAACAGGTGGCCGGCGCAGCGAAGTCCCGCGAAACGGCCTACGATATCCTTGTTCGCGCCGGCCGCATCGATCCGTCAGCCGACCGGTTCCTGCTGCTGGCCGGAGTGGATGACCGGTTCGCGCCCGCGATTCTCGAGGCGTCCGAACAGTTGCTTCCCTTCGTTCACACGGCGCTTCGCGTGGACTACCGGGAGCATCCCGCATTCACCATCGACGACGAAGACACCTTCGAAGTGGACGACGCGCTGACGGTCTATCGATCCGGAGACGAAATCGTGGCCGGCATTCATATCGCCGATGTTTCCGCATTTGTCGGGAAAGGCGATCTGCTCGACGACGAAGCCGCGAAGCGCTCTTCCACCGTCTATCTCCCGGCGACGAGCGTGCGCATGTTTCCGGAACGGCTTTCCACGAATCTCGCCAGCCTGAATGCGGGAGAGGATCGGCCCGCCTGCACGGTAGAAGTGACCTTCGATTCGAAAGCCAATCGGCTGGGTTACCGCATCCTGCTATCCACATTGCGGGTCGCTCGAAGAATGTCGTATGAGGAAGCGGACGCGGCACTCCAGGCCGGCGACGAATCGCTGTCGATGCTGCACCGCATCGCCACCGAATTGCAGGGGGCGCGGGCCGCGCGTGGAGCGATCACATTCCGGCGGCCTGAGTTGAAGATCCGCGTTTACGACAACGAAATCCAGGTCCGGAAGATCGATCCGAATTCGCCGTCGCGGCTGCTTGTGAGCGAAATGATGATCCTGGCGAATGGCCTCTCCGCGGACTTTGCGTCGTTGAACGCGCTGCCGGTCATTTTCCGGACGCAGGAACCGCGGGAAGCCGTGGTTGTGGACGAGACTCCGCTGGTCGAGGCCGTCGCTTTCGAACGGCTCCGAAAGACGTTCAAGCGGTCCAGGCTTTCCCTGACGCCGGGCGCGCACTCGGGCCTCGGGCTGACGGCGTACACGCAGGCCTCCTCCCCCATTCGCCGGTACGCCGACCTCGTCACCCAACGGCAGTTCACCGCAATGCTGTCGGGAAAGCCGGTCCCGCACGGCCGCGAAGAACTGCTCCAGATTCTCAATGCTGCCGAAGCCGCCGAGGTCGGGATCCGGCAACTCGAAGAGCGTTCCACCCAATACTGGCTGTTGCAGTATCTTGCTCGTGAGAAGATGTCGGAGAATCTGCCGGCGACCGTTCTGGACGGAAAGGGAAACGTGGAACTCGAGGATCTGTACCTCCGGACAAGGATCGCGGATCGGACCGCCAAACCCGGAGATCGCGTTCATGTGCGAATCGAAGCTATCGACCCATCCAAAGGCGAAGTCCGGTTCACGCTGTAGTCCATGCCGAAACGAAAGGAACTCACACCCAGCATCGAAGGCGCGGATGCCCTCGCCCGGCTCCTCGATGACTTCGATTACGAAGTCGAGGGCGACGACTTTCTGCTCTACGAACTCAGCAATCTGATCGAAGAGGACCGGGCCAACTTCGAAGACGAAGGATTCCGGCGCGTGGTCGACGCCGGCATCCGTCAGCACTTCGAAGAACGGCCCGGCCTCCGCGGCCGCATGTGGGCGCGTCTGCGCCTGGCGCTTCCGGACTTGAGCGAATCCACGAAACGTATTGCGCTGCGCACGATTCGCGCTCTTGAAGACATGGACTTCCCGCTCCACAACGTCTCGCTGGTCGTCCGGACCTACACGGCCTACATGTTCCGGCGGCTGGAGGAGGCGGCCGATCAGCCGGCCACTCCGGAAGAGGACGCACGGGCGCTCATCGAACGCTGGCGCGACGGGCAAATCATCCGCGAAGAAATGATGAAACGCCTGAAACACATCGGCGGCCCGGCCGTCGGCCCCGTTGCCGACCTGCTTTTCGATTCATCCGAGGATCGCGAAGCCGTGGAAACGTCGATCGAGATTCTGGGCGGCATCCGGACGTCATCGAGCGCCCGTGTCCTCGCGCACGTGATCGCCGACCCGGTCCTTCCCGAGGACCTGGAGATGCGAACCTACGGCCTGGTGAAATCGATGTGGCCGCTGCCGCGCCACTACATCCTTTACACGCTTGCGACGCATACTCACGAAGACCTGTCGTTCCGGTGGTTCCAGCTTCTGGTGGAATCGGACGAACTGGCCGCCGTCGACATGATTCTTGAAGAAGTTCTGGTTCACGCCGGCAATCCCGCCTACACCGAAGATCTCAAGGCCATCGTCGAGCTGTTGCGCCTGTCCAGGGATCCGGACGTCGAGGAGAAAGTGGTTGCCGTACTCAACGCCGAAGACACTCCACCCCCGGGGGTGACGCTGCTCGAAGAGTTTGCCTCGCGATTCACGCCTTCCGCTCAACCCGCGGAGAATCCGTGGGCGGCGGCGTCCCGACAGGCGGATCTGAATAGAAAGTATCTCGCCGCCGCGAAGCTCTACGATTCCGGAAAACATGAAGACGCCAGGCGCGTCCTCGATTCGATCGTCGGGCAGGATCCCCAACATCCGTTCGCCCGAGCGCTGAAGGACATGCCGGGATGAAAAACCGGGTTGCGGAAATCGTCGGCGCACTCGGGCGCCGTTGAGCCACCGATAACCACACTTCGTCCTGAAATTCCTGCGGGTCGCCGGTAAGTTGGATACAAACGCGCCGGTTGGCTGGAAAATCCTCGAACAGACAATGGAGGATGCAATGGAAACCGTCCTGTCCGTCACAAACGCCGTGAAAACCTTCGGCGGAAACAAAGCGCTCGACAACGTCGGCATCGCGCTGCGAAAGGGCGAATGGCTGGGGCTGCTCGGCCCCAACGGCGCCGGAAAGACGACGCTGATCCGGGCGATTGCCGGCCGCGTCGCTCTCGATTCCGGGACGATCACCAAGACCGAAATGCCCGGCATCGTCCCACAGGAGATCGCGTTGTATCCAAAGCTGACGGCGGCGGAAAACCTCCGATGTTTCGGGCAATTGATGAACCTCCGCGGCCGCCTGCTGCAGGAACGCGTGGACTGGGCGCTTGAATTCACCGGTCTGGCCGACCGCGCCGGCGACCTCGTGGTCACGTTTTCCGGTGGGATGAAGCGGCGGCTCAATATCGCATGCAGCGTTCTGCATCGCCCTTCGGTCGTGCTTCTCGACGAACCGACGGTGGGCGTCGATCCGCAGAGCCGGCAGCGAATCTGGGAAATGCTCGACCGCCTTCGAAACGAAGGCGCCTCGCTTCTGCTGACCACCCACCAACTCGACGAAGCCCAACAGATTTGCGATCGCATTGTGGTGATCGACCATGGACGCGTGATTGCCGACGGCACTTTGGACGAGCTCGTTCGCGACACGATCGGTCCCGGGCGGCGCGTGTGGTTGACCCTGGAGTCCGGAGGTTCCATCGAAGGTCACATCCGGGACATCGCGGCGGATCTGTCCGCCCTGCTCGGGCGGGCCGCGTCGACAGGAGCCGCAATCGTGGATGTCCGTGTCGAATCGCCGACGCTTCAGGCGGTTTTCATTCACCTGACCGGAAGGGAGCTTCGAGACTAATGATTCCCACAATTATGAAAATCAGCCTGATCAACCTGAGCCGGGACAAGGTCGCCTTCATGATGACCTTCGTCCTGCCCGTGATCTTTTTTTCCATCTTCGCGATGATCTTCGGCGCGACCGACACCGGAGCCAGAGATAACAAGATCAAGGTCATCGTCGCAGATCGGGAACAGACCGAGGTCAGCCGGCGATTCATCGCCACGCTCAAGAAACAGAAAGTGCTGGATGTGGCCGCGGCCACCGATGAAAGCGCCGCGCGAAAACAGGTTCACGATGGGAAGTTCCCGGTCGCCGTTGTCATTTTGCAGGGTTTCTCCGGCGAGTTTGGAAACTTCGGGTCGACCCGCGAATCGGTCGAACTCCTGTACGACGCCGCCAATCCGATCGCGCAAAATGCCGTCGGCGGATTGCTTCAGGCGGCGGCGATGATGGCGGCCCCGGACATTCTGATCGAGAAGGGATTCTCGTCCATGGAGAGTCTGGGCGCCGGTCTGACGCCGCAGCAGCACCGGGCTCTCGAGACCGTGAAACCGTACATGCGCGGCGACGCCGCCTCTCCGGGCGGCCGCGACGCCGCAGAAGGGATGCTCAGGATTCGAGCGACGGACGTGCGCGCGGGAGAATCGCCACCGGAACAGCATTCGATGATCGCGTACTACGCGGCCGGCATCGGCGTGATGTTCCTGCTCTTTTCGATGGCGGGCGCGGGCGGCGCTTTCCTCGACGAAACCGAAAGCGGGACGCTGGAACGCCTTTTGACGACAAACGCGACCATGTCACAGGTGCTGATCGCGAAGTGGCTGTTCCTCCTTCTGGCCGGCCTGATGCAGGTCACGCTGATGTTCCTCTGGGCCACGTTCGCTTTTCATCTCGAACTCTTCACACCGGCCCGGCTTTCGGGGTTCGCCGCAATGGCCGTCACCACGGCGGCCGGCGCCGCCGCCTTCGGACTGGTTCTCGCGGCCGCCTGCAAGACCCGCGCGCAATTGGGCGGCGTCTCCACGATCGTGATCCTGATCATGTCCGCCCTCGGCGGAAGCATGGTCCCGCGGTTCATCATGCCGAAATTCATGAACACTACCGCGTTGTTCACTTTCAACGGATGGGCGCTGGATGGTTTCCTTAAGGTCTTCTGGTATGGCGAAAGCACCGCGACCGTGGCACAAACCCTGACGTCGCTCCTCCCTCAACTCGCCGTGCTGAGCGCGCTGGCCGCGGTTTTCCTTGCGGTCGCCCGCGTGCTCGCCCGGCGCTGGGAAACGGTGTAGGGCATGGCGCGGCGACGTTCATCGCCGGCGGAACCGATGGCGGCTCGTCACCGGTGACTGTCCCCTAGAAATCGCTACACGATTTGAAATAGCCGCACTTGGGACACTTCAGCTTGCACCGGCTGTCGTCGAGTTCAGCGTCGCAGTTGGGACAGGTTCGCTCGATCTTTTCGAGATCGGGCTTCTTAGAGGTGTCGGTCGTCATGCGGCTTATCGTCCTGCTGCTCTTTGCCGAAGTACTCCGCAAGATGACCGAGAATGGTCGCCGCGTCCGCGGGACGGCCTTCAAAGGTGGTGATGCACCGCGATCGCCGCCAGCCGTTTCCGCGTTTCACGCCGACGATGATGTATTCGTCGAAAAACCCGCTGTCTTTGAGAAACCGGACTGCCGATTCGGGCGTGAACTCGTTGGACCGGAATTCGCAAACGCTGATCAGATCGCGCAGCCGTTCGGCCTGTTCCGGCTCGGCCATCTCCATGAAGGGATCCAGCCCGTGAACTTCGCAACGCGGGGGCGGTTCGCCATCTTTCGACAGGGCTTCGAGCTGGGCGCGCAGAAATTCACCCAAAGCGCAGTCTTCGAACCCTTCGATGACGGGACCGGTTCGTGGAAAAGAGAGGTAGAAAATACCCCGGCGAGGCACGACGTGGCCGGACTCGGCGACCTCACCAAGCAGAGCGGCTTCCTCGACGGACGGGCAGTAGAGCGACAACGGACGAATCATGCCGCGACGGTTCGGATTCGGCGCACTAAAGACGGTGTTGCGGATCCTGAACTTCAGCTCGACCATCGATACCTCCTTAACGTTGCCTAACAGCTTGGTTCCCCTAGCCTTTATCAGACGCATCAAGGACAGATGTGGTCCATTACTCCGAGCGACAGTACAATATCTTGCATGACCACGTTCAGCGACCGCGAAATGAAGCTTGTCCGGAAACTCCAGGACGCGCCTCCTCAAACGACTCTCCGCATCCAGCAGGTCTGTCTCCTGCATTCGCACTGCACGCCTCTGCCGCTGTTCCGCGTTTACAGAATCGACAACGACACTTTCGAAGCCCAATGGAACGAAACCCATAAACCCGGCACAACGCAGGTGTTCCATTTCTGAAAATCCCGGTCTGACCGGTCCTTTCCCAATTTTTGGGAAAATCCGGAAAGGACTACCCCGGCTGGGATTTTCTGGTGGAGAATGTGGCCACTCGTTCAGCAAAAACAAATCACTCAGGCCGCGTCTCATTCGGTGAAGGAGAAAACCATGAAAACGTTCGGCGTTGTTGTATTGCTCGTGCTTGTCGTATCGATGTCCATTGCCGTTCAGGCGCAAACCCAGACGACGGGATCCATCGCAGGTTCCGTGAAGGATCAAACCGGAGCATTTCTGCCCGGAGTTGAAGTGAAGGCGGAGCAGGAAGGGACGGGCCAGGCGAAGAGCACGATTACAGCGGACGTCGGCACATACACGCTTCCGCTGCTCCCTCCGGGGAAATACACGGTGACCTTCTCGCTTCCGGGATTTCAGACGATCGTGAACCGCAACATCGAAGTGAACGCGACCGAAAAACTGACGCTGAACGGCGTGCTCCATGTGGCGAATCTTGGAACGACGGTGGAAGTATCGGCGACCGCGCAGTTGGTTCAGTCCGACACCACGACGCTGGGACGCGTGATCGATGAAAGGCTGACCAACGCGCTTCCTCTTCCCACGAAGAATTACACGCAACTGCTCGCCCTTTCGACCGGCACATCCGCCGACGTTGCGGACACCGCCGCGCTCGGACGGGGCAGCGTGAATATTTCGTCGAATGGCGGCCGTTTCGTGGCGAACACGTTTCTTCTCGACGGGGTCGATGCAAACAACATCCATTCGAACACTGCGCAGAACAACACCGTCGGCTCCAACGGCGTGCCTGTGCCATCGACGGAAGTCCTTCGCGAATTCAAGGTGCAGAGCGGACAGTATGACGCCCAATACGGACGCAACGCCGGCGCGAACATCAACGTCGTGACGAAGAGCGGGACGAATCAGTTTCACGGGTCCGCCTTCGAGTATTTCCGCAACGATATCCTCAATGCCAATAACTTCTTTCTGAACCGGACCGGCACCCGCCGCCCGGTGTTGAGACAGAACCAATACGGGTTCACGCTTGGCGGCCCGATTCGCAGGGACAGGACGTTTTTCTTTTTCGGGTTCCAGGGGACCCGTCAGATCAACGGCGCCGCCGCGTCCACCAGCACCGCATCGCTCGTGCTTCCCCGCATCCCGGCGGATCGAACGCGCGCGGCGCTGGGCGCGGTGTTTGGCGGACAGGCCGGCCGCAA
>JAHFTY010000082.1:0-14378 GCA_023265365.1 Acidobacteriota bacterium
AGCGACACGTTGATCAACGTTCTTCAATCCGTTCTTGTCATTCCTCTAACAACGAATCTCGACCGAGCGAACCTGGCAGGATCGACTGTATTGCCATAATGGCGGGATTCTGAGAATGACGAGCGCGGCGCGGCGGAAATGAAGATGGCCGCTGAGATTCCGTTTGCTTGACCCGACCCTTTCGGAAGCCCCGAGACGCTGCCCGTCTCGAAGTATCAGTTGGAAGGCGCGACCAGCCGTTGAGTTTTTCTCCCAACGGCGCCGGTCAGCGATTGATTTCGATTGATCGGCTCCAACTGCCTAAACAACGAACAAAGCGATGAACCCCGTCCGTCGTTATCTGCCGGTGTTCAAGTTCGCGTGAACCTCAACGACCGCGTGTGAATCTACGCTCGGCCTCGACGTGCGTCAATATGCGATTTCTCGATTTCCACAAGAATTTTCAGTCCTGTGAATAAATGTGGAAAAGCCCGCGCTCCGCTTCAGTCGTTCGTGGCCGCGCGGCCGCCCAATTCGCGGCCTTTTGCCATCGTATCGAAGGACGTCGGACTCCAACTTTGCAACACGAACACATTAAAACCCTGCCGGAAACGCATCTCGATTTCCGCGGGCGTGCTGGCGGGAAATCCACAATTCACTTTGAATTCCTTGCAGGCCGCCAGGATCTTCTGGATGCCGTTTTCCCATCCTTCGTTATCGCGAACACGCTGGCCGTCCGCGTTGGTCGTGGTGAATACTCCGCCGAGAGTTCCGGCGCCGGGAATCAGCACGCCGATACCCTTCTCTTTCGCGATGTCGCGAACGTTCTTGATGCCATCGAGACTTTCAATGATGGTCCAATTCACGAGTTCGCCATTCGGATTGAACCCCCAGACATCGGCCTTCTGTTCGTATTGTGCCGGGGTCAGGCCCCAATATGCGGGCGCATCTCCATAGTCGGACGGACGCCGGCCTCCCGCAGACTTGGGACGCATGGCGGCAAGGCCGAGTTGCACTTCCCTGGCGCAATCCGCGGCGACGAAGATGACGCCGCTCAAGCCGGTGTTGAGCTGCTTGCTGATATTGAGAATCGCCTTTTCCGGATCGCGGGAAATCTTCGGCGTCTTCACGTAATACGGCTGGCTGAGGTGAGCGGTTGGAGCCTTCACCAGCGCCCCGGCCTGACTTAGCGCTTTCATGAAATCGGAGAAGGGCCCGATCGCGTTGTCGACTCCGCCTTCCATGCTGCCGTTCAGGAAATCCGAAGACTTCAACGCGAGCGTCATTCGGGCAGCCTCTTCCATGGTCTGCGCCGCAGGCGCCGGCGGCGCAAAACCGCCTCGATTGCCCCCACCCGGTCCCTGCCCACGGCCGACGGCGCCTCCTCCTCCCCTTGGCGCAGGAGGAACCAGACCGCACGCATCCGGTGCCGTGTTCGCCTCTCCAGGCTCTGCTCCCGGGCCGCGGCCACCGCCACCGGCCTGAGGGCGCGGATACGTGGCGGGCACTCCGCCCACAATGACTTTGTGCTGATCGAGCAGGTCGATCATTGGATTCAAGTGCTGCTTCCGGTTCTGAGCGAGAACGGCACTGCCCAACACCATGGCGATGAGGATGACAACGACGATTCGCGGCTTCATGGGTCTCTCCTTGTGAAATCAAACCCGACAGGGTCCGCGGATTATATATTGTCAGGAGAATGATTGGGTTCTTTGATTCCGGTTTCGGCGGTCTGAGCATCGTGCGGGAGATTCGAGCGAAACTACCCGCCTACTCCACGATTTACCTCGGCGACAACGCCCGCACGCCCTACGGTTCCCGGAGCCTGGATACCATTTATCGATACACGATCGAGGGCGTCATTGAACTCTTCAGCCGCGGGGCCGAGTTGATCATCCTGGCCTGCAACACGTCGTCGAGCGTGGCCCTCCGCAGAATTCAGCAGGAGTACTTGCCGGATCACCATCCCACGCGCCGGGTTCTGGGAATTGTCATTCCCACGGCCGAAGAAGTATCGAGGCTCAGCCGGTCGAACGTTATCGGAATCCTCGCAACGGAAGCGACGGTGGCCTCGTGCTCGTACCCACAGGAAATCTTCAAGATCGATGAGCGTGTTCAGGTCTTTCAGCAACCTTGTCCGTTACTCGTACCCATCATCGAATCCGGGGAATTGCAAAACGCCGAGGCGGCCGCGAAACAGTACGTGGAGAAACTGCTGGCGCAACATGGAGCCATCGACACGGTGCTCCTCGGCTGTACGCACTACGCACTGATCGAAGATGTTATTCGGAGGCTGATACCGGCATCCGTGAACCTCGTCTCACAAGGGACGATCGTCGCGGACAAACTTGCGGACTACCTGAGACGTCATCCTGAGATGGAGGAACGGCTGGACAAGGCGGGCGGGCAGACATTCCTGACCACAGAGTTTTCCGATCGCATCCAGCGCCTGGGACGCCAGTTTTTCGGGAACCCCATCGCGATCGATCGTATCTCTCTTCACAATCCGGGATAGTTCCGCAGCCTGTCCGCGGCCACCAGCACGCATTGCAGAACCCGCCGGGAGAGGTTCGAGTTGTTCCGCGTGCCGCTGTGCCACAGATGGCCGTTGAAAATCAGAACCGAACCGGCCCGCGCGATGACGAGCTTCTCCTCCGGATGATGAGCTGCGGGATCCTGCATCGGCTTTGGCGGCAGACGCGTCAGCAGGTGGCTCCCCGGAACGACGCGAGTGGCCCCGTTCTTTTCCGTAAAGTCGTCGAGAAGCCAGATCGATGTGACGACGCTGTACGGTTCCTGCGGCGCGCGCGCATACCAGTCCGCATGAAGGCCCTGCTGGCCAAATCCCGGCAGTGGATCCCGTCCCCCCAATTGCGAAACTCGAAACGGCCGCCCCAGCAGATGATTTGCGGCATCGACAAGCTTCGGGTGCGTCAGGATGGACTGGAAAATCGGATCTTTGTTCACGAGATCATTCGCGTGTCGTGTTCCGGTCTGTTTCCCGGAAGAGATGGGCTGCGTGTTCCGCATCGCGTTTTCGAAAGCCGTTCGCAGTTCTTCGAGACGTTTCGGATCGATGACGTCCGGAAAGACCTCGTAGCCTTGCCGGTCGAGGAGATCGCTCTCGATGGAGGTCAACGCGCTCATCGGTCATTTTTACGCCATGACCCCGCGTCGTGCGCAAGAGGTTTTCGAAATTTCGGCGCGCGCGATATGATCGCGGTCCAGTTCACCAGGAGGAATCCATGTCGAAGTTCAACCGCCTGACAATCATTGCTGCGGTCCTGAGTCTGACGTTTCAGTCCGCTGCCCAGACACCCGCGGAGAATGTCCTTATCGCGAAAGCCCGGGGCATTCACGATCGTGTGATCAAGCTCGACACGCATAACGACATCGACCCGCGAAACTTCACGAAGGATTGTAACTACACCATGCGTCTCACGACGCAGGTCAATCTGCCGAAAATGAACGAAGGCGACATGGACGTTTCGTTCATGATCGCATATGTGGGCCAGGGGCCGCTGACGCCCGAAGGCTACGACAGTGCGTACCGGCAGGCGATCGCGAAGTTCGACGCGGTGCACCGGCTCACCGAAGAGATCGCGCCCGAAAAGATCGGGCTGGCGCGCACGCCGCAGGACGTGATCAACCTTCACAAGAAGGGAGTGCGCATCGCGGTCATCGGGGTCGAGAATGGATACCCGATCGGGACCGACATCAAGCGCGTCAAGGAATTCTACGACCGGGGCGGACGCTACATGTCGCTGGCCCACAACGGCAACAGTCAGCTTGCGGACTCCAACACCGGTGAACGGGACGGCTATCTCCACAACAACGGCCTGTCGCCCCTGGGCCGTGAAGTCATCGGCGAGATGAACAAGCTTGGCATGATGATCGATCTCTCGCACCCGTCCAAAGGAGCCAACCTCGAAGCGCTCAAACTGTCGAAGGCGCCGGCCATCGCCTCCCATTCGTCCGTTCGTGCGCTGGCCAACGTGAGCCGCAACATGGACGATGAACTCCTGCTTGCCCTGAAGAAAAACGGCGGCGTCATGCAGACCGTCGGATTCGCGTCGTACGTCAAGATCGATCCGCCCGAACGAACCGCTGCCCTGACGAAACTGCGCGACGAATTCGGAATGAACGCGCCGGCCGGCGGACGAGGGGGTGGGGGAGGCAATCGGGGAACCGCAGCGAATGCACCGCCACCCTGCCCGATCGAAACTCCGGGCGCTCCCGCCGCGTCACGTGGAGGCGGAGGCGCCCGCGGAAATCCGGCCCTGGACGCGCTGTCCGCCGAGAAGCGCGCGGACTACAACAAGAAACTGGCGGAAATCGACGCCAGATGGCCGGAGGCGGGGCGAGCCAATGTCAAAGACCTCGTCAACCATATCGACTATGCCGTGAAGCTGATCGGCATCGACCACGTCGGCATCTCGTCAGACTTCGACGGTGGCGGCGGGGTGGACGGATGGAACAGCGCGGCCGAGGCGTTCAACGTGACGTTGGAATTGGTGCGCCGCGGATACACCGAACAGCAGATCGCCAAACTCTGGAGCGGAAATCTCCTCCGGGTATGGGGCGACGTGGAGAAGGTCGCGAAGGAGTTGAAGAAATAATTCTGGTGTCAGTGGTGCCTGACACCAGAATTCAAGACTACTGCCGTGTGGCCGGAGACCAGGGTCCGTAGCTCAAATCGGGGATTACCCGGGCAATCCATTTCTCTTCGGATGTGACGATGCCTGAAAACTTCGCCGTCACATCCAGCGCCCCCTTGGCGCCGAGCGCCTTGACAACAGGGGAACCTTCGTCGAGCTTCGCGTAGTTCTGGATATAGAAAAGGTGGACGAACCCGCTTTCCCCTCCGAAGGCGATGGAGCCGTTGATGTGCCGGAAATTGGCCTTGTCGAAGTGGGGAAGAAAGTCGGACTTCATGATGTTCATGTAGTCCTGCTCTTTACCCGGAAAGACGTGGGCCACGTTCACGATCATCAGGGAGGGCGCCTGGTTCTGCGGAAGAGGGTTGTCGATTTCCGGAATCGTGCGGATCGCAAAGCTCTGCTGGCTCTTGACGTATTTCGTCGCACGACTGTTCAGCGATGTCAGTTCCGGATCGGGGTTCCGGCCGGCCGCATCGAAGCTGGCGAGATTCTGGACGGGGTTGATGATGATGAAGCGGTAGCTGTCACCGAAGATTTCGCTGCGGCTGACAGTGCGCCATGCCGGACCGCCCTTTCGAATCCGAGTGGCGATGTCACGCTGAAGCGCGACGTATTCGTCGACCATTGCGGGTTCGACGTTCACGACCGTCATTTGCAGCCATGCCGCCTGTCCGCCCTGACCCTGGGCCGCGGCCCGTTCCGGAGCCGCGGTCACCAGAATAAACATCAAGGAAAACAAGCAGACCGGACCAAACAATCGCCCTGTTTTGAACAATGTAAAACTCCCTAACACGCGACACATCGATGGTTGTTTTTGGAACCGAGTTTTTCCAACAGGGCCACGGTGGCCGGGAACGGAGAAACTCGCGAAACCGGGCTGTTGGCCATGTCGGCCACGGTCTGACCGGTGCGCGCCACGGCCGTCACGTCGCCGCCCTTCGACACGAGATAGAGAATCAACTCGTCGTCGCCGCGCGCCGCCGCGTGATGCAGCGCCGTGTATCCGTTGAAATCCCGGGCGTTCACATCAAAGTGAAGTTCTTCGATGATGTATTTCGCCGCCGCCAGCCAGGCATCGGGCGCGTGCCGGTGTGCGTTGCCGGCAAACCCTTCGCCGTATCCCACGCCGGTTGCGGCATGAAGCGGATAAATACCGGGACCGCCTGCCGGAACGGGCTGGAGACCGGAGGGATCGGGGCCGATGGTGGATGCGTCGGTCGCGGGCCAGAGTCCCGGAGCGACCGGCTGGATCGTCATTTCGGCAGGTTCGTTGTCGACTTTTTCCAATGCCACGCCGCTTCTCGGCCCGCGCGGTGGCGGCGCAAGCGTCGTGATGTTGGGATCGGCGCCGCGGCGGACGAGCAGCCGCATGGCGTCCACGTCGGTTCCGTAGGCGGCCCGCCAGAAGGCGGTGGAGCCTTCCATTTCTTCCAGACCGCAGTTGCCATTACCGCAACCGGTGTATTCCATGTACCAGGGATGCAGCGTGACGCGGGCGTTCGGATTGGCGCCGGAGTTCAGCAGCGCTTCCATCACGTCGAAGTAGGTGGCGTTCTGCAAACCGTGTTCCTGCGGCTGCGGAAAACGCGTTCGGGGCTGCCATTCCGCGTTGACGGCGGCCCACAGCGGCGTGACGCCGTTGAAAGCCGGCTTGTTCGGATTGGCCCCGCGTTTGGTAAGGATCATCGCCACATCGAACTGCGCATTGATGATCGACATGAGAAGCGGGGTGGTGCCGTCGCCGGCGGGCTTGTTGATATCGGCGCCACCGTCGAGGAGAGCGGCAACCGACTCAATGTAACCCTGCCGGGAGGCGTGAAGCAGCGGCGTCAAACCGCCCTTGCTCGTCACGCGCGGGACGCGATTATCAACGAAACCGCCTGCGGCTGCCGCCGCCGCTGCTCCACCGCCGCCACGGCCACCACGACCATTGGCGGCAGCGTCCGCGAGATCCTTCGGAATCGTTTTCGAAACCAGGATCTCCCGGCCTGCGATCACTGCGGCTTGAACTTCGGCGGCGCTCGGGAATTCGCCTTCCTTCTTGGCAAATGACGAGATCACCTGCTTCTCTCGAGCGGCTGCCGCGGCAGCGAGCTTCTGATCGGCAACGATGTCGACCGCCTTGGAAGACAGGTTCGGATTGGCGCCCCCCTTGATAAGCGTTTGGATCACGGCTGCGCGGTTCTGTGCTGCCGCGAAAATGAGTGGGGTCTGTTCCCATTCCGCTTCCCGGGCGTTCACGTCGGCCTTGTTTTCAAGAAGCGCGTTCACGGTATCGACGTTTCCGGAAGCGGCCGCAAGATGAAGCGGGGTCACCCCGCTGACACTGGTCTTACCGTTGACGTCGCCACCGGCCTTCAGGAGCATCTTCACCACTGCGGCGTTGCCTTCTTTGCTCGCAACGTGCAGCGGCGTGTACTGGCCGATCCGCGTCACGGCCTTTGGATTCGCGCCCGCGTACAGCAGCATTTCAGCCAGCTCCGCGTCGTTGTGTTCCGCGGCCCAGTGCAAGGCGGTCATCCCGTCGCTCAACGCGGCGTTGACGTCCGCACCCTTTTGAAGCAGCGAACGCACGGCGTCTTTGTCACCACGCCGCGCGGCGTCCGCAACCGGTGAATCTGCGGGAGCGCCGATCATCATGGCGCTGAGCAGAAGAGCGCCGATCACAATCAGGGTTAGAACAATCTTCTTCACGCTAACCTCCTACGCCTTCGATTCGGTGGTTTGAACGCCCAGCGAAAGCACGCCTGTGCTGTCGCCAAAGGTTTCCATGTCTTCGTGGCCGAGGGCATGCATCAAGGCCAGCATGGCGTTCGCCATGGGCGTTCCGTCCGCCGCTTTGATGTGGTTGTTGCCTTTCAGGCCGCCGCCGTGGCCGAGAACCATCAGCGGGCTGCGCCGGTGACTGTGGATGTTGGAGTCCGCCATCGGCGATCCCCAGATGATCATCGTCTTGTCCAGCAGGGTCGAGTCGCCTTCCTTTGACGCCTTCAGCTTGTCGAGGAAGTAGGGCAGCTGTCCGACGCGATAGGTGCAGATCTTGTTGTACTCGAGAATGCCTTCCGGCTTATTTCCGTGGTGTGAAGTCGGATGGAACGGTTTGCTGGTGCCGCTCTCCGGGAATACCCGATTGTCCGAATCGCGCCCGGTCTTGAAGGAGATGACGCGGGTCATATCCGACTCCATTGCCAGGACCTGCAGATCGAACAGCAGCCTCATGTGTTCCGAAAACGAATCCGGAACGCCGGCAGGCGCGTTCGGCAGGGCCCTCTCCTCACCGCTGTTGTTGCGGGCTTCCACTTTCTGGATGCGGCGCTCGATTTCCCGCACGTTCTCGAGATACGCGTCGATGCGGAGGCGATCCGCAGCCGGAAGACTCTTCCGGACGTCGGTGACATCGGCAAGAACCCAGTCGAGGATGCTCTTGCGTGTCTGGCGCCGTTCGGCGCGATCCTTGTTGTCGCCGCCGGCTCCGAAAAGCATGTCGAACGCAACGCGGGGATCGCGAATCATGGGAAGCGGATCCTTCGGAGTCGCCCAGCTGATGGAGTCGGTGTATGCACAGGAATAGTTGTAGGTGCAGCCGCCCGCCTGATCGAGATTCTCGATGCAGAACTGCATGGACGGCAGCGGCGTCGATTGACCGAATCTCCTGGCATGCATCTGGTCCAGCGACGTGCCCGCATAGATATCCGACCCCTGGGTCTGCTTGGGGTGGCACTGCGTCAGAAAGACCGCGCTCGACCGGAAATGGTCGCCGCCGATCTCGGGCGGATTCAGGGCTTCGGCCATCCGGACATCGGTGTTGCTGAGGATGGTGAGGTGTTCCTGATACGGTTTCAGCGAGATCAGCGCGCTTTGCGGAACGATCTCGAAATCCTTGCCGGCGGTCGCAGGGGCAAACAGGAATTGCTTCGCTCCCCATTCGTTGCAGCCGGGAAGTCCGTGAACTTCCTCGATGCAGACCAGCCGCGTTGCTCCGGTCTCGGTTGCCGCGGCCTTACCGGCAGGAACCATCGACTCCATGAAGGGCAGCGCAACCGTGACACCCATGCCCTTCAAGAATGTCCGGCGTGCCAGATGCTTTCCAGTGATGTACGACATAGTTTAGGTCTCCTCGACTGTTTCGGTTTACTGCTTTGCCGCAGCTTTGGTGGTGGTCTCGGCGGGCGGCTCTGCTTTTTTCATCTGAAACGCATCGCTCTTCACAACACCCAGGATGAAGGAGGCGGTGCGGTACTTTTCCGCTTCAGCTTCTCTGGCAATCGCGCGAATCGCCGGCATGTCGAAATATTCGACGCGCCGGCCCAGCGCGTAGGCCAGAAGATTTTCGGTGAACGTCCTCACCAGCGGAATGGGACGTTTCATCAGGGCGTTCGCGAGTTCCTCGGGAGAATTGATCGGCGTCCCGTCATAAAAATCGCCCCGCGTATCCAGCGGCATTCCGTTTTCTCTCTGACGCCACTTCGCCGTGACATCGAAGTTGTCCAACGCCAGTCCGATCGGATCCATGAAACGGTGGCACGAATTGCATGTGGCAGCCGCGCGATGGATTTCCATGCGCTGCCGGGTCGTCAGCATCTTGCCGCCCTTGGCCTCTCCAGTTGCCGCCAGGTCCGGAACGTTCGGCGGCGGCGGGGGCGGAGGCGTGCCCATGAGAACTTCCATCACCCACTTCCCTCTCAACACCGGAGAAGTGCGATTCGCCAGGGAGGTCAGCACCAGCATGCTCCCCTGGCCCAACAGGCCGCGACGCGTGGCGTCCGGATACGTGACCCGCTGGAACTGCGTTCCGGTCACACCCGGAATTCCATAATGACGCGCGAGCCGTTCGTTCACGAACGTGTAATCCGCGTTGAACAGTTCGAGAATGCTCCGATTCCCTTTCACCAGATTGTAAAAAAACAGCTCGGTCTCGCGCTGCATGAGCCTCGCGAGGTTTTCGTCAAAGTTCGGATAGAAATTCGGATCCGGCCGGTTCTTGTAAATGTCCTGCAGCCGGAACCATTGCGCGGCGAAACGCGTACCGAGGGCTTCGGCCTGCGGATCCGCCAGCATTCGCCGCGTCTGTTTTTCGAGTTCGCCTGGCTTCGATAACAGTCCCTGGGCGGCAACCGCCTGAAGCGGATCGTCGGGTGGCGTGCCCCAAAGGAAGAACGAAAGTCTTGAGGCCAGGTCGAGATCGCTGATGCGGTAAGTCTGGCCGGGCCGGACGTTGGCCGGCTCGCGTTCCAGGCGCAGAACGAAGTAGGGGCTGGCGAGAATCGCTTCAAGCGCGTTTCGAACGCCAAGCTCGAATCCGCCTTTTTTAACGCCCGCATCGTAGAAACCCATGAGGTTGTCGAGATCGCCGGGATTCGCCGGCCGCCGGTACGCTTCGCCGGCAAGCCGGCCGATGATTTCCCGTGCGCACGGCCGTTCTTCGGACGTCGTCGTGGGACGGCACGAGAAGATCTTCTTGCGGCTGGGAGTCTCCGAAACGCCGGTGATGTTGTACGGACCGCTGATGATCAGGTCGCGCAAAAGGGGCAACGTCGTAATGCCCGAGCCGCCCGAGCCGCCGCCGGCGTACATCCAATCGTGCGGCCGGATCAGGTCTTCGTACGGACCTTCCGCCCGTTTCACGAAAGCGGCGGCAATGCGGTGCTGACCGGCCTTCACATGCATGGGCGTCGTCTTCAACGGCGTGGAGCCGCGCCCGTCGGCGCCGGCGCCCGGAGCGTTCGGATCCCACAGCAGCAGGCTGACGCGTTCGCCATCGATGGAGACATCAATGTCCTCGATCTGCGTGTTGGCTCCCGACGCGAACATCAATTGAAAAATGTAGTCGCCGTCCGCCGGGAAGACGTGGTCGACCACTTTTCCGCCACGCGTTCCATAGGGCGCGCCCTCGACGTAGTCCCAGGGATGCTGCGATACGTACTGAGAATTCGTATACGTTTCATCGACGGCCGGAGCGTTTCGATCGCCAACCGCCAGGCGGCTGACCGCGGTCGCGGCGTTCAGGTAAGATTCAAGCAACATTGGAGACATCGACTGCGCGTCCGCCATGTTGTCGAAGTTGTTGCTCATCGTGTCGTTGGGCAACCAGGCCCCGGCATCGACCGACAGGCTGAGAAGATCCTTGATGGCGGTCTGATACTCGGCGCGGTTCAATCGCTGAAAGCTCCGGACTCCCGGATTGCGATTGTTGGCCGCAAAAGTGTCAATCGTGGTTTCGAGCTTCACCGCCATCGCATTCAACATGTCGCCCTCCGGCCGGCGGGCGCCCGGCGGAGGCATCATGCCGGCGCGCAGCTTGCGAATCATTCTTTCCGCGACTTCGGCATTCCCGGGCGCTGCGGCGACATCGAAATCTTTGAGCGAGAGGTTTCCGCTCCGCAGTCCATCATTGTGGCACCCGGAGCAGTACTGCCTGACGGCCTGATTCAGTTCGGCGTCCGCCGGACCGGCAGGCTTCTGATTGCTGGAAACGGCGGTGGAAACGCCTCTCACCGGCGGCCTGGAAACCGCTGCTGCAGGCGTTCCCGGAGCTTTCGTCTGGGCGTTGTAACCCACGACTGTGAGAAAGATCACAAATACGACGGAAGATACGATGGATTTGTACATGAACCCCGACTCTCGGAAAATGGAGTATTTAAACGGGAGTTTAGCCGTTTAAGTGCCTGTCATTCAAGGACAATAACGGCTTTGGCGCCGGTTCATGGCGGGCGCTTTTGGACTGGCAATTCCGCTCGGAGTCTGCCCTATTTGCCGATCCGCGCACGGACGGCAGCCGAGCGGTATCCGTTGGGATCGAGTTCCAGGTACCTTTCGTAGTATCGACGCGCTTCGGCGATGCGGTTCGATTCGTAGTAAGCGTCACCGAGGTTGACGTAAGCGATCGCTCGCTTTGGATCGAGCGTGATGGCCTTCTCCACCCATCGCACGGCTTCATCGAACCTGTCCAATTTGTAATACATATAGCCCGCGTTGTTCGCGGCCACCGCACTCGACGGGTTCATCCGGGAGGCCGCCTGAAACTCCTTCAACGCTTCCTCGTAGCGCTTTTCCTTGAACAACGCATCTCCCCGGCTCAAGTGACCGGCAAACGACTCTGCCGCTTTGGGCGGCGCGGCGCGAGACTTCGCGGAGGTAGTTGCTGATGCCGCCGCTGCGCGTGAGCGCCAGACCGCTGTAGCAGGAATCCATCACGAACAGAACATGCTTGGCCGGAATGGACTCGGAAATGTCTTGAAAGTTCGTCATTGAAATCGACTGGCCCTGGTAATTCTCGGAATCCGCATCGAACGGAACGATGTATCCAAGATCCCGCCCACTTGGAAGTCGTCGTGTCGTTCCGTGCCCGGCGAAAAAAACGAACACGCGGTCGTCGCGCTGAACGTTTTTCGGATTTGACAGTGTATCGCCGAGCACCGACAGGATTTTTTCGCGTGTAGCTTCTTCGTTCAACAAGGTGATGACGTGGTCGGGCTTGAATCGAAACTTTCGCAACAGGATCTCCTTCACGCCGTTGGCGTCATTGACCGCGTAGCGAAGTTTCGGCCACTTCGGGTAGTTATCGATGCCGACGATGACCGCCCAGCTTTCGCGATACAGGTTCAAAGCCGGATCGGGCCCGGGATTGAAGGTCAGGGTTATCTGAGGCGCCTCTTCGGCAAAACCCTCGCCGTTCCAGGTCAGGAAGCGGTAGCCCTCCTCCTTCAAGGTGTCGATGATCAACGGCAGCGCTTCAATGGTCCGCTCGTGAATGTCGTGGAGAAGGATGATTCCGTGACCCTGCTTGCGCGACTCGGCGATCACGCGGTTCGCGATCGACTTGGCGACCGGATCCGCCCAGTCTCTCGAATCGATATTCCAGAGCACGGATTTCATTTTGTGCGCCTCAACCGCGGCGAGCACCTTCATATCGCGACCGCCGTACGGGGGCCGGAACAGCGCGGTGCGAACGTTGACCACCGATTCGAACATGCGATTGGTCTGCTCCAGTTCGACGGCGACCTCCTTGTCGCTCATCGTCGGAAGCAACGTGTGCGAAAAACCATGACTGCCGACGGCATAGCCCGCCTCCACAACACGGCGCGCCGCCAGAGCAGCCTTCGTCGGGGCGACGGTGTTGTGTCTGAGTGTTCCGAGGTTTGTTCCGAGTAAGAAAGCGGCGGTCGATACTCTTGCCGTTCAGGCTCCGATCCGGACCATCCTCACCATCCTCTGTGGCTTCGTCCTTGCGGATGCCGCATCGGGACTTGTCCATTGGTTCTGCGACACGTTCTTTGAAGAGACGACGCCTGTTATCGGTGCGCTGATGATCGCCCCGTTTCGGGAACATCATCGCGATCCGCTGGCCATGACACGGCATGGATTTCTGGAGTTGAACGGCCACAACTGTCTGATCCTGGTCCCGGTGCTTGGCGGCACCTGGTGGCTTGGGCCGGAAACCGACTCCGACGCGGCAGTCTTTGGCTATTCGCTGCTGCTCGCCTTCGCGGCGATGATCACGGGGACCAACCAGTTCCATCGGTGGGCGCACGATCCGGCGCCTCCGCGCCTCGCGCGGCTACTGCAGCGCTACGGCCTGGTCATTTCGCCTTCTCATCATGCGCGTCACCACGCGCCGCCTCACCGGTCCGCTTACTGTGTCACGACGGGCTGGGCGAACCGGTTCGCGGACAGCCTCGGGGTTTTTACAACGGCGGAGCGGGTACTGGCGGCGCTGGGACTGCCGCGCCGGATTTCCGATCGCTAAACCGAACGGCGGTCCGGGACATCACAGACCGCCGTCGCGAGGGAGAATTATTCCAGCGAGTCCAGCCGCGACCGCAGACGCGCGAGACGCCGGGGCCGGTCCTCGGCAAAGCGGCGAACGCCCGCGAAAACGGATTCGGGATCCAGGTGGGCTTCGGCGATGACATCGGCTTCAAGGCCGCCCGTGAGCCACTGGTTTCCCCAATCCGAGGTCAGCGAGTATTCATCGGCCAGCGGCCCCACATTGCGCAGCGGCCACATCCGGCGTGTGCCGCTGCTGACGAACATCAGGTCCTCGACCGCTTCATCCGGCAGCACGGCATTGCGGTACGCCTCGGGCTGGTGATCGAAAAGTTCTTCGCTGATGGCCGCGATCACTTTCACATTGATGTCTGCCGCTTCCAGCCGGGGCAACACGCCCACCAGATTGAATGTCGAACTGGAGCCCTGCGCCACCACATAACCATGCTTCGGTTTGCCGGGCGTGAAATCCCTGATGACATACAGTCCCTTTGCTGCCGCGTGAATATCGGGATCGGCGAACGTGCTGCGATCCGCCACTTTGAAATCCGGCCTGGCCACTTCAATGACGATAATGCCCACCTTCTTTTCGCGCGCGGCAATCTCCGCGGCGGCGAAATATCCGGGAGCAACGTCGTTGTAATCCCAGAAACTCAGGTTGATCACCTGGCCGCGGGGGAACAACTTCCATACCTGTGGCGAAAAGATTCCGAAATGCGTGCGGGCGTCGGCGGCGGTTTCCGGCCCCGAGTGTCCCGCGAGAATGTTGAGAACGCCCATCCGGAATTTGCTGTCCTGGTTCTGCTGGCTCCAGACGCGGGCCGGCAGATACATCAGTGGCGTGAAAGCGCCATAAGTTCCGCTGAAGGCCCAAACGCCCGAGAACGTTTCCGGATCGGCCGACGCGCTCTGACTCACCAGCCCGATCGCGCTCGATACGTTGCCGGCCTCCTGAATCGCCGCTTTCAAACG